>JALOMI010000034.1 GCA_025455465.1 Cyclobacteriaceae bacterium | reverse complement strand
TGCCCTGACTCCTTCAATAAGTTGCCAAAGAACAGCATGCCTAACAGCGGAAGTGCAGAGGGAGAAATGAATGCAGTTAGCAAAAGGCCTACAATGGGGAAAATGATTTTTTCATTCTTGGAAACTGCCCGTGGCGGCTTCATACGGATTAGCCGGTCTTTCTTTCCGGTTAACAGCCGCATGACAGGTGGCTGTATCACAGGAACCAACGCCATATAGGAGTAGGCTGCAATAGCAATCGGGCCGATCAGGTTTTGGGTGTTGTTTAATCCGTTGGCCAGTTTGGAGGATAGGAAGATAGCCGTAGGTCCATCCGCACCGCCAATGATGCCGATGGCACCTGCTTCCGCCAGGTTGAAGCCCAGCAAAATGGCACCAAAAAAGGTAAGGAAAACACCTACCTGGGCGGCCGCTCCAAGTAACATTAATCGCGGATTGGAAATGAGTGAAGAGAAATCCGTCATTGCGCCAATGCCAAGGAATATCAGCGGAGGATAGATGCCCTTCACCACACCAAAGTACAGGTAGTTCAATACGGAGCCTTCTTCATAAATACCAATCTGGTTGCCTGCCACGAAAGGAATGTTACCGATGATGATGCCGGTGCCGATGGGAATCAACAGCAGAGGCTCATAATCATACTTGATCGCCAGTCGGATAAAAATCAACGCGACAATAATCATCGCTACGTGACCAAACGTGACGTTGTAAAATCCGGTGTACCGGAAAAAACGTGCTACTCCTGTGACCGCTTCCTCTTCGAGTGCTTCAGCAAACTCAGCAGGCTGAAGCGCGCCTGATGCCTGAGAGAAAACCAGTCCGGTGATGACAAAAAGCAACAGGGCAGCAGCGAGGTAGGGAAATATTTTCTTGATAGGTATCATGGATCCGTACTCAAATTCTTTATCCGATTTCAATCAACACATCACCCTGCAATACTGAACTGCCTTCGCGGGTGTTTATGGCAATCACTTTTCCGGATGATTCCGCCAGAATGGTATTCTCCATCTTCATAGCTTCAAGAATAATCAGCGGATCACCGGTTTTCACGGTATCGCCTACATTGACTCGGATCTTGATAATGGTTCCGGGCAACGGAGAAACAATCTTCTTCGGCACAGCCTTCGTAGTAATCGGTACTTCCACCTGGGTAGGTCTTGTGCCGCTGCGTACCAGTACGGGTGTTTTCGTAGCCTTCACTTCTTTCTCCAGTTCGATGTGATAGGAAGAACCGTTCACTTCAACGCTGATGATATTGTCTTTGGCTTCCTTGATTTGTACATCATAGGGATTGCCGTTTATCTTGAGCTTATAGCTTTTCATAATCAACCTATTTTAATCCTGCACGCCAGGCAGTATGTGTTGTATAAATCTTCGAACTCCACGGAGAATAATCCTTCGGTGATTTACTGATCGTAATGACCGGGTTCTCGAGGTCGTGTGTTTCTTCCAGGTAGAGGTAAACAGCGGCAGTAACCGCTGCAATTTCCTCACCTGACGAAACCTTTTCTTTCACCGGCACAGCCTGTTTTGCTCCTTCAACCGGCCGCCTCAGCAACCGCAGGGCACCAGGAACGATGTACTGGAAAAAGGCAAACAACAACAGCAGTGACAGAAACACGATGGATAGGCCTACAAACAGGATCACCAGCCCGTCATCAATATTCGCTATGATTGAACTGTCCATAAACGCTTGGCTATTTTACAATGGAATGTTACCATGCTTCTTGGGTGGATTCACCTGCTTCTTGGTAGCCAGTGCTTCGAGTGAACGGATGATTCTGAACCGTGTGCTGCGCGGCTCAATGATATCATCAATAAATCCATATTTAGCAGCCTGATAGGGATTGGCAAACATCTCCGTGTATTCCTTTTCTTTTTCCTTCAGGAACAGGGCGCGTTCTTCCTCATCTTTTATCTCGGCCAGCTTGCGGCTTTCGAGCACTTCCACGGCACCCCGTGCGCCCATTACAGCAATCTCTGCCGTGGGCCATGCATAATTAACATCACCACGCAGTTGCTTGCAGCCCATCACGTAATGCGCACCGCCATACGATTTTCGAAGTGTGATGGTGATCTTCGGCACTGTTGCTTCTCCATAGGCAAACATAAGCTTGGCACCATGCAGAATAATGCCACCATATTCTTGTCCGCTGCCAGGCAAAAATCCGGGCACATCCACGAAGGTGACAATCGGAATATTAAACGCATCGCAGAAGCGAACGAAACGTGCCGCCTTGCGTGACGCATTAATGTCAAGAACACCGGCCAGGTATTTCGGTTGGTTGGCAACAATACCCACCGGCCGTCCATTATAGCGTGCGAAGCCAACCACGATATTCTTGGCATAGTTGCGCTGCACTTCTACAAACTCATTTCCGTCAACCGTAGTACGGATCACGTCCTTGATGTTATAGGGCTTGTTGGGATTATCCGGTATGATTTCATTGAGGTTATCATCCAGCCTGTCGATGGGATCTTCGTTTTTCAGAATAGGAGGATCTTCCAGGTTGTTCTGCGGCATGTAGCTCAGCAGTTTACGAATCAGAAGAATACCTTCCTGCTCAGACTCGGCCAGGAAATGCGATACACCGGATTTGGAGGAGTGCACATTGGCCCCGCCAAGATCTTCGGTAGAGATCACCTCTCCGGTAACGGTTTGCACCACTTTCGGGCCTGTGACAAACATGTATGAGGTATGTTCCGTCATCAGGATGAAATCGGTCAGCGCAGGTGAATACACGGCACCACCGGCACAAGGGCCAAAAATGGCTGAGATCTGCGGAATCAGTCCGGAGGCCATGATGTTGCGCTGGAAAATTTCCGCGTACCCAGCCAGCGACCGCACGCCTTCCTGAATGCGGGCACCACCTGAATCATTTAATCCGATGATCGGGGCGCCTACTTTCATCGCCTCATCCATCACTTTGCAGATCTTCAATGCAAAGGTTTCCGATAATGAACCTCCGAAAACAGTGAAGTCCTGCGAGTAGACATACACCACGCGTCCGTCAATGGTACCGCGACCGGTAATCACACCATCGGTATAGTATTTCTCTTTGTCGAGGCCAAAAGAAAATGTGCGGTGAGTAACAAACATATCGTACTCTTCAAAGCTGCCCTCATCAAGCAGCAAATCGATGCGCTCGCGGGCAGTCAGTTTTCCTTTGTTGTGCTGGGATTCGATCCGTTTCGGACCACCACCAAGCCGGGCTTCGTTTCTTCGTTCAACCAGCTGGCGGATTTTTTCAGTGTTTACAGACATATTCGGGGGGGCTATCGCTTTTCACAAAATTCTACAAGCACCCCTTTGGTGGACTTGGGGTGAAGAAAAGCTATATCAAGACCTTCAGCGCCTTTGCGTGGCTTGCTGTCGATGAGCTGAACACCTTTTGAAGAAACTTCTTCCAGTTGTTGCTCAATGTTCTTTACGGCAAATGCCAGATGGTGCAGCCCTTCTCCTCTTTTCTCGATGAATTTGGCGATGGGCCCATCCGGTGCCATGCTTTCCAATAATTCGATCTTTGTTTGCCCTACCTGAAAGAAAGCGGTTTTCACCTTCTGGTCGGTAACTTCTTCAATCCGGTAGCATTTTAGTCCGAGGGATTGTTCGTAAAACGCAATCGCCTGTTCCAGGTCAGCCACGGCTATGCCGATATGTTCGATGTGGGTAAGTTCCATAATCCTGATGTTTAGGGGTCTGAATTAATACTTCTTTGAAAGCTCAATTTCCCGATGGAAATGTTCAGAAATAATGCGATTTGTCAGGATTGAAAAAATTTTTTGTCAGTGTGTTTAACTGTGACAAAAAGTGCAATCGTTTGATAATGAATTATCACAAGTTGCCCGGCACTCTTTCACTATTTACATGTTGATTCTGATGAACATGAATCAGGTTATGCAATGGAAAAGTTTCAACAAAGCATAAGATCCCAGCTATCATGCAGCATTGCGATTTTCCGATGAAAATTTTAGCAGCCAACCGAAAGTATGAAGGAATAAAAGGCGATTAAATGAATCTGATTAAGGCAGTGTGCAAAAACCATATTCACAGGGACAAAACGAAAACCGCCTGAACACCATTCATAGAACGTGTACAGGCGGTTGAGGTGGAGCCGCAGGGAATCGAACCCTGGTCCAGAGAAGATGATAATCGTATCTTCTACATGCTTAGTTGACTTTGCTTGTCGGGAACCGGCAGGCAGGCAACAGCCGACCGACTCCTTAGTTACTTTGTCTTAACCGCACGTTGCAACTCCGTGCAGCGCAGTTCTGCAAAACGACACCGCTGAATCAGCACCTGCAGAACAGCGTACTGAGCGATGATGGCCTCCCCGATCTTATCGGAGATAAGCTAATCTAACGTACTGTCAGATTAAGCAGCCATGGCGTAGTTAGTCTCGCCACGTATGTTATAGGACTATCTTTTAAGGCTCTCATCCCATGAGCCTGCATGCTTACACACGTCATCACACATCCTGTCAAAACCGGCCGGCCCCAGTGCAGGGTTACCAATTTTTCGGAGGTAATTAGCTGACAAATATAGGCGTTAAAAAGTTCACACCCGGTTTAAAAACAACCGCATTATAATAGTGCCACTGACCCGTAATTCCCTTTTTCTGCCAGATCGTAAGTGTGATTTTAGCATTCCAAGCCATAATGCCTATGAAAAAGATCTTCATCATGCTGATCTCCCTTGTTTCAACAGGCCTGCTGCAGGCTCAGATCCTTAATATTGAAAAATACATCCTCGACAGGGACACCACGAGAAAAATGCTGGGCAACATCACCGGCAGTTTTGTGATGTATAATCGCAGTGCAGCCGAAAATGAGCCGGTTGAATTTCTCGGAATCAATTTCAAATCCAGCATCGCCATATTTCCGGGCAAGCACCGAATAGCCTCCATCACCGACATCAACTACCTGCGACTCAATGACGAACCGTTTACCAATACCGGCTATCAGCATTTCCGGTTCGAGTTATTCAAGCATCTCCGCACCAACCCTGAAGCGTTTGCCCAATACCAGTACGATAATTTCCGCAGGCTTGATCCCCGGTTACTGGCTGGTGGTGGAATCCGTCACCGGTTGCTGCGCAACAACAAAATAACACTCACTCTGGGTACTGGCGTCATGTATGAATCAGAACGGTGGACTCATCCGTATGCAGAAGAAATTATCCAGGCCAATTTCTGGAAGTCCACCAACTATGTGATTTTCCGGATTAGTCTTTCCGAATGGGCCGACTTCAACTCCATCCAGTATTATCAAACTGCCTATGACCCGTCCATTAATGCTTTCCGCAACCGGTTCAGCACCGATATGAACCTGAATACTACCATTGCTAAACGTTTACTATGGACTGTCTCATTTACCCTGAATTATGAGGACAGACCTATCATTCCAATTACCAAGACGATTTACCGGTTCAGCAACGGCATTACCTTCAAATTTTAATGGTTTAATTCCTTTCAAATCCTTTCAGGATTAACCCGCATTTCGGTTAATTTGCCCGCATGGAAAATTATGTTGTATCGGCTCGAAAGTACCGCCCCACCGGTTTTGAGGAAGTAGTTGGGCAGGAGCACATTACAACAACGCTGAAAAATGCCATCGACAGCAATAAACTCGCACAGGCCCTATTGTTTTGTGGTCCTCGCGGGGTTGGCAAGACTACCTGTGCACGGATTGTTGCCCGGCTGATCAATGGCTTTGAAGAGAAAGCGGAGGTCAATTCGCTGAACATCTTTGAACTGGATGCCGCTTCCAACAATTCGGTGGAGGACATCCGCAACCTGATCGACCAGGTGCGCTACCCGCCCCAGTTCGGTAAGTTCAAGGTCTATATCATCGATGAAGTGCACATGCTCTCCAATGCTGCGTTCAACGCCTTTCTGAAGACACTGGAGGAGCCACCTTCATACGCCATCTTTATTCTGGCTACGACAGAGAAACACAAGGTCATTCCTACCATTCTATCGCGCTGCCAGATCTTTGATTTCAACCGTATTCAGATCGCTGATATCGCCCGGCATCTGAAAAGCATTGCCGACCGTGAAGGTATTCCGGCCGAAGAAGAAGCCTTGCACCTCATCAGCCAGAAAGCCGATGGCGCCCTACGCGATGCGCTCTCCATCTTTGACCTGATGGTGACCTACTCTTCCGGCAAAGGCATCACCTTCAAAGATGTGCTCAACAACCTGCACATTCTGGATTATGATTATTATTTCCGCCTGGTGGATTCACTGCTCGAACAGCATCATGTTGAACCTTTGCTGTTACTGGATGAAGTGATCCGAAAAGGATTTGACGGACAGAATTTTGTTGCCGGTTTGAGTGAGCATTTCCGTAATCTGCTGGTATCGCAAGATGCACGAACCACGCAACTGATGGATGTTCCCGAGAGCGTGCGCAGGCAATATGCCGCTCAGGCGATGAAAGCATCGCCCTCCCTCTTGCTCTCCTGGCTGAACATTGCCACTCAATGTGACATCCAATATAAGAACAGCAAGAACCAGCGGCTGCTCGTAGAACTGGCGCTGATGAAAATGGCGCATGTGCAATGCATCATCGATGCGGCAGTCTTGCCTGCAGATGAACTAAAAAAAAAAGTCCTGACGAAAGCCAGCTGACCGAGCCAGAAACGGTTACTGTCACGCCACCGGTTGAGACATTCGAACAACCGGTTTCACCAGCAGCCAATATCCAGGAACCAGAAGCGGCTAAGATTGCGCCACCAACAACAGTTTCACCACCAGCTACTGAAGCTGTCAGCACACCAACCAGAAAAAAAACCACACCCAGCTTACCCAAACTGAATGCATTGCATGCTGCAGGAGCCGTTAAGGAAAAACCTGCAGTCGAAAATGAACAACCGGCTGTTCAGGAAAACAAACCGTTTACGCTGGACCAACTGAAGGGTGCCTGGCAACAGTTTGCTGAATCACGAAAGATCTACCGGGCAGAATACCAACTATTATATCAGCCCATCGAATTGCGTGAATCAACGGTCGTATTGCACTTACTTAACCCAGTGCAGGAAACACTGTTGAATAGTTTTCGTCAGGATCTTCTAGAACAAATCCGCGAACAACTCGGCAATAATACCATTCAGATAACTGGTGAACTCCGTATGGAAGAATCCCAGCAAATCGCGTACACCAACCGCGAAAAGTTCAGCCGCATGGCAGAAAAAAACCCAAGTCTGATGGAACTCAAAGAGCGACTGGGGCTTGATCCGGATTTTTAATACCAATGATTACTTCTTGTCTTCGAAGTTCTGGAAGGAGTAGCGAAAACCAAAATTAAAAGCCTGGCTCAACTGTGCCCCAGGATCCTGATCGAAGTCATAAAGCAGGATAACACCCAGACCTACACTGATGAATTTACTCACTTTGGCTGTCAGATCCAGATCAAGCCGGTGATCGATAGTTTTCAGTTCCAGCGTTTCATAGTTGGCGAACATGACATAGCGCCACTTTAAATTTAAGTTGCTGGTGATATCCTTATTAAAGTTTGCCGTCATTTGAAAGGCCAGCCATTCAAAACGTGTGTTCTCGCCAACAACAACCCCATATGGACGTAGCGGGTCAACGGCACTGAAGCGCCCGTTGTTATCCTGCAGAACCGTTACGCGGGGTGCAAACGGAGACAAGCGTACCCGGAAGAAACTTGTAGGATGGTACTCAACACCCCACGCTGAAGTAATGAAAGCCGGTGCCAGGAAATCGGAAATTAAATCCTCAGTATCATCATCATTGTAGCGGTAACCTTTCTGAAACTGACTCAGGAAGTTCAACGAAGTGAACAAGTCCCATTTATCATTGAGTTTGTGACCTACTTTGGTATCGAGAAACATACGGTCCAGTGTTTTACGGAATCCCTGACCCTGGTTGTTCACAAAACCGTAGAGAAAATCAATTTCATTATCCCAGGTTAATTTGTCTTTGGCGTAGTTGGCCTTGTAGTTAAAGGATGTGTTTAACCCGATAGAGTTGATACCCCCGGCTTTCCAATTGGTGGAGAAAGATGCCTGGTTTACGTTGAGGTTAAAAATTAACCGTTTTTTCCAGTTGGAAGTGGAATCTGGTTTTACAAATTGCGCTTCAGCTACCGTAGTTAATACCATGAAGGCCAGCAGCAGTGCCTTGTTGAGAGAGTGGGTTTTCATCGTGTTTAGGTTTAAATGACGAAAGAACAAGCATCGCTCAGATGTTGTTCAGGCGAATCTCTTCAAGTGATGTTTCGGTAAGTGGTTTGGTGATGAATTTGATGACGTGGTTGTTGTTCACAATCTTATCGATATCACGTTTGTTGTCTGAGCTGGAAAGGATAATCACCTTGCATTTATTCCGCACGAGTTCATTGAACTTTTCAAACTCGTACAAAAAAACAAAACCATCAACGATGGGCATGTTGATATCCAGGAAGATAAGGGTAGGCAGGTCTTTCGGGTTGTTTTCGTTCTCTTTCAGGTAATCCAGTGCAGCCTTTCCGGAGTTTTTTGCCTCCACCCGCTTGGAGAACTTCGTGATCTCTATAATCCGCTTGCTGATAAAGTTGTCGGTTTCATTATCATCCACCAACATCACCAGATCGATTGCCTTTTGTTCTGCTTCCATCAACCGTAAAATCAATTCATCAATAGGACAGTTCTATTAAGAACATGCAAAAATACCCGATTTTGCCGCATATGGAAACCACTGGCATAGTTTCATAAAAGCACGTAATAAATTTTAAGAATTCACTTATTTCTGCTGAATACGCAGTTTCTCGCCAACCGCCACATTAAAATCTGTTTTGCGGTTCCAGTCCATCAGATCCTTAATCGTAACATTATATTGACGTGCAACACTGTACAAGGTATCCGAAGGCTTGACCACATAGACAATAAACTGATCCCCCGCCCCCGGGTTGGTCTGCGGAGCAGGTAAGTTTTCTTCGGACCTGGCTGATTCAGGATCTTTAACCAGTAAAACCTGTCCTGTTTTGATACCGTCCTGCAATGAAAGCTGGTTCCAGTTAACCAGGTCCATCACACCTACCTGGTATCGTTTGGATAAAGCGTAGAGGGTCTCTCCGGCAACAACCACATGCTGCCCTTCACCCGCTGCCACTGTTTCAGTCGATATCGGTGAACCAGAAATCGGCTGACTGGCACGGTTTGTATCAGCTGGTGTAGAACCATATACAGAAGCGCTGATGACCTGAACTCCCTGTTGAATGGATGAGGACAGGTCTCTGGGATTGACAGACGGAGGCTCAGCCATCCCCGACCCTGAGCTTGTACTGACAACCGATTGTTCAGGCTGGATCGTCCAATTAAAAAATTCACCGGTTTCGAGTTCCACAGCGGGAACTGCGGCAACTTCTGTGTTACCCGATGGACGAATGCCTGCCGGAAGTGCGACAATGGTACCAGGCTTCAGTTTACGTGCGGTTAAACCCGGGTTGAGTTTCTTTACCGGTTTAAGCTGAACACCATACTGCTGGCTGACTGACCATAATGTTTCATCACTTCCAGCCACGGTATGTTTATCGGCAGCACTTTTAGCTCTCTTCTTTTTCAGGTAATAATACTGGCCCGGCTGTAACGGCTCACTGACGGTGAGGTCATTAACGGCCAGAAATTTCGATAGTGCAATTCCGCCCCGACTGGCCAGCGCAGAAGAAGTCTCTCCCGCCTCGGCTTTGATGGCTGGCAGGCCATGAATGAATTTTTTATCCGTTACAATTGCTGGCGATGCCTGTTTTGTTTCCGACTTATGGGTATGCTTAACCTGTTCTGCCGCGGGTCTTTGATCAGCCGCATGCTTGTTAACCAGGGCATATACTTGCCGGGTATCACCTTGTACGGGAATAGCCACAGCATATAATTTATCATCCGGAATAGTTCCCTTTCGTACCCACTTATTGTATTCTTCCATCATCTCGTTAGAAATGGAAAATTCTTTGGCGATCTCATGGATGTGTTTCTTCTCCTTGATTTCATAAGGTACCACAGTCACGACAGGTGATCCGTTCACCGCTGATTCAAAGGCTACCTTATGAGCCAGGTATTTTTTCACGTACCAGTATGTCCCGGAGGTGATGTCCATCTGGGTTGCCCCGCTCTCCACATTGCTCACTGAACGCATTACACCACCGGCACCCATCTGGTAAGACTGCAATGCAAATAACCAGTTGTTGAAATAGAAGTTGTTCTTCTTCAGGTATTGTGCCGCTGCGCGTGATGATGATACGATGTTCATCCGTTCATCGATTTCCTTATCTACCCGAAGGCCCATTTCCATGGCGGTGAAATCTTTAAACTGCCAGAAACCTACTGCATTGGAAGTTGAAACCGCATCCGCAATGAGCGCACTCTCCTGCAACACGAGGTATTTGAAATCATCCGGCAGGCGTTCTTCTGCAAATATCTTTTCAATAATGGGGAAATATGTTTTCGCACGATCCACCTTGATCTGGAAATACTTCGGATACTGCGTCAATGCATCAACATCTTTCTGGATTTCCTTACGGGCATCTTCCTTGATGTGCAGGGTCATGCCGGCAAAATTCATTTTTGACGGAACCTGGGGCGACTGGGCATAAGCCCAGGAGACCAAAACAACAAATAAAGCGGGCAGTCGCATAGTTACTCAGTTTAAAAAATGTACAGCCACTAAAAGATTCAAGGGACAACTTTGCGCATCAGCATAATGCCGTCACGCACCGGGAGCAGCAGGCATTCCACCCGATGATCCTGCTTAACATACTGATTGAAAGTCCGGATGGCTCTGGTGTCTTTATCCGGTTTTTCATCAAGCACCTTACCGCTCCATAATACGTTGTCGGCCAGGATGTACCCTCCCAAAGGTACGAGATTGACCACGAAATCGTAATAGCGTTGGTAGTTTTCTTTATCTGCATCGATAAACACCAGATCAAACGGGCCGGTAAGTGTAGGAATGATTTCCAGGGCATTACCAATCCGGTAATCAATTACAGCTTCCATGCCTGATTCTCGAAAATAGCCGCGCACACGGTCTTCCAGTTCTTCATTGATGTCAATAGTGACCAGGTGTCCGTCCGGGGCAAGCCCCTCTGCCAGGCACAGCGTGGAGTAGCCGGTAAAGGTGCCGATTTCGAGGATACGCTTCGGCCTGATCATATGGCTTATCATGGCGAGCAACCTTCCCTGAAGATGACCGGAGAGCATACGGGGCATCAGGACCTTTGCATGTGTGTCACGGTTGATTTTTTGCAACAACAAGCTTTCCTGTGCAGTATGTTCTTCTGCATAACGGTTGATATCGGGAGCAGTGATGTCCATAATGATTAATTAACGTTGTCGATCGTCCGGCAGCATCATCAGGCTGCTTAATTTTTTTTCATTGAACATTTCGATGGCGATCTCTTGCAGGGTTCCGCCATCGGCCTGCAGAATGCGTACAAAAATTTCCTCCAGGGTGGGTATGTGTCCCGTATCCAGAATACTTTTGCCCATCATCAGCATCAGGTTAAGGTTATTCTCCTCGGCCACAGCCATCTGTCCCATCATTTGCTCCTTAGCGGCATGAAGCTGACGACCGGTAAGTGGTGCATCACAAAATTTATCGAGTTCCTGGCGGATCAGTTTCAGGCAGCGCTCCAGTTGGCGCGGCTCTGTGCCAAAGAAAATGGCAAACATCCCGGTATCGGTATAACTCATATAGTGGGCATCGATGGAATATACATAGCCATGCTTCTCGCGCAACGCCATGTTGAGCCTGGAGTTCATACCCGGGCCGCCAAGCATATTCACCAGAAGGTAAAAAGGAATTCTCCGGTCATCCGGAATAGCATATGCCGTGCGACCCAACGCACAGCGTGCCTGTTTCACCGGGCTTACCAGTTGTTGATGCCTGGCTCGATAGCCGGAAAATTTTTTACGCGGTATGCTTCGCAGTCGGGGTTTGACGGACAGGTAACGATACGCCAATTTCTCAACCTGATCAGGCGGCATGGGTCCTACACAGCTGAACACAATGCGCGATGTATCAATATGGCCGCGAAAGAATTTAATAAAGTCATTGCGGTGAAAATTACTGATGGTTTCCGGCTTTCCTAGAATGTTCATCCCCAGCGGATGATTTGGGAAGATAGTGCTCTCAAACTCGTCCTGCAGTGATTCTTCCGGGTTGTCTAGATACATGGACATCTCTTCCAGGATGACGCCACGCTCCTTTTCAATCTGGTTTTCGGGGAAAACAGAGTGAAACGTAATATCCGCCAGCACATCCACCGCGCGCTCAACATATTGCTCACGCACTGTGGCAAAAAACACCACCTTTTCCTTGTCGGTAAAGGCATTGAGCTCTCCGCCAACCGCATCCACACTGGTCAGGATATGATAAGCCTTTCTCCGGGTCGTACCCTTGAAAGCCATATGCTCCCAGAAATGCGTAATGCCCTGATTAGATTCATCTTCATCCCGGCTGCCTACATCCAACACGATTCCGCAGTGGACCAGCCGTGTATTGTCTGCCCGTTGATAACATACCCGGATGCCGTTGGGCATCGTAAAAACATATGGTTCGCGCATAGCGTGCAAAAATACTTTTGTTTCGGTTACCGTCCCATGAATGAACAACATTGGCCGCTCTCGGGCACTGATGATGAGTTCGATGACATTTATCAGGAAATTTACATGGATACCGATGGCATAGCTATTGCACAACCCAAACCATTATGACGATGCAAAAAGTAAAGACTTGTTTTACCATCACGTTTACTGACGATCAGTACAACCGCGCCAAAGAATATGTGGAAGACATGAGGCGGCATCCTAACCGGGTATTCTGGCGCGGTAAAGAAGGAAAAACAGACCAGGAATTGATTGTTGAACAGATTGCCCACCGTATCCTTTCTGGATTTTATAATGATGATCCGTTAACTGCAGGACGTTACATCATTAAGATGGATGCTGCCATCAACGGAAGCTGATAATGAGAACGCAAAAGCTTTCACTTCATTTCGATTCAGAGCCGCTCCAGTACATGGACGATCAAATCCTCCACAGCTTTCTCTGAATTTTTTGCAAACTTTTTACGCGCCCGGTTCGCGATGATAGCGTTGGTGCTGAGCATCCGGTGCCCGAGCATCCGGCCAAGGGAATACAAGGCCGATGTTTCCATTTCAAAGTTGGTCAGCCAGAACTGGCTGGTGGCATCGTGATAAGCAGTCAGGTCATCCAGCAGCCGCGGAAAGCGCACCTGCGCCCGCACGCTTCTTCCCTGCGGAGCATAGAAGCCGGGCGAGGTGAGCGTGTTACCGGTAATCATGCCTTCACCGATACGCTGCAGAAGTTCAGAAGAACCTTTCACTACATAGGGTCTGAACGGAAGCTCAACTTTCTGCCGGATATCTTCGGCAATGCTTACTTCAAATGCATCCATCGGGAAATCATAGAATTCCATCAGGTTATCCATCCCTACCGCATATTCCGTAGCGAGATGCGCCCCAACAGGTATATCTTCCTGCAACGCTCCTGAAGTGCCTATACGAATGATATTGAGTGACCTTCTATCAGGTTTGACTTCGCGTTTTGTCAGATCCACATTTACCAGGGCATCCAGCTCGGTCATGCAGATCTCCACGTTGTCAGTGCCGATGCCGGTACTCAGCACGGTGATGCGCTTGTCTCTATACCAACCGGTATGGGTGATGAATTCACGTTTGTTGATTTCGAACTCGATCTTATCAAAATGACTGCTGACTTTAAACACGCGGCCAGGGTCACCCACCACAATCACGTTTTCGGCAATATGTTCCGGCTTGAGGTTAAGGTGATAAACACTGCCATCCGGATTAAGGATCAGATCCGTTTCGGTGAACGAAGCCATACTCAGGATTTAATGGGTTGCGCAGGATTTCCAAAAACAGTTTCGCCTGCCTTGACCGATCCGATCACGACCGAACCTGCCCCTACACGTGCACCCTTGCCGATGGTTACTCCGGAAACGATAATTACCCCGGAACCGATAAAGGCTTCCTCCTCCACCGTAACACCGGCATTGATGACGCTACCGGCACCCACTTGTACAAAATCGCCAAGCTTAACTTCCGGCATCAATATTACTCCGGCCTGGACGATGCAATGGTTACCGATGGTTGCACCGGCTGAAACCTGCACATTGGCATCGATATAATTTCCGTGACCGATAGAGGCGTGACCGGAAACCCAGGCGTGATGATGAATGGCATTCACCGGCTGTATATGCCGCACCTCATTCAGCATAGTTATCAGGCTCTTACGAAGGCGGTTGTCATCTGCAGCAATAAAGGCTTCGCACTTTTTTCCGATGAGCTTTAAAAATCCGTCATCATCGGTATTACCTAACACTGTGGCTCCATCGATATCCGTTCCGTGTAAGGCTTTTGCGTCATCCAGAAATCCATACACTACATTGCCGTTGGTTTCAAAAATATCTTTCGCTGCGCGGCCCAGGTAGTTGGCCCCAAAAATTATAACGGGATTTTCCATAGTATTAATCTGTGCGGCAAAGGTACTCCCGCCACCACATGCCTACAACAGATCAGACACTTTTCAGCAAGCGTGCTTCCCATGAAGGCGGCAAAAGCCTATACGATAATAGTATCACCAGAAAAGGAAGAAAACCAACACGGTAGCGAACCAGCGTACCAAAATTAGGTGCCGACAGTGCCAGGAGTACACCCAGCATGATGATGTACACCATCACTGCGATTAACAACAACCTGTGCGGGGTTTGAGTGGCAGCGTTGATATTCCGAACAGCGAAAATCATTAGTAAAATAAGAATCATGTTCTCAGCGGCTGCCAAAAACTGAAGCAGGTTGACGGCCTCCCACAGGAAAGGTCGCAGCAATACTGAAAATAACGCCCAGGGAGCGTTGCGCAGGATGCTGCCCAGTGTGGGCTCCAGCTGTTGAAAATGGATGATCCCTTCGTTACCGGATGCTTCGTTAAACAACCGGTTGTTTTCAACCACCACTTCGATCAACTGTCGTGGATAGAAATTCGGGTGAATGAATGTCACCACAAAGAGCATGACCAGCAGCATCACGATAAAGAGTACAAATTCGCGGTACGGTGTGCGGGCTTTTGCCCGCATTTTGTTTTCAGCAAACCAGCGTGTCAGCCACGCTGAAGTTGTCACCGCGAAAAAGACGCCCACGTAAAAATATTTCAGTGTCCATGCAACCCATATCGCGATCAAAGCCATCGAGATAGTCAATTTGGTCAGTGGTTCACGGTTCCAGATGCGGATAAAAATACCAGCCAGGACAAAGATCGCTGCCATGGCCAGTGACTCTTTGGTGACTCCGGATGTCCAGAACACAGACGAAGGAAAAACGAACAAACCAATCATGCCGGGAAAAGTCATCTGCGGAAAAACACGATTGATTTGATGCAGCAGCCACCATGCTCCCGTAAAGGCAATCCAGGAAAAATATAAGGAAGTTAGCCAGTAATTATTACTGGCAATAAGGGCAAACAGGCTCGCGGCCTTTACAATAAACAAAGTGCGGCTCTCACCGGTAAAGGCACCGGTTGAATCCCGCCAGAGACTTACCGCATATCCGGATAAATCCTCCTTGGCGCTATCGGCCAGCGCACAGGCTTCCCGGAAGAAATATACAGTATCACTCTCCGTATAGTGATGAGTATAGATATACCCCAGTAAAAGTCCGGCTGTAAGCTTAAAAATCAATAAAGACCAGAACCATCTTTTCAGTGAAGCATTACTGATGGCGTGTATTCTCCAGCTTACAACTCCGATAATCAATACATGAATAATGACCATAACCATCATCGCAGCGGTTTGATGATGGTGGCGCCAACCGAACATTCGAGGCAACGTCTTTTCATGCAGAAGTTGTTGTGCAGTTCAATCAGTGCCTGGGAATCGAAAGCTGTCTTCACGTTTTGTCCAAGTTCTTTCCATTGTCGTGTTATGACATTCTTTTCAGCCGGCAATTGCTGAAGCAGCGCCAGGGCGCGATCCATGTAGTGCTGATCATCGGTCGAGAGCGAGTAGGCAGCCAGCATGGGCACCACAGTATTGATGATGACATTCTCTGCGCTGGACTTACCGAATGCAGGCACCAGTCCAGCAGCTTTGCCCAATTGATAATGATTCTGCCAGTAGTCAGACTGCGGCACCTGCAACCAGGTAAGAATATCTTTTACCGATTCAGTATGAATCATTGATGAGAACAGGTTGGTATTTGTCGTTAACAAGGCTGCCAACTGTGCGAGCCGCACCGTAGGGAAGTTGGCTGGGCGCAAACGAAGAAAGCGCCATTGCGATTCATGCAGTTGCTTCTCCGATAAATTGAATTTCTTCGACAACACCGCATATTCCCTGGCAAGCTGGTATCCGTAATCATCATGATGTGCCGTAGCCAGAAATCCGGCAGCCCCGAATAACAAAGCCTCCACCTGCAGTTGCTGATCGCGATGCTTGCGAATGACATGATAAGGCAATATCCTGGACAGTTGTGAAAAAGCATCGGTATTCACCTTGAATCCGAAGTTGCTCAGGAGCAGCTGATAGCAAGTCTCTTCCCAGTCGCCCATGTTTTCTTTCAGCATGCCCATTACCCGCTGCGCTTTCAGTTCAAGGCGCTGGGCAAGAACCTTATCAAGCATGGACATTTTCACCAGGCTACTGACTGAAGGCCATTGACCGGTGCAGGGTATCGGATCTCCACTGGTAAACAGTTTCCGGTAAGATTCCCATAAGGAAAGATCAACACGGTCTTTTAACTCCAGCGTAGGCATCAGGCTACCGTCTGATCGTACAATGTGTTGGTCGTTCTCCCAAACCACATGAAGGATTACTTTCTCATAGGCGGCATCGTCACTGTGATGATGGTCTGTCCACCCGGATGATTTGATGTGCAGCTCGACACTGCCACGCCATTCCAGCGTGCCGATGCTGATCCGTGCATTGCTGAAATCCGGGCCTGCATTCGTATTACGAATGCCTGGATTAAACACATTGATTTCTTCTCCGTCCGCGGAAACTAAGTGCTTCTTATTGAAGTATTGAAACTGCCAGATATAGTGGAGAAACGATTCGGTCACATTGAACTCATTAGATGAAAACCGAAGTAAATTACTGAAATCAGATCAGTTGCTCAATGACTCACCTTCCGCTAAATCGGCTTAGGTATAATTTCATTTCATTCGCAACCTTAGCAGCTTCTCGGGCTGCCGCTTCAGCAAAGTCCTCACCCGCTGAGGCATAGATTATCGCACGTGATGAATTCACCAGCAAACCGCAATCTGCTGTCAAGCCGCTCCGGGAAACCTGTTCCAGGTCTCCGCCTTGTGCGCCAACACCGGGTACCAGGAAAAAATGATCGGGTGCCAGCTGTCGGATATGCGCTATGCGCTCCGCCTGTGTGGCCCCCACAACAAACATCAGTTGCTCTGGCGTACCCCAGGACTTTGCCTTTTCAATAACCGATTCGTAAAGCCGCTTGCCATCTGCTGATTCCATCAACTGAAAATCAGCAGCACCGCTGTTGGACGTGTGCGCCAGCAGTATCACCCACTTGCCGGGAAAATTCAGAAAGGGCTTCACTGAATCTTCCCCCATGTAAGGAGCCACGGTTACCGAATCAAAATCCAGCTGTTGAAAAAAGGCCTTTGCATAGAGTGCGGATGTATTCCCAATATCACCGCGCTTAGCATCGGCAATGGTGAAGCAATCCTTCGGAATATACGCGAGCGTTTTCTGCAGACTCTCCCAGCCCTTTGTGCCGAGGGCTTCATAAAAAGCGAGATTGGGCTTGTAGGCTACGCAGTAAGCCTGCGTGGCATCGATGATCTGTTTGTTGAATTCAAATACCGGATCTTCTGAATGCGTGAGATGTGCCGGAATCTTATCCAGGTCAGTATCCAGGCCAACGCAGAGGTAGGACTGCTTGCTGCGGATTTGCTGTATGAGTTCTGATCGGTTCATAGGTTCAAAAATAAAAAGACCCGGCAGTATTCCTGTCGGGTCTTGCGGTTGTTGTTTATGCGCTTATCGCAAATC
>JALOMI010000208.1 GCA_025455465.1 Cyclobacteriaceae bacterium | reverse complement strand
CGTTCAGGATGCCCATGATGCGGTGGCGGGTAGTCTGCGCTTTGGGTGTGGCAATGGACAACCGCTCTCCCAGCATTTTATTCATCAGCGTAGACTTGCCCACATTGGGTTTCCCTACAATACTGACAAAACCGGCTTTAAATGGCTGAGCGGACATAATTCGGTTAAAAAGAAAAACCCCTGACTAAGTTGCCGGGGGTTTCTGAGTAGCGGGGGTAAGACTCGAACTTACGACCTTTGGGTTATGAGCCCAACGAGCTACCAACTGCTCCACCCCGCGATTTGGAGGCACAAAAGTAGCCGAATACCCATTAAAAACCAAATCTGCCCGGAATTAAAACCCGTACTGCCTCAATTCGTATTTTGGAAGTTTATTGCAGAGCGATGGTGATTGATCTTCGAAGCGATACGGTAACACTGCCCACGTCCGGCATGCGCGAAGCCATGATGAATGCCCGGCTGGGCGATGATGTCTTCGGGGAAGACCCGGAAGTGAATGCACTGGAAAAGGAATGCGCGGAATTGCTGGGCATGGAAGCGGCAGTCTTTTGTCCTTCAGGAACGATGACCAACCAGATCGGCATCCGCATCCTTACACAGCCCTATGACGAAGTCATCTGCTACAAAGGTGCGCATATTTACCGCTACGAAGGCGGAGGTATTGCAGGCAACAGCCTGGCCAGCGTGCGGTTGCTCGAAGGAAACCGAGGCCGGCTCACGGCAGACGAAATTGCCGTCAACATCAACAACGCTCAGGATCCGCATCAGCCCATCACCTCGCTGGTGGCGCTGGAAAACACAGTTGTACGCGAAGCAGGAAGTTATTATCGTCTGGAAGAAATTGCTGTCATCAGCTCCTTCGCACGATCGAAAGGATTAAAAATGCACCTCGATGGAGCACGGTTATTTCACGCCCTGACGGAAACCGGTGACGCAGCCGGTGATTACGGCAACTACTTCGACACCATTTCCATCTGCCTCTCCAAAGGTTTGGGCGCTCCGGTAGGCAGTGTGTTGCTCTGCAGCAAGGCGCTTGAACCCAAAGCCAGACGGATGCGTAAAGCATTGGGTGGCGGCATGCGGCAGGCGGGATTTCTTGCCGCTGCCGGCAGGTATGCCCTCAAGCATCATATCAAACGGTTGAAAGAAGATCATCAGCGCGCCAGGATATTGGGTGATACTCTCGGTAAAGCTTCCTGGGTGCAATCGATCATGCCCGTAGATACCAATATTGTCATCTTTACGCTGAATGACTCCGTCTCTCCGCAACAGTTTCTTCAGAAGCTGGCTGAGTTTGATATCAAAGCGTTGGCATTTGGTCCGCAGCAGATTCGGATGGTTACCCACCTCGATTTTGATGATGCGAAACTGGAACGAACGGTGCAGGTAGTGAAAAAAATGATCTTATGACCATGCCCCTGTCGCGACAACCATTAGCTGAACGCATGCGTCCGGCAAGACTGGAAGAACTGGTTGGCCAGCAGCACCTGGTGGGCGAGACGGGCATCATCCGTAAAGCCATCCGGCTGGGCAGTGTTCCCTCCATGATTCTTTGGGGACCACCGGGTGTTGGTAAAACCACCATTGCCAACATTATTGCCAACGAAGTGAAGATGCCCTTTCATACGCTGAGTGCCGTGAGCGCTGGTGTGAAGGATGTGCGGGAAATCATCGATAAGGCGAGGCTCTCGGGCAAGTCAATATTATTCATTGATGAAATTCACCGGTTCAACAAATCCCAGCAAGATGCACTGCTCGGTGCTGTAGAGAAGGGCATAATCACGCTGATAGGAGCCACCACCGAAAATCCATCTTTTGAAGTGAACTCCGCGTTGTTGTCGCGGTGCCAGGTGTATACGCTGAAGGCCCTGGAAGAGGCAGACCTGCTGGTCTTAGTGAAAAATGCTGTTGAACAAGACAACGAATTAAAGAAAAGACGAATTGAATTGAAGGAACATCGCGCCTTGTTCCAACTGTCGGGAGGGGATGCGCGTAAAGTGCTGAACTTGCTGGAGCTGGTGATCGAGTCGGTTACCGAAGAACCTGTTGTCATTACCGATGAATTGGTAACGAAAGTGGCACAGAAAAAAATTGCTGTTTATGATAAAAGCGGAGAGCAGCATTATGATATTATTTCTGCATTTATAAAATCCATTCGTGGCAGCGATCCGAATGCCGCATTGTATTACCTCGCACGCATGATTGAAGGGGGAGAAGATGTTAAGTTCATCGCCCGCAGAATGGTGATCCTTGCTTCAGAAGATATCGGCAACGCCAACCCTACTGCACTTGTTATAGCGACAACTACCTTTCAGGCGGTGACCATGATCGGTTACCCGGAAGCGCGGATTATCCTGGCGCAATGCGCGGTCTATCTGGCGAGTTCGCCAAAAAGCAATGCGAGTTACATAGGTATTGAGGAAGCGCTGCGCGTAGTGAATGAAACGGGTGATCTGCCGGTACCGTTAGCCATACGTAATGCTCCGACACGATTGATGAAAGATCTCGGTTATGGAATGGGCTATCAGTATGCGCACAGCTATCAAGGTAATTTTGTGAACATGGAGTTTCTTCCCGATGGCATTGCCGGTACAAAATTTTATGAACCCGCCAATAATGCCCGTGAAGCAGAGATGCGAAAGTTTTTACGTGAGCGATGGAAGGAAAAGTACGGATATTAACTAATGGCGAACAGGAACGCAGTGCAATCAGATAAGGTGTTATGAAACAATTGATTTTGGAATCATCAGCAGCGTGGATTGTGGTTTGTGTGATTGCAGGGATGAGTTATGCCCTTTTGTTGTATCGCAGCAAACACCCGTGGAGTAATGCCTTAAACCGAATCTTATTTGTCTTACGCGCAGTCGTGGTTTTTCTGCTGACGTTTTTTCTGCTGGGTCCTATTGTAAAGCAGGTACAAAATGAATTTGAGAAACCGGTATTTGTGCTGCTTCAGGATAATTCATTGTCAATAAAGGAAAGTACATCTGAAGAAGTACAGCAGTCATTAATCAGGCAGCTTCAGGAAACCGAAAAACGTCTTGAGGAAAAAGGTTACGAAGTTTTCCGGCAGTCTTTTTCAGAAGATGAATTCGATGAAGCCTTTACCGGCCAGTCATCGGATGTGCATGATGTTCTTCGCGGCATTTCTAATCGTTATGAAGGACGTAACATCGGTGGCGTGCTGCTCGCCACAGACGGTATTTATACATCGGGCCTTTCACCGCTTTACGGCAATTACCCCTTCCCGGTGTATTCGGTTGGTGTTGGTGATACCACGGTGCGGGCGGATTTGCTGATTCGCAACCTGGTGTACAACAAAATTGCTTACGAAGGCAATAAGTTTCCGCTTCGCGTGGAGGTGGCCTCCAAAGGATTTTTCGGGCAAAACATCAACATATCCCTTATTCACCAGGACAAGGTGGTTGAAAAATTATCCCGAACGGTAGCAGATGATGGTTTCATCCCGGTGGAGTTTCTTCCGCTTGCTGCAGCCCAGGGCATTCAGCGTTGGGATGTGGAGGTGGAAGCAAAACCGGAAGAACACAACACTCGGAACAACCGGGCTTCTGTATTCATCGAAGTAGTGGAAGGGAAAAAGAAAATTCTTCTGGTCGCAGCAGCACCCCATCCGGACATCAAAGCCATCCGCTCGGTGGTGGAGTTAAATGCTAACGCTGAATTTCATCTGCACATACCCGGTGTGGCTGAAGCAGAGCCAAAGTATTTGCAACCGGAAAATATTGACCTGGTCATTTTTCACCAGGTGCCTGATGTGCGCGGCCGTCTGCGTGAAGTGTTTCAGCGTCTGGCACGAAGTAAAGCCTCTGTGCTGCTGGTCATCGGACAGCAAACTGATTTGAACCAGGTGGCACAGCAGCAATTGCCGCTGTCGTTTGAGCAAATGCCCAGGCAGTATGATGAAGTTACACCAGTGATCAGCAGCATCTTCAGCAACTTTACCATCTCATCAGAAGCGCTGTCAACATTCAGTACGTTTCCGCCTGTGCAGGTGCATTTCGGAAAAGCGCAGATTCCGGCTGTGGCCAACACCATTCTCATGCAGCGGGTGGGTAACCTGATCACCGATAAGCCCTTATTGTATGTGGTTCAGGATGAACAACGCAAAACCGGTGTGTTGCTCGGTGAAGGCATCTGGCGGTGGAGGCTTCATGAATATTCGCGCAGCGAACGCACCAGCGGCTTCGATGAAGTTTTCGGGAAGCTCTTCCAGTATCTCACCAGTGAAGAAGATAAGCGCAAGTTTCGCAGTTATCCGGTGCAGCAGCAGTTTACCGATACCGAGCCGGTAATTTTTGAAAGTCAGGTTTACAATGATATCTACGAACCGGTTTATGGCAACACCATTGATCTGGAAGTCACCTCCGAGAAGGGACAGAAACAACGTTTCAGTTATACCTTAAGTCCGGGCAATACGCGCTATCCTATTGGCGGACTGGAAGAAGGTGTCTACCGGTACACGTCCTCAACGATCATCAGCAACCAGCGTGAGAGTGTTTCCGGACAATTTCTGGTTGTTCCCCAGCAACTCGAGTTGCAGAACCTCACAGCAGATTTTGATTTGCTGCGAAAACTTTCGCGTCAGACCGGTGGTTCGTTTTATACAACAGCGCAGTGGGAATCACTCGACAACGACCTGATGCGCTCCGAGGCCACCCAGGTAATCCGTTCAGTTGAACGGTATGATTCGCTGATCAGCCTTCGCTGGATTTTCTTTTTGCTGTTGCTGCTGGTGGGGGCTGAGTGGTTCCTGCGGAAATATTACGGGGGATATTAAATGCTTAAAAATGCCCATGATTCTCTGAAAATCAGCATAATCTAATGAATTAAGACTTCACTTGATTTAGAATCATGTCAGCGGTTCATCTCCATGAATTGTTGCAGAATCAAGACAGCACTGATCTTATCGGCATTGCCTTTCACCCTGCGGTCTTTTTTCTTCATTCCGCCCTCAATCATGGCGCGCTTTGCCATTGAGGAGGTGAAGCGTTCATCCACTTCATGGATCGGTTTGCCCGGAAAAGCTTTGTGCAGTTCCGTGATGAAGGCACGCACAGCAGGGGCTATCTCCGAGTCTTCATTTTTCAAGGTGCGGGGCATGCCAATCACAAAGGCATCAATGGTTTCGCGACCCAGGTAGTTTTTCAGGTAGGTCAGCAACTCATCGGTGGATACGGTGTCCAGTGCAGTGGCAATAATGCGCAGGCTGTCTGTAACGGCAAGTCCTGTTCGCTTCTTACCGTAATCAATGGCGAGGAGTCGTCCCATAAATCAGTTCAGGCGGATGCGCTCGTAGAAAGTCTGTTTCACTTTCGTTTCGAGCATCATGGCTTTGGGAAAAAGAATTTCGTTTTCAATGCGGGCGTGTGTGATCAATGTTTTTTCAAAGGCCCGCAATTCATTGTAAATAATTTTCACCTGGAGTGGTGCGCCCGGAAGCAAGGTGTAGTCGTTTGTGATTCTTCGAATGCCCTGCATCTCGTCATCATGGGCTTCGTGTTCCACCGCGAACTTCTGGATGGAGTGCCGCTCCATAAGCTGGTACAGCCGGGTTGGAATATACTGTCCTTTAGAGGCACGCTCCAGCGCTTTGATGTAGCTGAACAAGGTGTCTTCTTCCTCATAAATATGATGGATGAAGTCCTCAATAAATAGTGGGAGCACAATCTTCAGGTCGCGTTCAATGCCCTGGTAGTCGGAATGATTTGCCTTGAAGGTATCTACCAATTTGGCGATGTAGGGCAGCTTGTGTTTGATGAATAAGTAGTGCGAATGCTTAAGGTATTCGATGACTAAATCAATAGGGTAGGAGATCAGTGGAAGTTCTTCCTCCCTCAGGTAGGTGGGAGATTCCAGTTCCCGAACTACCTGGTCTACATTCAGACCCTTTTGTTCACAGACCTGTACCAGCGTGAATTCAGAATATTCATCGAACCGAATGCCGAAATAATACAGCGTGTAGGCATTAACATAATTGTCTTCTACAAGCTGGGCAATACGTTTGTCTTTCAGGGGGACGGAATCCATAT
>JALOMI010000207.1 GCA_025455465.1 Cyclobacteriaceae bacterium | reverse complement strand
AAACACGGTGCCCTTGCCGGGATGCATTTTCAGGCCGCTGTAGAGCAACAGGCCTGTACGGTGGCCGGTGGAACACAGACGGCACCAGCGCAGCGCCTGGTTGACTTTATCGAGCGTAAGGTATCCTCATCGTTGTTGGAAACTTCGTATCAGCCCGGGCTGGCATCGGTGGATATGGACGCAGTATTGCCTCCCTTTATTGCAGATTCCTTGCGCGAAGGGTTTAAGGCGTTCGGAAGAAAAATGAAAGGTTACCTGACGAATGATGCACAGATTGTCGGAGTCGAGAGCCGCACCTCCTCACCGGTGCGAATACCGCGGGATAGGGAAACACGGGAGCATCCGCAGGTGAGAGGCCTTTTTCCGGCTGGTGAGGGTGCCGGTTATGCGGGGGGTATTGTTTCAGCAGCGATGGATGGGGAGCGTTGTGCAGAAGCGATTATGATAAAAGCAGGAGTGACATGATAAACGGAAAAACAGTAATCATCGGGGCCACCCCCAATACCACCCGCTATGCCTGGATGGCCGCCAGCATGCTGCGTGAATACGGATATGATTTTGTTCCGGTAGGAATCAAAGCAGGAGAAGTGCTTGGCCAGCCGATACTCGATCTCAGAAAGCAGCCATCCATTGCAGATGTAGATACCATTACCCTGTACATCGGTCCACGCCACCAGCCGGAATGGTATGATTACCTGATCGGCCTGAAGCCGAGGCGTGTGATCTTTAATCCGGGCACAGAAAATGCCGAGTATGAGAGTCTGCTGGAAGCCAGTGGTATAGAAGCTGTTGAAGCCTGCACGCTGGTGATGCTGCGCACCGGGCAGTACTGAACAGGTTAACAAATAAGCCCGTCACCTGACGGGCACATTGTCATCTTTCTGTATGGCGATAACGGCAACACAGACAATCTTCCACTCACCGTTGATCTTTTCCATCACGCGAACTTCTTCCTGAGCCGGGCGCATGTTATTCCCGTCATCCACCATTTGGGTGAAGCGAATGTAGGCCATCGTTCCGTTGATTTGGATGTGGCGCCAATTGCGGTTGATTTTTGCAGAAGAGGGTTTTGAGGTTTTAAAGTAGTTGTCAAATCCCTTGCTGATCTCATTCCATCCCGAAAAGGAATTCACATCTGTGGTGTCGGCAAACGACCAGAAGGCATAAGGCACCTGCGCCCAATAACTGGCCCAGTCCTTCTGATCGATTTCAAAAAATGCCTTGGTTTCCTTTTCAATAATGTTTTTAATGACCGTTTCATCATTGGCGGCTGAAGCAGCCTGTTTGGCTTTTTTAGCCTGGGCCTCAGCAGTAATACCTGGCATACAGAGAAGGTGTATGAGCAGGAGGAAAAGGTAAGGGTTTCTCATACCGGTAGGGGTTATGGTTATTGACTGGTTATATATAAGATGCCACCGGCACAGACCGATGGAAATTAAATACTATCAGGAAGGTTATTTGTTACCGGCAAATCCTGCAAAAACTCCAGAACATTCATTAAGGCAAAACGCACCAAGCCTGCAAGGGCCATACTGGCCATAACGTAAATTACCAGAAATTCCAGTTGCTTGATGACTGGTTTCACGGATTTTGGTTTAGGTGATTAAAAGTTACTCAATACTTCAGTAAGATCAAATCATTTCCGGGAAGATGATATGATTAAAGTCATGTAGCGGAATAGGGGTTAATGACTACTTTCAACTGTCTAAACCTCAAACTTATGTTATCCGATTCCAAACTATTCAACCTGAAAAAGCTCCTGGCGTTGCCTGGCAAAAAATTCAGTCTGAAGAATTATGATACCAAATACCGCGGCAAGGAACTGACCCGCAGGGATGCCGAAATGCTGCTGGAGATGGGCCGCAAGCACCTGGCTGAAATTCAGGATAAGTTATATGCCCATAACCAATACAGTGTGCTGATCATCTTCCAGGCCATGGATGCTGCCGGTAAAGACGGTGCCGTGAAACACATCATGTCCGGCTTCAATCCATTGGGGGTAAAGGTATACAGCTTCAAGGCGCCTAACTCGGCCGAACTGGATCACGATTATTTCTGGAGGCATTCACTCGCTTTGCCTGCACGGGGAGAGATCGCTATCCACAACCGTTCACACTATGAAAATGTGCTGGCCACAAAAGTGCATCCGGAATGGATACTGAATGAAAACATACCGGGAATTGACTCGGTCAAGGATATCGACAAGAAGTTCTGGGAAAAGCGATACAAGCAAATCAACCGTTACGAGAAAAATCTTGCTCAAAATGGCATGGTCATTCTGAAGTTCTTCCTCCATGTATCCAAAAAGGAACAGAAAAAGCGCTTCCTCGAACGTATCGATGACCCGTCAAAGAACTGGAAATTCTCCCTATCGGATTTGAAAGAAAGGAAATACTGGGATGATTACCAGCAGGCTTTTGAAGAGGCCATCGGTAATACATCTCAGGTTCATGCACCCTGGTATGTTATTCCTGCTGATGATAAATGGTTCGCCCGACTGGCCATTGCAGCCGTTATCTACCGGGAATTTGAAAAACTGAAACTGTCTTACCCTGAAGTTACCGATTCGCAACGGGCAGAGCTTCAAAAGGCTCGACTGCAGCTGATGGCCGAAGACAATGACGCTGTCAAGCCGAAAAAGGAAAATAAATCCAAAGGCAAAAAGAAAGCACCGGTTATCTCAGACAAAGCATCGGCAAGCGATGCTGTTATGAATAATGACGCTGGCAGCTGAAGGATGCGTCAACGGTCATCAATAGCCCGGTCTAGAGTATTCAGGTGAACGATGGTTCCCTTGCTGCGCAGGAGTTCGGCTAAATACAGGATGTCATCAGGATAATCCCACGGATTATCCACGAGTGCAAAGATTTGCAGGTTCTCAAACTGGCTGAGTTCCATCGGAAGTTCACGAAGGTCATTGCGTGAAATATCCAGGTTTTCTAATCCGGTTAGTTTCAGCAATTCCATGGGGAAGGTGGTGAAATAGTTGTTGTTTATTCGAAACACCTTCAGCTGGCTAAGGTTACCCATGCTCTCCGGCAGGTAACTGAGGCGGTTATTAGATATATAAAGTTCACGCAGGTTTGGCAAGGATCCGATTTCTTCGGGCAATGACGTGAGCTGGTTGTTGGAGAGGTACAGTATCTCCAGCGCGGGCAACCGATCAAGTGAAATGTTGATGGTAGTCAGCTTATTGAAGTACAAATCAATTTGTTTGAGGCTGGTTAATTGCTCTATGCTGGCTGGAAGGCTTGAGAGGCCGCAGTTGTAAAAGGATAATTCCTCCAATCGGGACAGTTTACCGATGGCCGGGTCAATAGACTCCAGGCTGTTGTTGCTGAAGATGATACGCTGAAGCCGGGAGAAATTTCCAATCTGTTCCGGTACGCGTGTAATCTTATTGCCCATGACATTCAGATACTCCAGTGATGATGCCTTGTCGGGCAGGTCATCCAGGGTAATCTGGTTGCCAATGAGGCTGAGCTTTTTTAGAGCCGTGTTGCGGTAAATATCGGGGAAGGCACTCAGGCCGATATTGCCAGTTAAATCCAGGTCCTCCAATGCCATAAACCGGCCATAATCGGCAGGTAACAACTGTGCTTCGATGCCCCTGAAAATCAACTCCTTTACCTGGTTGTTCCGGGCGAGTTTCAGCCTTTTAGAGGAGGCATAGTTCAGCACGTAAATCGCCTTTAACCTTGGTAACTTTTTCAACCGGGCGGGCAGCTTTTTCAACGAGGTGTTGACCAGCTCCAGCTCTTCCAGCTGTTGGCAGTTGTAAATGGTGGAGGGCAGTTTACGCCATTCTTTACCGCTCAGGCTGAGTTGGGTGAGGGTGGAAGCTTTTTCCGGATTGTCCTTGATGTCGTTGTACTGCGTGAACTCCCGGTTAGGCCTGTAGATTACCCGAAACCCGATGATGCGGCTGCGCAGCTGATTCTGAACATACATCAGGCTATCGTACACTTCGCGTTTGATTGGCCCCGCATTGGTACGCAGCAGGTCTTGCAACGCCTGCTGCACCTGGGCGTAATCAACAGAATCTTTCTTGCTGGCAAATACGGGTATCTGCTGCTGAGCGTGGGTTTCGAACACCACTAGCAACACCGCACAAAAAACAAGAAAGGTAGCTTTACGCCACATTGCGAAGAGCATCATGACCAGTTCACTCCGGGGGTTATCGACAAAGCATATGAATGCCATGCGGGCATAATGTTAATCAATTATTTGCGGATGATACGAAGCTAGCCGGAAGGCGAAAATAAAGTGTGCTTAATTGGTTATTTATAGTTTGAAAATCTACGTTTTCAGGCTTAAAAAGCTTAATTTTGAAGGTTTTAAACCATCATCATGACTGACGCAAAGAAGAAAGGTCCCGCTGATTATTCAGCCAGCAATATACAGGTACTGGAGGGGTTGGAAGCCGTGCGCAAACGCCCGGCCATGTACATCGGTGATGTAAGCTCCAAAGGGCTTCACCACCTCATCTGGGAAGTAGTCGATAATTCCATCGATGAGGCCCTGGCTGGGTACTGTGATGAAATCAGCGTCACGGTAAATGAAGACAATTCCATCCTGGTGGAGGACAATGGCCGCGGCATACCTACGGATATGCACGAGAAGGAAAAGCGTTCGGCACTGGAAGTGGTGATGACTGTACTTCATGCCGGTGGTAAGTTTGATAAAAACACCTACAAGGTTTCCGGTGGTCTTCATGGTGTTGGGGTCTCCTGCGTGAATGCGTTATCGGAAGTGCTGCAAGCTACCGTGTACCGCGATGGAAAAATCTGGGAGCAGGAGTATCACCGCGGCATTCCGCAATATCCGGTACGTGTGGCCGGTGAATCAGACAGACGCGGAACCACCGTGCGTTTTCTTCCCGACAAGGAAATTTTTACGGTATCTGAATACAACTACGAAACCATTGCTGCACGCTTGCGCGAACTGGCGTTTCTGAACCCAGGCATCCGCATCTTCCTGAAAGACCTGCGCGAAAAAGATGATGAAGGAAACCCCCGCCATTCTGAGTTCTTCTCCGAAGGCGGCCTGCGAGAGTTTGTCAGTTACATCGATTCTACCCGTGAAAAGTTAATAGCCGAGCCTATTTACATTAGCAACGACAAAGGGGACATCCCAGTGGAGGTTGCGTTGAGTTACAATACGTCATTCAGTGAGAACCTTGTTTCCTATGTCAACAATATTAACACCCACGAAGGTGGTACACACGTAGCCGGTTTCCGCAGAGCGCTGACGCGCACGTTGAAAAACTACGCAGATAAGTCAGGATTACTTGAGAAAGTGAAAATCGAAATTAGCGGTGATGACTTCCGTGAAGGACTTACCGCAGTAATTTCGGTAAAAGTGGCTGAGCCTCAGTTTGAAGGACAAACAAAAACCAAACTGGGCAACTCCGATGCGATGGGTGCTGTTGATCAGTCCGTAGGTGAGGTGTTGCAGTACTACCTGGAGGAACATCCGCGTGAAGCCAAACTCATCGTCAGTAAAGTGATCCTTGCCGCGCAGGCACGGCATGCGGCCCGCAAGGCACGTGAGATGGTGCAGCGAAAGAATGTACTTACCGGCACCGGCTTACCGGGCAAACTGGCCGACTGTTCAAGCACAGATCCCGGTATCTGTGAACTTTACCTCGTAGAAGGTGACTCGGCCGGTGGTTCTGCCAAGCAGGGCCGTGACCGAAACTTCCAGGCGATTCTTCCGCTGCGGGGAAAGATACTCAATGTGGAGAAGGCGCAGGAACATAAAATCTACGACAACGAAGAAATTAAGAATATCATTACGGCATTAGGTGTTTCGTTCGGTACCGCAGAGGATGACAAAGCGCTGAATATGACAAAGCTGCGCTACCACAAAGTCATCATTATGACCGATGCCGATGTGGATGGCAGCCACATCCGTACACTCATCCTTACCTTCTTTTTCCGCTACATGCGTGACCTGATTGAAAGCGGTTACGTCTACATCGCGCTGCCTCCATTATACCTCGTGAAGAAAGGGAAGGAAGAACGCTATTGCTGGACGGAAGAAGAGCGCGATGTACTGGTGAAAGAACTGGGCGGCTACAAAGGTTTGGGAGAGATGAATCCGGAGCAGTTGTGGTCTACCACCATGGATCCCGCCCGCAGAACACTGAAGCAGGTGACCATTGAGTCAGCGGCAGAAGCCGATCACCTGTTCTCCATGCTGATGGGAGATGAAGTAGCTCCGCGCAGGGAATTCATTGAAAAGAATGCCAAGTACGCACGCATCGATATTTAATGATTTGATAATCGACTGGCATTCAAAAAGGAACGGATTGTGAAGAACTTTCGGATGTGATTATGCAGGATATCGGCACCCTGATGGATAAAGATTTGGATAATAACCGGCTGGAAGAGAGCCGCTACATCAGCCGTGACCTGAGTTGGATCCAGTTCAACTACCGCGTACTCGATCAGGCCAAACACATCAACCGGAACATCTTCGATCGGCTGAAGTTTCTGGCAATCACGTCATCCAATCTGGATGAGTTCTGCACCATCCGGCTGGGCAGCTTATACAACTACATCGACTTTGGAAAGGAGCGCTTTGATTACAGCGGCATGCGTGAAGAGCCTTTCCGAAAACTGCTGCTTAACAGCATCCGCAACTTTGCGCAGGATCAGCACGAATATTTTCTGTACAAACTGAAGCCACTGTTTAAGGAACACCGGTTTTCCATTTGTCCGTACAGTGACTTATCGGTAGAGCACATGAAGCAGGTGGATGATTATTTCACCCACACCATCTTCCCGATGCTTACTCCAATGGCCTTTGATTCGTATCACACCTTTCCGGTATTGAAAAATAACCGACTGTTGTTTGGGGTGGTAACAAGGATGCCGGGTGAAGCGCAGGAACAGCAGCGGGTTTCCTTCATTCAGGTGCCAAGCAACATTCCGCGCTTCTATGAGCTGCCTGGTGATGATCTGATACGGTTTGTTCCGATCGAAGAGATTATCCGCAGAAACATTCATCAGCTGTTTCGCAATGTCAATATCCAGAGCATTAACCTGTTCCGCATTAACCGCAACGGTGATTTTACGCTGGATGAAAGCGATGATATTGAATCCAACTTCCTGGAAGACCTCAAGCAAAAACTGAAGACCCGCAGAAGCGGACGCGTGGTACGCATGGAAGTGCAGGGTAACATCGATCCGTGGATGATGCGCCTGTTGAAAATTCAGTGGGATATTGATGACCATAACATTTTCACCGTTCCTCAGCAAAGCCTGATTGACTTGGGAACACTTTCACAGATCATCGGGCACAAGGAATTCCGCGGTGTGCGCACGCAGATGCCGCCTGCTATTATGCCGATGAATTACCCGGAAGAAGGCACCAAGAATCTTTTTGAGATACTGAAGGACAGGGATATCCTGCTGCATCATCCCTACAACTCCATGGATCCCGTGCTGGAATTGCTGGAGCAGGCTGCCGAAGATCCGCGGGTACTGTCAATCAAGATTACCATCTACCGGGTGGCGAAGGAATCCCGCGTGACCAACGCACTGCTTCGTGCAGCCGAGAACGGCAAACACGTATCAGTATTGTTTGAAGTGAAGGCGCGCTTCGATGAAGAAAATAATATGCGCGAGGCACAGCGTCTGCAAAAGGCCGGCTGCTTTGTGATTTACGGAGTCAGCAACCTGAAGACGCATACCAAACT
>JALOMI010000206.1 GCA_025455465.1 Cyclobacteriaceae bacterium | reverse complement strand
CGTCGCCTCCGGGTTCCTCGAGAAATCCTGGCCGCTGTAGGTGGTGATGGCGTTGCAGATCCCGTATCGGGAGACGACCAGATCGAAACCAGGAGAAATGACTTCTTGTATTCTTCAGAAAGCGGAGTGCTTTTCTGGGTATCCAGTAACGGAGGCTTGCCCGGATCATAATACACCCAGTACTCATGCCCGTCACGTTTTTTAATGGAAAGATTTCTGTCCTCCAGCGAGAACGGTTGAACACGACCCCACTCCGGACTTAAAAACGGAGGCACCTCCCCGATTTCGTTACCGCTCTGATCAATGAAGCGAACAAGGTTCAGCGGCTGCCAACGGTTTGGGTCAAGCATCCGCGGATTGCCCGGAACAGCAGGGTTAATTGGCGGATTAACCGGCTTGTAAAACAGGTTGGCGTAATCATTCTCTTCATTGGAACCATCCTGCTTGCCATAGGCGATTACCAGTGAAGCGATGTAATTGCCGAGTGCATAAGGTTCACCGGTAGCATAATCCAATGATTGCAGATCAGCATTATAGCCCAGGGTCAGCATCAGTTTGGAAAGCATGCCCAGGGTGATCGAAGCCCCCGGTGAGTTTCTGAACCGGTAGCTGATCAGCCGGTACGCTGCATACGATATGGCCTCCTTCCGTGCAAGTTCAATATTCAATGGACTCGGAAAATCAGTCAGCGGAAAATGGATGTTATGCCGCTGCTTTCCCAGAAAGTACGTTGGCCTTCCGGTTTCATAAGCAGCCCAGGCATCGTACATCGCTGCCGAGATATGGTAGAGGTTTCGTGCATGAACAGTAGGACGTGCAAAGTCATTGCGGATAGCTTCCAGCAAGGCTTCATTCCAAATGCGTGCTATGGAAAATTCCGGTTCAACTACAAGCGGTGGATCGGGCAGGTTTTCGGAGGGAATTAACACCGTTGGCCTGGTCAGCGCCTGATGATACCGCTGTATTTCAAATACATTCAGTGTTTCATGCTGAACAGCGAGGTAGCGCTGATTGGTGATCAGGTCATGATAAACTTCCCTGAGTCCATCCGGCCAGCGAATCACCAGTGAATCGATGCGTTGGTTCGCACCGAGGCCGATGTGCATCCGGTAACTGTTCTGCGAATACCAGCCTGAACCTGCCTTCACGACATCACGGTAAACGGTGCCGTTGGCATATACAAAAACATGTGCACCGGCAGCAAACTTATTGCTGGTGGTACCTACCAGGTTGAGTGCCATCCAGCGATTAGCATTACTCTCTGCATTTCGAAAAATCCGGATAGAGAGATCACTGTTGTTAACAACGACCAGGTCAGGCAGTCCGTCATTATTGAAATCAGCTGTGGCAGAACCAAATCCACTTTTGCGGTTTTCTAATGCTGTGCCTACCGCCACATCAGTAAATGAGCCATTGCCGTTATTACGGTACAACCGGTTGGGATACGGTGAGAAATTGAATTCGTTGTTGATGTAGATATCCGTAAGGCCATCGTTGTTGTAATCAAAACAGGTTACCCCCCACCCCATGCCGTAGTCATTCACACCGGCTGCTTTTGCCTGATCGGAAAAGTAGTTGCTGCCGTCATTCATCAGCAGGGAATTATCGAAGAGGTTCGTCACATACAAATCAAAAGCGCCATCGCGGTTAAAGTCAGCGAGATCCACGCCCATTCCCTGGGTGCGGATATTGAGGTTGTGCTGCGGGGCACGATCAACAAAATGCCCCTCACCATCATTGATGAAAAGTTTATTCGGACGATAGCCATCAAAAGTGATGTACATGTCCAGGTCACCATCCAGATCAAAATCATACAGCACCGATCCCATCGACTGGTCGTTCACTTCAGCACCACTGCCGGCAATACGGTTCCTGAATTGATCGTTGCCGTAGTTGATGAAAAACTGGTTATCGATTTTGAAGTTGTTGGCATACACGTCAAGCCAACCGTCACCGTTCAGATCACCGGCTACCAGGGCCACTTGTGCTGTGGTTCCGGTAAAGCCGGTTACCGGATCTTCCGTAAAAGTGCCGTTATGGTTGTTCCGGTAAAACTTAAGCTGGTTATAACCACTCACCAGCAGATCGAGCCAACCGTCATCGTTCGCATCAAACCATAATGCCAGTTTGCCGGCTGCACTGATGCCCGAAGCGATGCTAACTTCTGTAAAAACAAAGTCACCGTCATTGCGGTAAAGCTTACAAGGGTTGGCTGAAATAAAAATGTCATCATCTCCATCATTGTCGTAATCGGCAACAGATACACCGCGGGCTTCCCGGGCATTGAAGTAATCTTTCTCCGCTGAAGTCAGCTCAATGAAGGCGGCCGGCTGGGCTGTAACTTTCGCTACCACACAACAAATCATCAGGGTGATGACCGGCAGAAATTTCATAACGGCTGCTCGATGACCTGATTTTCATTAAGTGTATGCGAAGTTCCTTTGAAGTGTATGGTCAGCGGCTCACCGGAAACCAACAACGCTTCCATGCGGCTGCCGGTAACTTTTATTTTCAGCACACGCTGGCGGAATTCGATCCGGAATGAATAGGATTTCCACTGCCTGGGGATGAACGGATTAAAATGCAGTTCACCATTCTTCAACCGCATACCCGCAAAGCCCTTGATCACACTTAGCCATGTACCGGCCATGCTGGTGATGTGACATCCGTCTTCGGTATCGTTGTTGTAATCATCCAGGTCAAGTCGGGCTGTTCGCAGGTACATTTCATAGGCCTTTTCTTCATACCCCAGTTTGGCCGCGAGTATTGAGTGTACGCAGGGCGACAATGATGATTCATGCACCGTCATCGGTTCATAGAAATCAAAGTTTCGTTTCACCGTGTCGATGTCGAACTGATCCTCAAAGAAATACAACCCCTGCAGAACATCGGCCTGTTTGATAAAACAGGAACGAAGGATTCTGTCCCACGACCATTTCTGGTTGAGCGGCCTGTCTTCCGGACGGAGATCCGTTACTTTCATCAATTGTTTATCGAGAAATCCATCCTGCTGCAGGAAGATGCCGCGTGAAGAATCCTGCGGGAAGTACATGTTTTCGGTGATGTGCTTCCACACCTGTGCTTCTTTATCACTGAACTGAATCCGATCCAGCAACAACTGGAAGGCCGATGGATTTTTGCCGCGGACATAGTCCAATGCCTCCCGGGTATACTGCAACGTCCAGGTGGCTATGTAATTGGTGTACCAGTTATTGTTGACGTTGTTTTCATATTCGTTCGGACCGGTTACACCCAGCATCACGTATTTCTTTTTGTCGTCCGACCAGTTAACGCGTTGTGCCCAGAAACGGGAAATGCCGATCAGCACTTCCAGGCCATATTCCACAAGGTATTCCTGATCACCGGTGTAGCGGATGTAATCATAGATCGCATAGGCGATCGCCCCGTTCCGGTGGATTTCTTCAAATGTAATTTCCCATTCATTATGACATTCTTCACCGTTGATCGTTACCATGGGATACAATGCCGCGCCATCCGTGAAGCCGAGCTTCTTTCCGTTTTCAATAGCCTTGGCTAAATGCTTGTACCGGTAAACCAGAAGGTTTCGGGCCACTTTCTGTTCAGCTGTGCCGAGGTAGAACGGGAGGCAGTAGGCTTCAGTATCCCAGTAGGTACTTCCTCCATATTTTTCTCCGGTAAATCCTTTCGGACCGATGTTCAGTCGCTCATCTTCACCAGTATAAGTCTGACTCAATTGAAAAATATTAAACCGGATGCCTTGCTGAGCAGCTACATCCCCGTCAATGGTAATATCGCATTCGTTCCATTTGTGTTCCCATACCTTCACATGATCAGCATACAACTGATCATACCCGGTGGCCATGGCATCGTCAAGCACCTGGCGACAGTGTTCGGCAATTTTTTCCTTCGGATGATTTTCTGACGATAAGACCGCGGCATACTTATAGATTACAATCTCCTTGCCTGCAGTGAAGTTAACGGTCACTTCATTGCCGGCATATTTTTCGCGAAGCAGTGTCTTTACCGAAGCCTTCAGCTCATCACCACCCTGCACGATTCTATATCGCATACCGGTGGCCACATGAAAGAAAGTCTTTTTTGTTTGTGCCGTAACGATACACTCCCCTTCCACAGCCGACTTGCTTACTTCATCCCAGAATTTTTCATCGTAGTTGGAGTCCATATTCTGCACATCGGCATCAACATCGATGGTGATTGTTACCGAATCAGAAAAATTAACCGGAGTGATGGCGTAGCGGATTGCACCGATTTCATCTTTGGCCATGCTGCAAAAACGCTGGGCATGGACATGCACTTGCTTACCATCGGGTAATGTAGCTTTGAAGGAACGGGAAAGTAAACCCGTTTGCATATCCAGGATCCGTTTAAACTCATCGACACGACACTGAGCAAGATCGAGTGATTGCCCTGCAATGTTGAATTTGATACCGATCCAACTGGGCGCATTCAGCACCTTGGCAAAATATTCGGGGTAGCCGTTTTTCCACCAGCCTACCCTTGTTTTATCGGGATAATATACACCGGCCACATAGCTTCCCTGCAGTGTCTCGCCTGAATAGGCCTCTTCAAAATTTGCACGCTGCCCCATGCGGCCGTTGCCCAGGCTGAACACACTTTCAGCGATCTTATTGTAATGCGGATTGAATCCTTCTTCAATGATCTGCCACGGATGGTGTTTAAAACATTCCTTCATAGAAACTATAATGATTTTAAGCGATTGTATGAAAGTTTACTGATATGATCTACAACTAATTCAGCCTCACCGAGCTGTTCCGTATGCCCTATTCCCACCGCCTTCATTCCCGCGCGCCTGGCTGCTTCCACTCCGGCTTCTGCATCCTCTACCACAATGCATTCATTTGGTGCTACGCCCAGGTTGTCAGCCGCTTTGAGGAATATTTCCGGGTCCGGTTTGGATTCCTTAATCATCGTGCCGTCTACCACGGTATCAAATGTGTTTTCCAGCAACAGATTTTTCAGAACTGCTGCAGCATTCTTGCTGCTCGAGGCTAATGCAATGCTGACTCCGGCTTCACGAAGAGCATTCAGCAGAGGAAACACCCCGTCAAAAATTTCTTCCGGCTTCATCTGATCAATGTACTCCACAAACCAACTGTTCTTCCGGTCTGCGAGGCGGTTCATTTCAGCTTCAGAAAACGTGAGACCTCCAAGGCTGAGTATGATCTTAAGCGAGTCCATCCTGCTGACACCCTTCAGCCGTTCGTTTTCCTTTTCAGTAAGATTGACACCCAATTCGGCTGCCAATTTTTTCCAGGCCAGGTAATGATACTTTGCCGTATCTACCAGAACTCCATCGAGGTCGAAGATTACTGCTTTCAAGCTGATTCGATTTTCAGTACACAATATTTCGCCTTAATATTACAGTTAGTTTTGAAAAAATCCCGATTAATTCGGACTATTAAGGATGAATAATAAGAACAGCCAACGAGCGACATTCATCCGGAAAGGTATTACTTGCAAATACCATAATCAGGTTGCAATCGATTGCAATATTAATGTAAATTGATCCACAGATAACAACTGTTTCATTGACGGTAATTAAGCTATGAAATACAATCAGGTAACTATTAAAGATATTGCCCGCGAACTGGGTATCTCTCCGTCCACCGTATCACGGGCCTTAAAAGACCATCCCGATATCAGTCCGGAAACCAAAAGGCTTGTCAATGAACTTGCCGATAAGCTGAACTATCAGCCGAACATTGTTGCGCTCAGCCTTCGACAAAGCAAAACCAACACCATCGGAGTAGTTATTCCGGAAATTGTGCACTTCTTTTTTTCAACCATCATCAGCGGCATTGAAGACGTTGCCTACAGTGCCGGTTACAATGTTATCCTGGCGCAGTCGAATGAATCACAATCCCGTGAAATCACCGATATGAAAGCGTTGTTCAACAGCCGTGTAGATGGCATGCTGATGTCCGTATCGCGTGAAACCACCAACTTCGACCATATTGAATCCATCATATCCAAAGGTGTTCCCATTGTTTTCTTCGACCGGGTTTACAATTCACCGCAAGCCAGCAAAATCATAGTTGATGATTTTACCGGTGCCAAGGATGCAACGATTCACCTGATCGAACAAG
>JALOMI010000033.1 GCA_025455465.1 Cyclobacteriaceae bacterium | reverse complement strand
AGGTGACTGCTGTAGGTACTTAAATCATTTTCGATCGACTGCTGGTCACCGATGTCTATGAACAGATCAGAAAAGATTCCGGCTTCTGAATCCGGATGGACGGGAATCAACAAACCGCATTGAAGCATGTACTGCAACAGTCCAACGGTTTTAAGACACACGGACTTACCGCCTGCATTTGGTCCTGAAACCAATAACATCCGGTCGTTTTCCGTCAGTTGAATATTCAACGGCACCACTTCCCGCTTTCCTCGTAAAGCAAGATACAGCATGGGATGACGCGCCTCCCGCCAGGTCATTGCCGGCCGGCTTATCAGCACCGGAAAGGATGCCTTTAACTCGATGGCAAGTTTGGCCTTCGCCCGGATAAAATCTATCCACGATAAAAACTCAAAGGCCCTGTGCAGAACGGGCAGTTGGTGCCGCAGTTCATCGGTCAGTTCCCGCAACAGGCGGATGACTTCACGCTTCTCGGCATGTTCCAAGTCGCGTATTTCGTTATTGGCATCCAAAACTTCTGCCGGTTCCAGATAAACCGTTTGGCCGGTGGCCGATTCATCATGAATAAATCCCTTGATTTTGCGCTTGTGTTCTGCCAATAAGGGTATCACCAACCGTCCGCCACGAATGGTTGGTAACGCGCCATCCGGCACCCAATGTTGCTCTACAGCCGAGCGATACACCTGGTCGATCAGCCTTCTGGATCGGGATTGTTCATCCCGAAGTTTCTTGCGGATACGCGACAAATCGGCACTGGCTGAATCTTTTACCCGCGCATTTTCATCAATAACCCGGTGAATGGAACGGGCCAACGCTTGAGTAACATCAACAGGTTCAGTCAGTGTAAATAAAGAAGGACACCGGTCGCGGTTCTTCAGCAGATAATCCCGGCAGGCGACTATTGTCTCAACAGAAAAAGCGATTTGAAGCAATTCATGTTCATCGAGATAGTTGCCTTCAATAGCAGCGCGGTTGAAATAATCTGTCGGATCGATGTAGTGTGCTGACGGAAAAGTGTCCCCTCGTTCGAAGATGTGAACGAATTCTACTGTCTGGCTGAGGGATAGCTTAACCGTGGCATAATCAGTCTGAAAGTGCATGGAATCTGCCCGCTTGGCTCCTAGGCCTGAAAGGGTGAAACTGTGCAGCCGTTCACGTATCAGGTCTACACCGAGTTTATGCTCAACATCATTGGGGAAGGGCATCGCTGGCAGGTTGTTCGTCAGGTCTTCGCTGTTCCCGCAAACTGAGGGAATCCACTAAGGCAGCATAAATAAAGTCCAGTTTCTTCGGATTAGCCATATAGTATTCCATCGATTTCCTGTAAACCGAATCCGGCACACCGGTCTGTTCAAAGACCCGCTGCCGGAAATACGGAATCAGGTTAACAGAGGAATCGTAAGTTACCGACAACCGTGAAAAACGTTCTTCGGCCAGGTACATCTGCATCAGCACATCCACCATTTCCCCTTCTGACAGGATATTAGCTGGTATTTTTTCCCGCGAACAGGCCACTGCTGAAATGGCCACTACAATCCAAAACACAATACGGTTGATCATTGTCATCGGCTAAAAAGCGCCACTTACTGATTAAGGGCCTGTAAAATTATCACATTTGTCTATTTTTAGCGCTCAATAATCAAACCAAAGGGCACGGGGTGTGAAGGAACTTGTCAAAAAGTTGCGGAAGTATGAAATCCAGATCCGAAAGGCGATCAACAGCCAGATGAAAGGTGACTTCCGGTCGGTCTTCAAAGGTACCGGACTGGAGTTTGATGACGTCAGACCTTATCAGTATGGTGACGACATCCGGACCATCGACTGGAATGTGTCGGCTAAAGGTCATGGCACCTTTGTAAAAACCTTCCGGGAAGAAAAGGAGCAAACTGTTTTTTTCATTCTCGATGTTAGTGCTTCACAAGAAATCGGGGCAGAACTTAAAACCAAGGTTGATATCGGCAAGGAAATCTGTGGTGTACTAACCCTGTCGGCCATTAAGGAATCCAGCCATGTTGGGTTGATTTGTTTTTCCGATCAGCGGGAACTGTACATCCGCCCGGGTAAAGGTATAGGCCAGGCTTACCAGATTATTCATGAAATGGTCCATTTAAGACCACACCATAAAGGCACCAACCTGAATAAGGCGATGTCGTTTGCACTCAATACCATCAAGAGACGCAGCGTGGTTATTCTCATCTCCGATTTTATCGATGAGAACTACGATAAAAATTTAAAAGCACTGGCACGCAAGCATGACCTGGTGGTAATCCACATCAGTGATAAGCGGGAAAGTGGTCTGCCGAAACTTGGCATCATACCAGTCATCGACAAAGAATCCGGAAAGACGCTATGGATCAATACTTCGTTTGGTGATTTCCGCCAGAAAATCAGCCATCGACTGGAAGAACGTAAATCACGGATCAATGATTTTTCAAAGAAGCACCAGATTAATTTTATTTCGTTGGATACTGCAGAAGACTATGTTCCGCGGTTATTGAAGCTGTTCCGGGTAAGAAACCAGTCCACTAAAACCAGCTGATGCGCATGTACGTCTCACGCTTGTTTTGCAGTACGGTATTGTTGCTGGCCTCACTCACGGTGTACAGCCAGCCTTTGGTTAGCAGCGGATTTGTTCAGGACAGCACCAAAATAGGTACCTCCCTGCATTACTTCCTGACCGCGCGCTATCCGCAGGAACTGCAGGTGTTATTTCCCGATTCAGTTTATGATTTCAGCCCCTTTGAGTTTCAGCGTAAAATTTATTTTCCTACCGCTACCAGTAACGGCACAAGCTATGACAGCACCGTATATGAACTGATCACCTTTGACCTTGAACCGGTTCAATACCTTTCCCTTCCCGTGTTTGTTGTAACTACCGGTGACAGCGTCAGATATAATTCATCGCAAGACAGTATCGCCTTGCAATTATTGGTGAAGGGCACTGTTCCCGACAGCATTTCTGCCGAGCAATTACCGTTGATTACACGAACCTATTATGAGCGGGTAAGGCAACTATTCAATTATCCGATAGTGCTGGGCATTCTGGCCGGGTTACTGATTACCAGTATTATCATCTGGATTGTGTTTGGTAAACGGATCAGAAAATATCTTACCAAGCGCAGAATCAATAACCGCTACCGGGCTTTCGAACAAAAATTCGCGGATATCCGGGCACAGGTCGTCAGCCATTTCTCCCCAGACTCAACAGAACGAGCTTTGGTACTGTGGAAGGAGTATATGGAATTTCTGGAAGGAAAACCATACACCAAACAAACCACACGCGAAACAATACTTACCGAACAGGATGTGAAATTGGGCGAATGCCTGCGCGCACTGGATAAGGCCATTTACGGTCACGAAAAAGCTGTGAACGATCCACTGACTCATCTGGGGATAGTAGCAATGCAACGCACGGAGAAAAAAATGGAGGAGGTGATGCATGGATAACAGCATAACAGAAGGCATATCCTGGTTTTCACTCGAATGGTGGCGCTGGAGCACATTGCAATCCTTCACCTGGGAAAACCGGATTGTTTTGTACGCACTTTTACTCATTCCGGTAATCTTTTCTTTACGCTGGCTGTGGCGCTGGCGTTTCAACCAGAAACTGCCGGTCGCACTTACTCAGAAAGATCTGAAAGCATCACCCCTAAGTCTTATTCGTTTCCTGCCGGAATTGCTGCTGATGCTGACTGCAGCTTGCTTGCTGCTGGCCCTCGCACGGCCGCAACGTACCAATGAAAAAGTTGAGCAATGGACCGAAGGCATTGATATCATGCTGGCAATCGATATCTCCCAGTCCATGCAAATATCCGACTTCACCCCCAACCGACTGGAGGCTGCCAAAGTCGTTGCGACTGATTTTATTAACGGGCGGCTGCAGGACCGGATCGGACTGGTGGTCTTTTCCGGTGATGCTTACTCCTTGGCACCGCTAACTACCGACTATGAACTGCTTAAAAATTATATCCGTGATATTGATTTTGCGATGATCGAAAACCGGGGTACGGCAATTGGCAGTGCACTGGCAGTAGTTACCAACCGGATGCGTGAGTCTGATGCCCAGTCAAAAGTATGCATACTCTTAAGTGATGGTGACAATACAGCCGGCAATATCGATCCGATAACGGCTGCAGAACTGGCTGCTGCCTATGGCATAAAAATTTACACCATTGTTGTTGGTCAGGATGGGCTGGTACCTTTTGGTAAGGACTTCTTTGGCCGGCCTAATATGATTGAAAATACGGTGGATGAAACTACCATGCGGAAGATTGCCGGCATCGGCAATGGAGAATTCTTCCGGGTAAGTGATAATGAAGCGCTGCTTCAGGTGTTCGACCGGATTGATGAATATGAAAAAGCGGAAATCAAGGAAACACGTTTCAAGAACACGGCTGATTATTACTACAACTACCTGATGTGGGGACTTGCCTTCTGGCTGCTTTGGCTTTTCCTGAAATCAACTTTTATGAGCAATGTTTTACAGGACTAAGACTCGCTGAACGACCAGGCAATGAAGAGCATGCGCATGGCAAAAAGAATCATTCCTGAACCGAGCACGATATTCAGCAAACGAACCAAGTGAACGGTCATCACCTGTCGTAATTTGTCGGCCGTCTTTGCCTTCAGCAGGTCAGTTGCAAAAACGGTCGCCACGACCGAACCAAAAAAGATCAGCGCCTCCAGGGATGTGTACCCGAACTCTCCGGTAGCTACACTCACCATACCCAACCAGAAAATAAGCACCATCGGGCTCAGGCCGTTGATGATAAAACCTTTGATAATCAGTTTCACCGGGCCTGACGAGGGTATGTTCACGGAACGGAAATCGAGTGGCCTTCGGCTCTTGATAAACAGGTAATACAAACCAAAGCAGAAGAGAATCATTCCGCCCGCATAACCAATGTATTGCTGCGCGCGGTCGTTCGCCAGCGCTGTTGAAAGACCCAGGTAGCAGATCAGAATATACAGGGAGTCACTCAGGCTCACGCCAACAGCCACCCAGGTACCACTTCGGAACCCGCGCTCAACACTGGTTTGCAGCAGGGTGAAGAAAACCGGACCAATGAGCAATGCCAGCGCGAAGCCCGCACCAATACCTTTAAGAATGATGTCCATTCAGATATGGCTTGATAAACAATTGCCATTCTTCGAGTTGAGCGTTCTTCAGCACGCGCGGAAATTTATTTTGTCCGCCAGCCTTTCCTTTGGATTGCATCCAGTCGTAAAATACGTGTAACGGCAAAACGTCTACATAAACTTCTTTAAGCGCTGCACTTCGCTCAACTGAATAATCATCATTGAGTTGCTTCAGGTGCATGTCGATACGGTCGCGTACAACCATTGGGTCAACGGGGGATTCCGTGCCAACATACCAGTGGTGGGCAAACAGACTTCCGTGAGGTATCCCCGCAACTGTAAATTCAGGGATCGCCACATTCAGGTCATCCGAAACCATTTCTATTGCCTTGTTCATGTTATCCACCGAAAGGTGTTCACCGCACAGGCTGAGAAAATGCTTTGTTCTGCCGGTGATCACGATCTCCGATTCTTCCAAGGAAACAAATTTGATCACATCACCGATCAGGTATCGCCAGGCACCGGCACAAGTGGATAACAACAAAGCGTATTCCTTCCCCTCTTCCACCTGGTCAATCATCAGCGTCTCGGCATCGGGCCTGACTTCTCCCTGGTCGTCAAAGTTTTTCTCTTCAAACGGCACAAATTCATAGAAGATGCCGTTGTTCAAAACGAGGCGCATCGACCTGCGGTGAGGATAGGCCTGGTAGGCAATGAATCCTTCCGATGCGAGGTATGTTTCAATGTAGTCGATAGGCTTGCCCAGCAACTTTTCAAAACTCTTGCGGTATGGATCAAACGAAACACCACCGTGCACATACACCCGCAGGTTTGGCCAGACTTCATGAATATTTTTTACCTGGTAGTGATGAATCACTTTCTCCATCAGGATCTGAAGCCAGGCAGGCACACCTACTATAATTCCGATATTCCATTCGTGGGCGTTACGTGTAATTTTATCCAGCTTGGTTTCCCAATCGCGTGTCTTGGCAATCTGCTTGCCGGGTTTGTAGAAATGCTGGAACCAAAATGGCAGCCGCGCTGCCTGGATGCCGCTCAGGTCACCCACAAAATAATTTCCAATGCGGTTAAGGTGGGTGCTTCCGCCCAGCATCAGCACACCGGTGGTGAAAAAATCATCCGGCAGGTCGTACTTGGATAAGGACAAAATCTGCCGCACACTCGTTCGCTGAATGGCCTTGGTCATATCCTTCGTTACCGGGATATATTTAGAAGACGCTTCCGATGTCCCTGAACTCAAGGCATAATATTTCACCCGGCCCGGCCAGCAGATATTCTTTCCGCCCTTTAGCGACAAGTTCCACCAGTCATTATAGATTTTGCTATAGGTATGGATCGGTACATGTGCGCGAAACGAATCATAGAAATTATGCGAGTCGGTTCGGAATGATTTCATGATGTCAGAAAATCCATAGTGCTTACCGAACGCGGTCAGGTTAGCTGCGATCAGCAGTTCCTTTAGTTCCTTTTTCTGCAGGTCGAAAGGAGCGGTATACTCCTGCTCCATCATTTCCCGCAGACGGATTCCCTTTTTCAGTAAAGTGCCGAGTAGCGCCATAGGCGGGATTGGTTATTTTTGCTGACGAAGCGCCAAAATTACAGAATGAATATTAAAAATAACATTGACCATTACCGGTCGGAATTAGGCGATGGATGCACCCTGATAGCCGTCAGCAAAACCCATCCGCCTGAAATTATCCTGCAGGCCTATGAGGCCGGGCAACGCGACTTCGGTGAAAACAAGGTGCAGGAACTTGTTGGCAAATATGAATCCCTGCCGAACGATATCCGCTGGCACATGATCGGGCATTTACAATCAAATAAAGTCAAATACATCGTACCCTTTGTTCATCTTATTCACTCCGTTGACTCCGAAAAACTGCTGCTTGAAATCAACAAACAGGCGGCAAAAATTAACCGGGTGGTATCCTGCCTGCTGCAAGTCCACATTGCCCGTGAGGAAACCAAGTTCGGCTTCTCCGAATCGGAAGTGACGGCTTTATTAAAGTCACCGGTTATTACGCAGGCAAACCACATACAGATTAACGGACTGATGGGCATGGCCACCAATACCGAAGACCATAATCAGGTAAAAAATGAATTTCGGAGTCTGCACACTTTGTGGGAACAACTTAAAAGCAGTTCACTGCCTGAGCATGTGCGTATGCGGGAATTATCCATGGGTATGAGCAGTGACTACCGCCTTGCGATTGAAGAAGGCAGCACCATGGTGAGAATCGGTTCTGCTATTTTTGGTGAAAGAAATTATCCTGAACATTAACATGAATGATAGACAAGCTTTATTAACCGGTGCTCTGCTCGGGCTGCTCAGTGTTGCCCTGGGTGCCTTCGGGGCCCATGCGCTTAAGCCGCTGCTAACAGAGTATGGAAGGACAGATACTTTTGAGCTGGCCGTTCGTTATCAATTCTTTCACGCCCTGGCAATGTTGCTCGGTGGACTTTTATACCGGCAATCTCCATCAGTCCAGATTAAGCGGGCAAATCTGTTATGGTTGCTGGGAGTCTTTTTGTTCAGCGGAAGTCTTTACTTTCTGGCGCTGACCAACAGCACCTCGATGGTTATGATTACACCAGTTGGCGGTGTTCTGATGATTGCCGGCTGGGTCTTTTTGGTTACTGCAATCATTAAAAAATAAAAAAGCCACCCGGTATTCCGGGTGGCCTTTTATTATGGTTTAAAGAGGCCTTTTATTGAGGCTTCTTGTCCAGAATATTAGCTACGAAAGAAATTGTGTTTTCATCGTTAACAGCATTGCTGATAACCGTGGAGGTCCTATTCTGGCGGCCATACTTACCTGCGCTGTTAAACACAATCTTAATTTCACCTTTTCCACCGGGAGGCACAGGCATCTTGGTATACTCAGGAGCTGTACAACCGCAGGTAACCTGAATGTTTGAAATGATCAGCGGTTCATTGCCGGTATTCGTGAATTTGTAAACATATTCCGCTTTATCACCCTGGAAGATGTCACCAAAATCGTGGGTATTTTTTTCGAAGGTTAATACCGGACCATTCACTTTAGCAGCCGGAGTTTTAGCCTGCTGTGCAAATACAGACGTACTAAAGACAAAAAGAAGGAGGATCAGCAAATTTTTCATAATCGTTTTTTTTCAAATTTAACATGCTCAAAACAACATTATTGCCAATTAAGTGCAATATTTTGCTTGTTCTTATGAATATGCCATCCATCTCGGAATTTGTCCTCTGGTAACCAGCCATGGAAAACGTTGTGAATAGTTTGTATGGCAACCGTACCCGCATAAGGGTGTGTGGTCTCTGTTGGGAAGGGGACAAACTTTTGATGATTCAGCATGAAATGGCACCGGGCAGGTATTTCTGGGCCCCACCGGGGGGTGGTGTTGAATTCGGACAGCAATTGGAGGATGCGTTATTACGGGAATTTCATGAAGAAACCCGGTTAGCCATAACTGTTGGTCAATTCCGCTTCATCGCAGAATTGATCAAACCTCCTCTGCATGCACTTGAAGTATTCTTTGATGTAAAAACTGAAGGAAAAAATCCGGAGACCGGAACCGATCCGGAAATGCCTGCGCATGCACAGATTATCAAGTCGACCGGTTTTATGGAATGGTCTGAAATACAACGGCTTCCGGCCGGTGAAAAACATGGTTTGTTCACACTCTGCCCGACACCGGAATCGCTGCGTTCACTATCCGGACACCACAAAATTTAGTTTCTCCAAACACGGATTTTGCCTTGTTTTATACCCCTCAAAATAATTATACTTGTGGCCTTAAACCTTAAACAATGAACCTGACCAAAATCCTTTCCATTGTTCTATTCATCATTAGTTTAGCACTCGCCTACTACTTATACAACAGCATCAATTCCACCATTCAATTCCGGAACAATATCGTGACCACAGAACGTCAGATTATTGACAAACTGGCGGTTATCCGGGAAGCACAGAAGGTGTATCTGGAGGCGAATGGAAAGTACACCACCAGCTGGGACTCATTGGTAAATTTTATCGAATCGGCCGAACTGCCTATCACAGTACGCACAGAAACAATTATTCCTGAAAGCTACGGTGTAGAACGTGTGGAAGTAAAAATTGACACCATCGGATACGTATCTGCCCGCGACAAGATTTTTAAGAAAACCCTTACTGTGAATGCTGTCGACAATGGCACCTTTATGGGCTTTCAGCGCAAAGTGGGAGATTATGTTGTGAAGGGAACTAAATCGTACCGTATCCGCAGGGAAAATACCGAACGGGTAGAAGAATTATCATTCCTGGACAAAGGTACCATCAGCAACCTGGCTAACATTAATTCCGGAGACCAAGTACGCAAAGGGCAAAACCTGATTACCTTCTGGGACTGGCAATTAAATCCTGATGTGGATATCAAAACACTCAGTGTCGTGCCAGGCTCCAATAAGACATTTGACATTTTTGTGGATCAGATCGATCGCAGCGGTATTAAGGTATGGGTCATTGAAGTAAAAGACCCCAGCCCGATTAACCCTGAACGGAAAGAATCCAACGAAGCGAAAAACAGAAAGCCCCTTCGCTTCGGTTCACGCACAGACGTAACCACAGCCGGTAACTGGGAATAAGTGCAGGTAACAACCGCATTCCGTCAGATCAGGAAAATCAAGGATGACCGCTTCGAAGAAGAAAACATCCACGACTACTCCCTGCTGTTGAATCTTGGCGTCCGCGATCTTCAGGTAGCTGTACTCCAGCAATCGAGACTGCTTTATCTTGAAGATTTTATCTTTCCGTCAGTAACATCTACAGAAGAACTACGACAAGCATTATTAATCCTTCTGGAGCAACACGCTTTTCTCAAAGCCGGCTTTTGGAAAGACATCGGTGTAGCGGTTAAAAACCAAAAGTTCATTCAGGTTCCTGAACCATTATTTGATGCCGATGCCTCTGCACAATACCTGCGGTTCAACGCGAACGTCAACCTCAAGGCATACGAAATCCATCAGCACACCCTTGGCCGAAGCCAGGCCGTAACAGTATTTGCCATGCCCAAAATCTGGAAACAGGTGTTGGCAGAAACCTATCCAAACGGTCAATACCGACTCTTCCACCATTCTTCAGCCCTGATCGAGGGTGTTATGCAACTGGCATCTTCGGACAGCGAAAACCCGTTGTATGTGTTTGTTGACCGGTTTAAGTTTCATATACTCTATGCCCGTGATGGAAAGCTGATTTATTACAATCAGTTCAGCATTCACAATTTTCAGGATTACATCAAATACATCATGCTGGTCATGAATTCCCTGCACATCAATCAGCAGATGAGCAAGGTGGTCATGTGGGGATACCTGGGCAACAACTCACCCCACTATCACGAGTTTTACAAATACGTTCAGAACGTGAGCTTCGGCAGTAAACCGGCTCATTTGCAGTACGGTTATGTCTTTGATGAAATTCAGGATCACCAGTATTTTGACCTGCTCAGCATGAGTCTTCTGTAAGACCAGTGGCTATTTAATCTCGAAAGTAACTTTTAACCTAATAGCTCCATGAAACGCATCGCCCTGTTCCCCGGTTCTTTCGACCCCTTTACCAAAGGGCATGAAGATATTGTTTTGCGTGGTCTCAAGTTGTTTGATGAGATCATTATCGCAATCGGCTATAACAGCGGTAAAAGCGTACGCTATTTCGAAATTCAGAAAATGAAGCAATACATTGAGCAGACCTTTGCCGGAAATCCCGGGGTACGCGTTGAAATTTTTGCTGAACTCACCGCAGAGTATGCCCGCAAGAACGGAGCGCGTTACCTATTGCGGGGGCTGCGCAATACCACCGACTTTGAATATGAAAATAGTATCGCCCAGGTTAACCGGTTTCTGAATGAAGAACTGGAGTCTGTTTTTCTGATCACGTCACCTCAATTTGCGGCCATCAGTTCATCGATCATACGCGAAGTGCACCGTTACAGCGGAGATGTCTCGGATTTTCTTCCGTACAAACTCTAACGGATAGATTTTACATCCATCAACTCATAGTATTTTTCAAAGACATGCCGGATGGAGCGGTAAGAATGTTCCAGTGCATGATACACTTCCTTCTGGCTCATCCAGCGGATATCTTCGATGTCCTCCTCCCCGCTGGGATGCATGGCTGAGTCATCCAGTATATCCATAATGTACCACTTTGTCTTTTTTAACATCGCCTTGCGGTTCATGGTGTACGTGTGCCATGTGGTGCAGATTTTTGGCCCCAGTTTTACCGTGATGCTGCACTCCTCTCCAATTTCACGCAAGGCGGTTTGCTGGAAGCTTTCTTTCTTCTCCTTTTTACCTTTAGGCAGATCCCACTTCTTCATGCGGTAGATCATCAGGAACTTGTCCTTCTTACGGACTAGCCCGCCAGCTGCCTTAATGACTTTATATTTCAGCCGAAGGTATTCTTTGATGGCTTCGTAGTTGTATACGGTGATGTGAAGGGACAAGATACCCAACGGCACCTTGGAGTTTAGAAACTCCAGTAAAACACCGAACTCCGGTTCGTGTACATTTTTTACCCAGACGTGATGAATTAATTTGACGCGGGTGATGGGTTCTGCAGCAGCATCAATTACCTGGTTAAAATGCGCATCGGTGGGCGCTTCATCCGCCTTATAAATAATGACGGGAATGTCATTGATAAAAACAATCATGTAATTCGGTTCAGGTGAATGGCCACACCTGCAAAAAATCAAATAATCCTGAGTGAGGCAAGCACCAGCCGCGGAATTTTGGACCTTTATCAGCCCACAACTTGATTAAGAAGTTGGATTCACAGAATTTGGCAATAAATCCATTTCCATGTCTGCCATCACCATTCATTCCAATTCAGCCAACCGTATTGCCGCTTTGCTGTTGAAAATCAACGCTATTAAACTGAATATTTCAAAACCTTTTACCTGGGCTTCTGGCTGGAAATCCCCGATTTACTGCGACAACCGCCTTTCACTCTCATATCCTGCCATCCGGGCGGATATAAAACAGGACTTAGCGGAAGCTATCAAAAGCTACTTTCCGGATGCTGAGGTAATTGCCGGTGTGGCCACAGCAGGCATACCCCAGGGGGCCCTGGTTGCCGATGCCTTGAATCTACCGTTTGCCTATGTAAGACCGAAGCCCAAAGATCATGGCCTGGAGAACCTGATTGAAGGCCGCATTGAATCCGCACAAAAGGTTGTGGTCATTGAAGACCTGATCTCTACCGGGGGAAGCTCGCTTAAAGCCGTACAGGCACTACGCGATCGTGGTGCAAATGTGCTGGGTATGGTTGCTATTTTTACCTACGGCTTCGATGTGTCCGAGAAGAATTTTAAAAAGGATAATGTCAGACTGGTGTGCCTGAGCGATTACCAGCACCTGCTGGATATTGCGGTAAAAGAGCATTATATCAGTGAACAAAATCTCATTTCATTGAAAGCCTGGCGGACTGATCCGGCCTCATGGAACGGATAAATGCACAATTCCGGTATATACACGTTGCTTATGTCAGAAAACACCTTCGCCCCGATTGCCCGCCAGCAGGAATCCAGAACGTTAACTCCCTTGGATTCAAATGCCCATGTTGTCGTGATTGGTGCCGGTGCATTTGGTGGCTGGACGGCTCTGAACCTGCTGAAGCAGAAATTTAAAGTCACCCTGGTGGATTCATGGGGTGCCGGAAATTCGCGTTCCAGTTCGGGTGATGAAACCCGCGTTATTCGCTCCACCTATGGTGCCAATGAATTTTACTTTAACCTGAATATACGCGCCCTGCAATTATGGAAGGATTATGAAGAACGCTGGCAACGCAAACTGTTTGAGAATAAAGGTGTCCTCTGGCTGTGCCATCAACGTAAAACACCTGTAGTGGACGATTCCATTCCCTTTGCACAGCAACACGGAATGATGTATGAGGAATTAACACGGAACGAACTGGCCAAACGCTATCCTATTGTAAACGCTGAAGATCTTAGCCATGCCTGGTTTGATCCTTATGGCGGCCTGCTTTATGCCCGTGAGGCCATGCAAACCGTACAGCAAGCCTTTGTGCAGGAAGGCGGTACGTTCATTCAGGCACAACTCACTCCGGGTAGCATCAACCATGCCCGCATGCAGTCATGCCAGCTTTCGAACGGACAATCGCTGATTGCGGATGTTTTCATTTTTGCCTGCGGTTCCTGGCTGGGAAAAATGTTTCCGGAAATACTGGGTAGCATGATCACCTGCACACGGCAGGAAGTTTACTATTTCGGCATGCCAGAGTTGAATGCCGCACAGTACGAATCGTTTCCGGTCTGGATTGATGCTGACGGACACGACTGGTATTACGGCATTCCGGGTAATCACCATCGTGGTTTTAAAGTAGGTGTCGATAAGCGCGGAGAAGCATTTGATCCAACCCATGGAAACCGCGTACTCAATACCGATGTACTGCACGGAGCGCGTACTTTTATTGCTCACCGGTTTCCCGGCCTGACCAATCAGCCATTGGTTGAAAACCGGGTCTGTCCGTATGAAAATTCACCCGATGGAAATTTTCTGTTCGATCAACATCCTGAAGCAGACAATGTAATTTTTCTTGGAGGTGGCTCCGGTCATGGCTTTAAACACGGTCCGGCCCTGGGCGAGTGGGTAACGCGCTGCCTGACAGGCCTTGATCAAATTCCAGGAGATTTTTTAATGCGCTGACTGAATCATTCCTCTTCCCGCGCTCGGGTGCCAATCAGAAATAACACAGCAGCAACAGCAATGGGTACGGAAACGGTTAAAAAAATCACTGGTGAAGTCCACGTCTGAAAATACCATACGGTATAACCGAAAAGTATCAATAATGCTGCCGAGCTCATAACATAACGGTCGGCCAGAATGACCAGCACCATGAGAATCATAACCGGAACCAACAGATGCGCATAGGCATCTTCGCTGATGCTGCGCCCTGCAGCAAACAACAGCAGCAGAATGCAATACGCCACCAGCAGAAAACGCGCCATGACAACAGGTATATTCATGAACTCATTTTTTATTAATTATCCGATTAATTAAATGTTCAATGCCGTTCAACAGGAACGATGCTGCTGGTGGGTGATCAGGAACGTTCCTCCGGGCCCCACAAAACATTCATATCGTCATTACGCAAAATCAGCAACAGGGCAAAAGACACCGTTAACGAGAACGGAAAGGCTGAACCCACCATCAGCGGAGCAATGGACAAAAGAAAAATAATTGCCCCGATGCACGCCAACTGAACCCATTGATCCTGCAACACCATGCCTAAACCAATACCCAATTGCCCCAGCGCGATAAGTGGTATAAGCAGATAATTATAACTGCTGAACCAGCCATTGATAAAATCGCGGTATAACGGCAAAGCCAGTTCAGCAAAACCCTGGTATTCATCCGGCTTTGCAAATCCGATGTACATGTTATAACAACCGGCATAAAGAAACATCAACGCAAAGAGCAGGCGTGCAAGTCGCGTATTTCTGAAGGCCACGTAAAGGATAATCACACTGATGATCTGCGAGGCAATGTACGGCAGCAGAAAAGTATCCAATCCGCGCATGATGGTTGTCAGGTTCTATTTCCCGCTCACTAAAGCAATGTTATGTGAAAAACAGCGGTATCACCATGACACAGGTCGCCTTCTGACCTGATTTTTATTATCGATTGAACTTTAAATATGGACTGCCCCGGAAGCAGGACTTTTAATCATGCACCTGATTTTTATCACCGGGGATGCATCCTGAAATCATCGCGGATGCATCTGCGGGTGCATAACTTGATTCCTGATGAGAAGTTGGCCGATTGGGTTAGTTGTTCTGGTGTTGCTGATTTCCTGCAACCAAGGAAAGGAGAAGGAGAATGCTGACGAAAGTATACCTCCGGAAGAAATTGCTGTTCCGGAAAGAATCGATGATTTTATACCGCAACAGGACAAATACATCCGGATTGCTGAAGACGTCCGCATTAAAGATTACTTCACTTTCATGGATAACCTCATTCATTCCATCGATACCTTCCGGGAGTACACCATCGATGAATATTTACTGGTCTATGCCAACCGCTGGCTGCTTGATACGCTGATGAACTCGGATTACTACCAGCAGAAAGCACGTGGAAATTTTATTTACAACCAGCCCGATTATGTGGTACTCCGCGCAGGGGATTCACTGCTTATGCCGGACAGCAGCATGGCGGTGGCCTGGCAAAACTTACAGGACGGGATGGTGCTGGATGTGAATATTCCGGAATTCCGCCTTCGGCTCATCTCCGGAACGGATACGTTGCTCAGTTGCCCAGTGCGTGTCGGGCAGAACAAAAAAAAGTTTCTGAAACTGGTTAACCGCAATGTTGATCTGCGCACCCCGGTAGGAAACGGAGAGATAATCCGAATTGTACGCATACCTTACCATGTTGATCCGGAAACAGGTAAGCGCTACGACAGCACGAAACGCGATGATAACCGGTATACAAAAATGCCCATCATTCCCTGGCTTGAACCCTCCATCAATAACATCCGTTATGGCACGCTGATCCATCCAACCACCAACCCGAGAACATTAGGTCGTGCATATTCCAACGGATGCATAGGCACCACGGAAGCGGATGGCTGGTTTATCTACTATTATGTTCCGGTTGGTACCCCTGTGCGGTTTCGGTATGATTTGATAGTATGCGGAGAAAGAGGGGATTCCGTACGATTACGCGACATTTACAAACTATACAATCCCTGAAATGATTTTAACTTCCTGCGTGTGTAACAATTATCATGCTTATATCCTGATGAGTATCCCGTAAGGCAATGATGCCCATCATTTACATCCGGTCTCAGCCGTACGTACTTGCGCCCATATTCCGGCCTATAGTTCTGCTAGTTGGCGATACAAATTAAAATACGGACAACGAATACAGTTGTTGATGTTTCATACTAACCACATCGCTTATGAATCCTGAAGTAATTTTTAATGATCATGTAGCCGAATATGAAGCTTGGTTTGACCAATACCCTTTTGTATTTCAGTCGGAAATGGAAGCAATTCGCGAAATGCTTCCCGAAGGAGATAACTTGTCGGGTATTGAAGTAGGCCTCGGCACTGGCCGCTATGCACAAGCCTTACAAATTAAGGAAGGTGTAGAACCCGCTGCCAAAATGAGAAACCTCGCTATTGAACGGGGTATCGAAACGATGGATGCAGTTGCTGAAAAGCTACCTTACGGGGACCTGAAGTTTGATTTTGTGCTGATGATCTTCAGCATCGTCTATTTCAAAAGCCTCCCGCAGGCCTTCCATGAAACTTTCCGTGTATTGAAACCTGACGGAGTGCTTGTACTGGGATTTATTGACCGTGAAAGCACCATTGGTAAATCGTATGAACTTCGAAAATCGGAAAGCCTGTTTTACCGGAATGCCAACTTCTATTCAGTTGATAAAGTTGTTGATGAACTGAGCAAAGCGGGTTTCCGGCATTTCACATTCCGGCAGACACTGCAAGGTGAACTGGATACCATCCGCGAATTTCAGCCTTCAGAAGAAGGTTATGGAAAAGGATCATTCGTGGTCATCCGTGCCGCGAAAAAATTTCCACATAAATCGTAAGTAACGTCATTGTGAAAGTAAAACAGGAAGGTCAACACCCTCCTGTTTTTTGTTGTCAGTATACCGTAATCAGTTAACTCACCGGCCGATCAATGTGAAATTTTCTCCAGTTTTCGCTTATCCAACAGACGTATCCCCGATTCGGTAATTTCCAGGATACCTTCATCGCGGAATTCCGCCAGCGTGCGGTTAAGTGACTCCGTGGCCGTTCCTACAATACCTGAAATATCCTTACGCGCCATGTGGATATACCGGCCGCCTTCCTGAACACCTAAGTGACTGCTGATCTTCAGCAGTGAACTTGCCACCCGTTGACGCACCGACTGATAGGCCATCTCCATGAGGCGTTCCTCGGTTTCGTGAAGGTTATTCGACAGGAGCCGGATAAAATTGCGGGCGATTTCACGGTTGGAATAAATCAGGCTCAGGAAGTCATCTTTGGGTATCAGGTATAGTTCAGCATCATCCAGCACCACGGCCGACTCTGTATACGGTGTATTTTCCAGCAAAGCCAAAAAACCGATAAACTCACCGGCATGATGTATACCTGTTACAAGTTCCTTACCATCCTGCGTAGCCTTATATGTTTTTACGATACCTTTTTTGATGATAAACAGATCATTCGGTTCCGTACCTTCCATGTATACAAATTCACGCTTTCGAATAGTGCGCAAAATTCTGTTGTGCGACAAATTCTGAAACTCTTTCAGTTGACGGGCATGGCTGTAAAACTGATCGATCGTTTCAATATTGGTATCAGATATTGCCAACACCTGCTGATGTTTCCGAAGCCTTACCTCGACCACCTTCAATAACTCAGAACCATCAAAGGGCTTGATGATATAATCATCGGCACCCAGTTCCATACCGGCTCGAACATCTGACCGGTCAGCTTTCGCGGTAAGAAAAATAAACGGTATACCGGCTGTTTGCGGATTGTTTCCAAGAATCTTAAGCACACCGTATCCATCCAGCTCAGGCATCATAATATCACAGATAATTAAATTGGGCTGATGCTGCAACGCCATAGTGACTGCTGTTCGCCCGTTGGATGCTTTAATAACATGGTAATCGGCTAGTTGTAATATTCCGGAGATGTTTTCAATCATCTCGCGGTCATCTTCCACAACAAGTATTGTATGGCTCATAACACGAGGGCTTCTTGATTCACTTCTTCTTTTATCGTGACCGGTATAGTTACCGTAAACGCTGTCTTGTCATACGGTTTACTGGTAAATAGGATATTACCTCCAAGCAACTGTACATAACGCCTGACAATATTCAACCCCAACCCCGTACCCTGAATGTTCATGGCATTTTGCGCCCTGTAAAACCGCTTGAAGATATATTGTTGCTCCTCTTCAGGAATTCCTATGCCATGATCGGTAACGGAAACTTCCAGATGATTATCCAACAGGCTGGATTCCAGCTGCAGTGTATCGGATGTGTGAGTATACTTACAGGCATTGGAAATCAGGTTGTAGAGGATATTCCGCAGCACCTGCTTATCGGTTACGATCCGGTCTGCACCAGCATGCTGAAAGACAAATTGCTGTTGACCACGTTTCAGTGGTTCAACTTCCTTTTCAAGGTCATTCAGGAATTCCTTCAAGCTGAATTCACTTAAATGCGGTTTAACTTCACCTTCTTCCAGTTTACCCAGCGACAGAAAATCATTCAGAATTTCGGTAAGCACTTTAACCGAACGCTTGTTCCGGTTGATGTGGGTG
>JALOMI010000205.1 GCA_025455465.1 Cyclobacteriaceae bacterium | reverse complement strand
GAAATCGAGGACTTCCTGGGCGGCGGACGGGCGACAGGGAATGCCAACGGCCAACCCGGCAACATTAATAAATGTGTAAACCCGATCTCTGCGAATGTTTCGCCAGGCGACAAGAAGGTAATTTCGCAGCATACCTGATTATTAACTCCCAAAAGTCCTGAACAGGTTCAGATTTACGACTGATTTTTGTCACCAGACAACTAATAATGAGTCCAGACCATATGAAAGAAGACGCATCGAAGCAATATCCCATGCCCTTTGATTCTTATTTTTGAATCCATGCATTCCCCGAAACCCTACCCGGATCTTTGGCTCAGGCTTACAGGCTCCTTGGTGTTCTCGCACCTGGTAGAGACCTTAGGACGGGAAGCATCGCTAGCCGAGCAGTGGGTGAGTTCTGCATATTGGATAGCGCTTTTCAGCGGATCCTTAATTGCATTCCTGGTGTGGACACTCATCGCTGTCATCACAACCCGGCTGGATAAACACTATGATTGGCTCGTTCAACCGGTACAGCGCCTTGGTCTCCAGATTATGATGGGTGTGATTATCCCGGGCGTATTGCTATTGCTTCTCACCTGGATTCAGGTGAAGCTGCTATGGGATCAGAGTATCATTGATAACGGCTTTCACCTCACCGAATTCCCGCTGATCATGTTGATACTCGTATTGGTTAATGGCCTTTATTTCACCTGGTACCTGTACAACCGGCTACGGGAAGCAGAAGCACAGCAGCCAACGGTTGTCAAGGAAACCTCGCCATCAGAAACCTACAGCAACATATTGGTGGTAAACTCAGGAATAATGCAGGTGCCAGTTCCCGTAAACACCATTCAGTATATTACCCGACAGGGTGACTACACGCTGATTAAAACTCCGGATAAGGAGTATATCGAATCAACCTCACTGGATGATCTGGAGGGGGCCCTTGACCCGTCTCGGTTCTTCCGCGCCAATCGGCAGGTGATCATTTCATTCTCCAGTTGCAAAGGTTTCCGGAGCCTGGAATACGGAAAACTGGAAGTGCAAACCGATCCGCCACTCAGCGAGCCCTTAATCGTAAGCCAGAAAAAGGCCCGTCCTTTTCGGGATTGGATGTCGAAACGCTGAGGAATTCATTCTACTTCATACCGCACTTTTTCTACTTCAGTGTGAAAACCTTGTATTCTGCGGAATTCACCGCATCGGATTAACCTTTTGCTGCGTCTTTAGGGCAGTTCAATCCAACTGTACTAAATCCATTTTTTCCCATGACAATAGTTCCTGTTCAATTATCCGAACGAATTACCCTGCTTGATGCCCTGCGAGGCTTCACCCTGTTGGGTGTATTGCTTGCCAACTTACCCGCCTTTGCATTTCCGGAAAGCCATGAAATTCACCACTGGGTCAACGTCTTGTCAGACATACTGATCAGTACGAAGTTCATCACCTTACTCTCCATCCTTTTTGGCGCAGGGTTCTATTATCAATGGATGCGACTGCATGAGCAACCAAATTTTCAGGTCTTCTACCTGAAGCGGATGCTCTGGCTTTTCCTCATTGGAAGCGTACATGCACATTTATTTTGGTTCGGGGATATCCTGCGCATTTACGCCCTCAGCGGTGCCCTGATGCTTCTCTTTCCACTGCACAACGACAAAGTCCTGCTTCGCTGGGCAATAGCATTGATTGTTCCGTTAACAGCCCTTGCCTTTATTGGTCAAAGCATGACTCCCTACCTCACGGAGGACTATCCAACGGGTGAAGGGATAAAAAATGCTTTTATGCATGGCAATTACCGCGAAGTGCTTGGCATGAACTGGGCGATCGACCCGATACGTCATTTTTATAAAGACTCCATTCTTACACTCACTACTACGCTCGGTAAAATGTTACTGGGTGCCTGGCTGGCCAGTCGAGGATTCTTTGCTGATCCACTATCCTTTATGAAATCACAGCGCGCATGGATCTGGAGCGGTTTACTAATCGGATTACCCAGCAGCATTACATACTGGGCCTTATCAACCGGACGCTTTGAAATTGATTCTCCGGTTATGTTATGGATTCCCTTTGTGGTAGCCGGTGGATTGGTACTCCACTCGCTACTCTACTTGAGTCTGTTTGTCAGGTGGTTTAACCGCATTCAAACCTCCCGTTTATCACAACTGCTCCAAAGCACCGGACGCATGTCGCTAACGAATTACCTGGTGCAGACCGTTGCGGGTATCACAATCTTCTACGGTATCGGTTTTGGTCTTGCGGGCACCATGAATCACACGGCAGTCTACGGCTATGGTATCATTTTCTTTCTGCTTCAAATGCTCGTCAGTAATTGGTGGCTCAGGCGAATGCCGATGGGGCCCGTGGAGTGGATGTGGAGAAAAATGACATACCGGTAACGAAGCAAGTTCACCAATCGTATAAAGTTCCATCACGAATACATACCACATGAATCAACGCATTTGCATTTTATTCCTGACCATCTTGTTACTACCATCCGGGGATATTTTGGCACAGGAAAAGTCCTTGTCGTTTCGGTTTGGCCCGGGGCACATCGCTCGGCAAGATCAAATCTTCTCACCGTTTAATCATACCGACTGGTCCCTGGTTAACACGGGTATCCGGTATGAAAGCCGTAACAGATTTCATCAATGGATTGACCTTGGCGTTGGCTCCTACAACCCTATATTGGTGCCCTCGTATTCGTTCGGTGATGATGAGCAGACATACCCTCACAGTTTTCTGCTGGTGAACCTGACTTATGCCCTGGGAAAGCTGATTTCTTCAGCGAATTCTGCAGGCCGGTGGACTGCCGGTGGCTTCGTTGAAAATGACATACAACCATCTTCTTATAACTACGGGCACGTGGGCAGTTTTGGATATTTTGCTTCCATAGGTCTTGGAGCATGGGCGCGTTACGAGTATAATCTGAACAAACAAAACAGCCTTTCACTTACTGCACAGTTACCACTGGCAGCCTTGGTTGCACGCTCTCCCTACCTCGTTAATGATGATGAGTTTATTGAAAACACCTCCTCGCATAATGGCCTGAAAACTTTCCTGGCATTCCTGGGTGACGGAGAAATCCAAACCCTTAACCGGATGCAACAAATGGAATTACACGTCACCTTTACCCATGCGTTCAACAACAAATGGAAGCTGGGTTGCTGGTATGAATTACATGTGTTGCACGTCCGCGAGCCGCTTCCGCTAATACAGTTTCGAAACGTCCTGAACGTAACTGCCACCCTAACTTTCTGATATATGAAAAACCAATGGATCACTATCGTGTTGCTGGCAATCCTGCTGAGCAGCTGTGAACTCTTCCTGGAGCCTGAACCCAAAAACAATGCTGAAGCAATTTTCGAAAATCTGTGGACCACATTTGATGAAAGCTATGGCCCGTTTAATGAACGCAACATTGATTGGGATGCGCTTTACCGAATCTACCGGCCTCAAGTGACTGCCTCAACCACGGAAGAAGAATTGTACCAAACTATCACTGCCATGCTCACCAACCTGGATGACGGACATGTGCAATTGGTTGCTCCGGACAGGAGGATATTTAACGCCAATTATATCCGCAACAACAAGATCGATGATGAGCTTTTCAACCTGGATGTTATTCGCAATAAGTATCTCGAACCCGGCTTCAAACAATTAAGTGACGATGGCTATGTGTATGGAAAAATCAGGGGGAAAAACATCGGCTACATCTATTTTAATTATGTGGCTGACAATTTCTTTATCATGAATCAATTTCTGGACGAGAACCTGTTCTCCGATGGCATCATAATCGATTTGCGCCATAACCAGGGCGGTGATTTCACTTTTGGTTTTTCAGCATTTGGCAGGCTTACTAATCAGACCCGGGATGTTTTTCAATCGCGTACAAAAAATGGAACAGGCAGTAACGATTTCACGCCCTTGCATACCTGGCGCCTCACACCGGGTGGCGCCTATTTCAATAAACCCATTATTGTATTGACTGACCGATATACCATCAGTGCCGGTGAGCGCAGTGTAATGGCCTTGATGACACTGCCCAATGTTACTGTAATGGGGGACACCACCAGCGGAGCGCATGCTACAATGATTGGCCGTGAACTGGCAAACGGCTGGTATTATACCATTGCCACACAAAACACCTTGTTGTTTGACGGCAAATCATACGAAGGCATCGGCTTGGCCCCGGATGTTGTTGTGAAGAATGTACTGGAAGAAATCAATAACGGTATCGACCGGACATTGCAGTACGCCATCGATTCATTCTGATTACGGTATTACATTATTCCTGGCCTGTACCGACACAGAACAGGAATATCCCGTCACCGACCCGGTATTTCAATTTGACACAGGTCATGGATTTTGTTAAGCTGAATTTCTGGCAGCATTGATGATACCGAACATGCAGCGCAGCACCAGCTTCTGGTAATCGCGCGTATGCTTGCTGTCCTCACCGCTGCGCAGGCGTTGCAGTGCGAATTGCTGGATGGCGATCAACGGCATCACGATGCGTTCGCGCAGCTTCACCGACTCACGGTTCACCGGATTGTTCTGCATCAACTCATCCAGTGCAGTCACTTCCAGAATATGTTTACATGAGCGCTTGTACTCCTCAAACATCTTATTCCAGAATTCACCGAACTCTTCATCACGCGACAAGTAGTGTGTTGCCGGATAATACGTTTTGGTGAGCGACATCATACTATTGGCAAGCAGTGTACGAAAGAACAGCGATCGCTTGTGCAGATTTTTCAGCTTGGTGAACTGTCCCTCCTTTTTCATGGCTTCCAGGGCGGAGCCCACTCCGTAAAAACCGGGAATGTTCTGCTTCATCTGTGCCCAGGCGCCCACAAACGGAATGGCGCGCAGGTCTTCAAACTTCAACCCTTCGGATGCATTGCGCTTGACCGGGCGCGAACCAATATTGGTCTCACCGAAGAACGGCAGTGGCGTCATCTTCTCCAGGTAAGGGACAAACTTCGGATGATGCTTCAGGCCCAGGTACGATTGATAACCCGCTTCGGCTAATTCATCCAACAAGGCCTTATCCTCCCTTGTAAGGTCCTTCGACTCCTCTCCGAAAACATCCTGTTCAATACCGGCCGACAACAACTGCTCCAGGTTAAAGAGGCAGGAAGAAACCTGGCCGAAGTTGGAGCTGATGGTTTGTCCCTGTATGGTGAGTTGTACTTCCTGATCTTCGACTGTGCTTCCCAACGAGGCATAAAAGTCATGTGTGTTCCCTCCGCCCCGTGCCGGTGGCCCGCCACGTCCGTCAAAGAAGACCACCGTAATTCCGTGCTCGCGTGAAATGCGCGTGAGATTTTCCTTTGCCCGGAAGATCGACCAGTTTGCACGGAGGTAGCCGCCATCTTTTGTTCCATCCGAAAAGCCCAGCATGATGGTTTGCTTGTTGCTCCGTGCTTCCAGATGTTTTCTGTATTGCGGGATAGAATAGAGTTTCGCCATCACCTCACCGGCCGTCTTCAGGTCTTCAATTGTCTCAAACAGCGGCACAATATCCAGCAACAGATCGCCTTCACCGGCAAGCGTCAGGCGGGCAATCTGATATACCTTCATAACATCCAGTGCAGAGCCGCAGTTGCTGATGACATACCGGTGACAGCCCTCAGCCCCATTACGCTCCTGGATCGTTTGAATGGCATACACCGTCTGAATCATATCCTGAACAAACGGATCAGCGGATTTTAATTTTCGCGGTTCGAAATCCAGTTTCAGGATTGCCTTGATCTGCTGGTCTTCTGTAAGCCGATCGAAATTTTTGATCGGATTTTTTTTCAGAATGGCCTCCCACAAAACATCATGTTTACTGCTGTCCTGTCGGATATCCATCGTGGCAAAGAAAAATCCGAACATGCGCACCTTGATGATGAAGGCATCCAGCAACTCCAGGAAGAGGCTGTCGTGTTCTTCAATGAGTTTTTTCCTGATCGCCAGCAGATCGGCCAGCAAATCATCAGCTCCCGAATACCCTTTACCGCTGTAGTAGGCAGCGTTGTATATCTCACGCTCGGCATCGCTGATCAGTTTATCAACACCGCGAAAGGTCAGCCTGCGCTTTAACTGGCGGATATCACGGTAGTAACATTTCAGAATGGTTTCCTTCAGGCGGGCGGCAACATTCAGCGTGATCTCATGCGTA
>JALOMI010000204.1 GCA_025455465.1 Cyclobacteriaceae bacterium | reverse complement strand
ATGGATTCTTGACAGTAATTCTCATTGGTCCTTAACTCTTGATACTTAGATTGTTCATTGTTCATTGCTAATTGTTCATTGAATTACAGGCTCGGCAACTGGTTAAATGCCTTATTCTTCGACAGTGTCAGAAACACGCCCAGGAACAAAAACCGAGGTGCCGGCTGACCGATGGGACGTGAGGCATAAACGCCTTGCGCATCGGGTACAGGGCTGAATTCATAGCCGAAAATATTTTCATAGCCTAACAGGTTGGTACACGACAGGTAGATAATCAGATGCGGCTTAGGGAGGTAGCTGATATTTGCACTCAGATCATGATAAGCTGGAGTCCGGCCGTTATTAAAGGTCTCATCATTCGGGTTATTATAAGGCCTCGGACTGGTAAAGGAATAGGTTAATCCCAGCTGCGACTTGATGGAAGGAACGAAGTGCTTATAGACAATAGAAAAATTATGGCGCGAAGCAAATGAAGGCATTACTGCATAGGGCGTGTTGAGGTAATCACGCTCCGTTTCCAGGAAGGAGTATGATATCCAGTAGTCAACATAGTTGAACGTCTTATTATCTCGCCAGAAGAGCTCAATGCCTTTTGCATACCCTGTGCCTGCATTGGTAAACTGAAACCTGTTTTCCTGCTGAAACTTTACCAGGTCATCATACTGCTTGTAGTACGCTTCCACACGGAACGTGCGGTTGTTGCTGATCATTTGGTAGTTGATGATGTAGTGACTGGCCTTTTCATTGTCCAGCTGATTATCCAGCCGCAGGTATTCCTTCGCTGCAGACTGTCGGAAGCGTCCGTAGGCAAAAGAGACTTGTCCGCTTTTACCGGCCTTGTACGCCAATGAAATGCGTGGATCTGCGCTTGCACGCTGCAGCAGTGAATTGTGCTCCAGGCGCAGGCCGGTTCGTGCCACAAAGTGTTTGCTGGTCATGATATCCGCTTCAGCAAAGCCGGCAGTAATCGTTTCATCGAAGCCGGGTTTAAAAGCAGAAGTATCAGCACGAACACTGTAAGGCCGATATATCACTTCTGCCCCGGTGCGAAGTTCGATTTGCTCCGTAAGTGTTCCGGTAAAGGTGCTTTTAGCATGAATACTTTTATCGCTTTCCGTAAGTTTAACCTGACCAATCTGAAAGCGATTACCGATTGATGTAATAGCCAGACCGCTGTGCATCGACCATCTCGTATTCAATTCAGTCTGAAAGGAGCTATTCAGATAAGCGAATTGATTTCGCTGGTCAACCGGAACTTTTATACCAGCCTCTTCAATACTATGCTGATACAGTGATAGTTCTGTACGGTTCAGGTTTCCGTAGATTTTGAACATACCGTTTTTTCCGGTTCGCTGCCGGTACACGGCACTGCTCTCCAGAGAAACCGGTGGCTTGATCCAGTCGACTTCCTGATTAATCAATCCAACGTAAGGGCGCATATTGGTGTACGAAAGTTTGCCAGCAACTGATGCCTTTTCCCAGGCATGTGTATGCGAAGCTTCCAGACCTACCGATAAGAAGCCGAAATCTGTTCGTGAAAACTGCTCCTCGTCTTTTGATTCCAGCACGAGCGCAGCCGACATGGCCTGACCAAATTCTGCCGAATAACCTCCGGTGCTGAAGCTGGTTCCTTTAAACATGAAGGGCAGGAATCGCTGGCGTGTCGGAGTGTTAGGCGCTGAGGGACCATAAGGATCGAGCACCAGCATACCGTCAATAAATGTACGGGCTTCGTTACCGCTTCCCCCGCGAACAAACAACCGGCCTTCCTCCCCTACCTTCTGGGTCCCGGGCAAAGTATTTAATGCTCCTGCAATATCGGCTGTGGCACCAGCAGTGGTGGCAATGTCAAGGGCTTTAAATATCGTCCGCCTTGACTCATCGCTGGCGGCAAAAAATCCGGCTGAGATGACTACCGTTTCTAATTCATTAATGGCTTCCCTTAGAACTGCCAGGACAGTAACCGGCTGATTGGTCAGATCCAATGCAACCGTAAAGTCCTTGTAACCAATGAATTTAACCAGTAAGGTTTGTTCGCCCGTTTCTTCCGTGACAAATGAAAAATTTCCGTCCACTTTAGACGTTGCCCCATCATATGTGTCCACCAGGAAGATATTCGCACCAGGTATGGGCTCGCCTTTCGCATCTGTCACCGTTCCGCGGATAGTTGTTTGAGCAAACGCTGTTTGTGCAATAAGCCATCCCAGAAGTAATATCAATGCTTTCATCGTGTGTACTTTGGCGAGTACACGGTAAAGGTGAGCCGGGCGGACGTAATTCACGAAAAGGAGTTACCGGACTGTGGAAGCGACCGGATGAGTTGTACTTATTGAAAGATGAGTATATCGTGGATTGGCTTATTTTTGCACCTCGGTAACGGGGCAACCAGCCAGCTGATGGCTGGTCTTAACCGGAACATCAATCTTATCATCGAACATTAACAACCGCGTTGTGGCAGAATACACCAAAGACGAAATCAGACGAATTGAAAAGAAGTGGCAGGAAAAGTGGGAAACGGATGGTGTTTACCGGGTGGAAACCGATCCGTCCAAACCGAAGTATTATGTACTCGATATGTTTCCCTATCCTTCCGGTGCCGGTTTGCACGTGGGGCACCCGCTGGGGTATATCGCCTCCGATATCGTTTCCCGGTACAAGCGCCTGAAGGGATACAACGTGTTGCATCCCATGGGCTTCGATGCCTTCGGGTTGCCGGCCGAGCAGTATGCCATTCAGACCGGGCAGCACCCGGCCATTACCACGGCAAAAAACATCGAGACGTATAAACGCCAGCTCCGGCAGATTGGCTTTTCGTACGACTGGAGCCGCGAAGTACAGACCTGCGACCCGAAGTACTATCGCTGGACACAATGGATTTTCATGCAGCTGTTCAATGCCTGGTATAATCAGGCACATGAGCCCGGTAAAACAGAACCCATAACAACCTTGATAGCCGAATTGGAACGAAACGGCAACCAAAATATTAAGGCTGCCTGCGATGAAGAGACACCGGCTATCACCGCTGAACAATGGAAGTCGTTGAATGAACAGGAAAAAGAAAACTTCCTGCAGCATTACCGCATTGCCTACCAGCGTGAAACCATGGTAAACTGGTGCCCCGCACTTGGCACTGTTCTGTCGAATGACGAAGTGAAAGACGGGGTCAGTGAGCGCGGGGGCTACCCGGTTGAACGCATCAAGATGCTGCAGTGGAGCATGCGCATATCGGCCTATGCCGAACGACTGCTTCAGGGCCTTGACACGATCGACTGGCCCGAGCCGCTGAAGGAAATGCAGCGCAACTGGATTGGCAAGAGCAAGGGCTGCGAAATGGAATTCCCGATTGATTGGGCGAGCCTCGCCCCTAACTCCTCTCCGGGGGCGCTCCATACCGGTATCAAAGTCTTCACCACACGCATCGATACCATTTTCGGAGTAACTTTTCTTGTTCTGGCACCGGAACATGAACTTGTTGACCGCATCACTACACCCGAACACCGGGAGGAAGTTTCCCGCTATGTTGAGATAGCCAAAAACCGCAGTGAACGCGAGCGCATGAGTGAGGTCAAGCGTGTGAGCGGTGCCTTCACCGGTGCCTACGCCATAAATCCTTTCAATAATGAACGCGTACCCATTTGGGTGGCTGATTATGTGCTTGCCGGCTACGGTACCGGTGCCGTCATGGCCGTACCCGGTCATGATGAACGCGACCACCGGTTTGCGAAACACTATAACCTGCCCATTGTACAAGTGGTTGAAGGACCGGATGTGCAGGAAGCTTCCTTCGATAGCTGGGATGCCAACATCATCAACTCCGGCTTCATGAACGGCATGACGGTCTATGAGGCCATCGATGCGGGCATTCGTTTCGTTGAAGAAAAGGGCATCGGAAAAGGAAAAGTCAATTACCGCATGCGCGATGCCATCTTCGGCCGGCAACGCTATTGGGGTGAACCCTTTCCGGTGTATTACCGGGATGGCATACCCAAACTGGTTCAAGAACAGGAACTGCCGGTAACCCTTCCTGAAATTGACGAGTACAAGCCCACCGAAACCGGGGATCCTCCGTTAGCGAGGGCAAAAAACTGGAATTACAACGGACAGCCATTCGAACTGACCACCATGCCGGGCTGGGCCGGCTCGAGCTGGTACTGGTTCCGGTATATGGACCCGAAGAATGATGAGGCCTTCTGCGGAAAAGAACACGAAGCTTACTGGAAGGATGTTGATCTTTACCTCGGAGGATCAGAGCATGCCACCGGTCACCTGTTGTACTCACGCTTCTGGTGCAAGGCATTGAAAGACCTTGGTTATGTGCAGGCTGAAGAACCGTTTAAAAAACTGATCAACCAGGGACACATCCAGGGCATGTCGAAGTTTGTGTACCGGATCAACGGCACTAATCGGTTTGTTTCCGCCAACCTACGGAAAGAGTATGATACCACAGCTTTGCATGTGGATATTAACCTGGTGGATGGGGATTCGCTGAACATTGAAGGATTCAAAACGTGGCGTAATGATTTTGCTCAATCCGAATTCATCCTGGAAGACGGCAAATACATCTGCGGAACCGAAGTCGAGAAGATGTCGAAGTCAAAGCACAATGTAGTCAGCCCCGATGACATCGTAGCCAGCTACGGTGCCGATACGCTGCGCATGTATGAGATGTTTCTCGGTCCGCTGGAACTCAGCAAACCCTGGAACACCAATGGTATTGATGGCGTCTTCAAATTCCTGAGAAGGTTCTGGAACCTCTTCCACGACAGTACCGGAAACTTTAGAATCACCGATGCTGAACCGACCCGCGAGGAGTTAAAGGTGTTACATAAGACCATCAAGAAAGTTGCATCGGATATCGATAACTTTTCATTCAATACATCCGTCAGCGAGTTTATGATTTGTGCCAATGAATTAAGCAGCCTGAAATGCAACAAACGCGCTGTTCTAGAACCATTGGTTATTACCTTATCCCCTTTCGCCCCTCACGTGGCAGAGGAATTATGGCAAAAACTCGGGCACAACCTAAGCATTCTTAAGGCAAGCTTCCCGCACCACAATGAAGAATACCTGAAAGAAAGCGCATTTGAATATCCGATATCCATTAATGGTAAAGTGCGTACGAAAATCGAATTAGCGCTGGACATGCCGAAGGAGGATATCGAGAAACAGGTGCTTGCTTCTGAAGCTGTCATTAAATGGACAGAAGGAAAAATACCTAAGAAAGTGATTGTGGTGCCGGGGAAAATTGTAAACGTAGTTGTTTAAACTGGTTCAAAGTTCAAGGTCTAAGGCTTGAATCTCTGGTCAGTAGATACCGGAATACTTGCTAAATGGGATCCGATTCAGTTTGCTTTAAAGCATTAATCGGATTGACTGTCTGATGGGTACCTAATCGATAACATGTACAGCTTAGTTTGATACAGGCAGATAAACAAATCATTAGTTGAAGCATACAAAAGACATACGCAACCTGTTCCCGGTTTTTAAAAATAATCCGGAACTGGTGTATGCTGACAGTGCCGCTACCGCACAACGACCGCATTCAGTTATTGAAGCTGTTGCTGATTTTGAGAAGCATGGTGTAGCCAATATCCACCGGGGCATGTATAAACTGTCCGAAGAGGCCACCCAACGATACGAAGCCACGCGCGAAAAAGCAGCGAGGTTTGTCGGTGCAACCGAAGCCTCATGTATCACCTTCACCAAAGGCACCACAGAATCAATCAACACCATTGCTTTTGGATTTCTGCGTAATCAGTTACAGGCAGGTGATGAAGTCATTATCTCAGCCATGGAGCACCACGCAAACCTTATTCCTTGGCAGGAAGTGTGTAAAGAAAAAAATGCCCGACTGGTGATCTTACCGGTAACAGACAGGAGCGAACTGGTGATGGATAAATTACCCGGTTTATTTTCATCAAAGACCAGATTCCTCGCTATTACCCACATCTCGAATACATTGGGAACAATCAATCCGGTGAAAGAAATCATCAGGATCGCCCATGATCACGAAGTGCCGGTTCTGGTCGATGCTGCACAAAGCATAGCGCATTATCCGGTTAATGTGCAAACTTTAGATGTTGACTTCCTGGTATTCTCTGCCCACAAAATGTTTGGTCCATTTGGTGTTGGCGTTCTATATGTCAATCCTAAATACCGTGCGAAAATCAGGCCACTTAACTTCGGTGGCGGGGCCGTCCGCCACGTA
>JALOMI010000203.1 GCA_025455465.1 Cyclobacteriaceae bacterium | reverse complement strand
AACTACTGCATTTTTTATTAGCACACCCAAACCTCCCTGTAAACCGAAATCAATCCGGTTATCGAAATAGATCTCCGTGTCTTCCAAGGGATTATAACCTGGTGGAGGATCACCAAATTTTACTTTGCCATTAACCGTGACTGAAAGATTTGTTCCGAAAAAATCAGTATCAACCTTGCTTTTAGCTTTTCCGCCTAAACCATACCCTATGGATGGACCGGCAATCAAGTAAACACGTGTATCCGCATCATTGACATAATATTTGAGTAATACCGGGAGTTCCAGGTAGTTGATCGTTGTGCGGTTATCCACCTGAACAGTCAGTCCCTGATCAGAAATATCGGCTTTCACACCGAATCCCTTCTGAACAAAATTAAATTCAGGCTGAACCGATAACGAAGCATTCAGCGGCCACTCGGCAGCAACGCCAAGCACGAATCCGGTAACCGATTTCTGCTCAATAAATTGTTCATCCTCCGCATTCGTCCTGGAAACAGTCATGCCAATCCGGGGAATTATCGACTGGGCATAAAGCGCTGTAGTGAATGCAACCAAGAAGAAGGAACTAAGAAATTTATTCATCCATTTTATAGAAATAAAAATGCCATGGTTTTAGCCATGGCATTTTTGATAAATGTTCAGATTTATTACCACCAAACAATGTGTAGCCCAACGAAAGCTGTATTACACTGTTCTTTACTTCAACACCAGATTCTTTGGCAATGTTACTTAACCCAATGCAGTAGCGGCCGGTAACATTCAGTTTGCCGAAATTCAACCCAAGGCCGATGTTAGCGCCCCACTCTGTAGGCTCCACTTCATCTGAGAAATCTATCGAAGTATCACCATCTGTAAGTTCAGCTTTAGTTAAAAATGACAGTTGAGGACCTGCCTGAATATTGAACGTTTCATTAAGTTTAAACAACAACATCAACGGAACGCTGACATACGTGGTTTTGAAGTCAACTTTGCCATCATTGCCAAAATCATACGTGGTTCCTGTAGCATTTAACAATAGTTCTGGTTGGAATGCCAGCCTATCTCCAAAATTAAACGTGGCATAAACACCTCCATGCAGGGCGGTCAACATCGAATTGTCTTCAACGTCATCCCCAGTCTGATTCGCGAAGTTTAAACCAGCTTTGATACCAATACCAATTTGAGCAGATGCCGTAAATGCAACCAACATTGCAAAAGCAAGAGTTATTATGGATTTTTTCATGGGTAATTATTTAATCATGAAATATACCGCGAACTGATCGCAAAACAGATGACTTTTGTCAGTGTTTTAAAATGATCAATTTATCAGTGGCATCAAAACCGGAACAATTTAAAGCCTACGGATATCTGAAAGACCTGGTTTTTTACCGTATTGTCGGTAGAACTATCATTAATATCACTTAAACCTAGGTTATATCGGGCATCAACTGTCAGGCGCATGGGCAGGTCCCAGCCAACACCAAAAGCAAGGCTCGTGTCCGAATTCTTATAAATCTCCTTGACGTTATTTCCATCAATTTCAGCAGACGAAAGAAAGCCAAACTGAGGCCCCACCTGTAAGTTCAATCCCAACACCGTATAAAGTTTCAGCATAATTGGAATGTTCATATACTGGAAGTTACCTTCTAATTCCTGACCATCGATCCGGATTTTTGATCCCTGTTGCGAGTAAATCACTTCAGGCTGAATTCCAATTTTTCCGAGTTTGAATAAACTAAAAGCACCAACATGGATACCTGTTCTGTTCTTGAGACTTCCTTCAAAATCACTGATATCGAAGGTAGCAAAGTTTGGTCCGCCCTTTATACCGATGGCGACTTCTGTTTGGGCATGCGCTGATGAAAATAGCAGCAATGCGAATGAAAGAATGATAGCTTGTTTCATGGGTAGTTGATTTATATTCGGTTTATCTTTCAATAATAGTACCAAAAACTTATACAATATTACCAAGTATTGTAGGATCAACAAGAAAGGGGTAAGTTGTTGTTAATCCTGCAGGAGATTGATTTTCCCTCTTAATAGTTTCCAAGGCATGCGCATTACCAGCCCAAGCCCTTCTTGCAATACCGTTGTTCACATCAAAATAGAGCATGTTTTTGAGCTTGCTTTCGGCTGCCTCACTCCCATCAAGTAACAATCCGAAACCTCCGTTGATCACTTCTCCCCAGCCCACACCACCGCCATTATGAATCGAAACCCAGGTGGCACCGCGGAAGGAATCACCGATCACATTGTGTATGGCCATATCAGCAGTAAAGCGAGAGCCATCATAAATATTGGACGTCTCCCTGAACGGACTGTCTGTTCCTGAAACATCATGATGATCGCGACCTAATACTATGGGGCCGATTTTTCCATTGCGGATTGCATTATTAAACGCAGTCGCGATTTCAATCCTGCCCCGGGCATCGGCATAGAGAATGCGTGCCTGCGAACCCACTACCAGTTTATTTGCTTTTGCCTGTCGGATCCAGTTGATGTTGTCTTGTAATTGTGGACGGATGGAAGCAGGGGCTTGTCTCAATAACGATTCAAGTATTTCACAGGCAAGCGCATCTGTATAATCGAGATCAGCCACATTACCTGAGGCACAAACCCAACGAAACGGTCCGAAGCCGTAATCGAAACACATGGGACCCATTATGTCTTGAACATACGATGGATAACGGAAATTGATTCCATCATCAGCCATCACCTCTGCACCGGCACGGGAGGCCTCGAGCAGGAAGGCATTGCCATAGTCAAAGAAATACATGCCGCGTGCCGCATGCCTGTTGATGGCAGCTGCATGCCTGCGCAGCGATTCCTGTACATGACGCCTGAATAGTTCAGGATCTTCGGCCATCATTCGATTCGATTCATCAAACGATAATCCAGCCGGGTAATATCCTCCCGCCCACGGATTGTGCAGAGATGTCTGATCCGAACCCAGATCGACCAGAATATTTTCCCGGTCGAAATACTCCCACACGTCAACAATATTTCCGCGGTAAGCCATCGACACCACTTCTTTGTTTTGCCTGGCAGCGCGAACCCAATGCGTTAATTCAGCAAGGTTATCTGATACGCGATCCACCCAGCCCTGTTCATGACGTTTGAAAGTAGCTTTGTCATTTACTTCAGCCACCACGGTAATGCACCCGGCAATATTTCCGGCCTTCGGCTGCGCACCGCTCATGCCACCCAGGCCGGATGTAACGAACAGTTTACCGGCCAGACTGCTGTCACCTCCGCTGATCTTTCTGCCGGCATTCAATACGGTAATGGTTGTGCCGTGAACAATGCCCTGCGGACCTATATACATGTAGGAACCTGCAGTCATTTGTCCGTATTGGGTTACCCCCAGGGCATTGTAGCGTTCCCAGTCATCCTGTTTGGAATAATTCGGAATCATCATGCCATTGGTGACCACCACCCGTGGCGCCTCCGGTGAAGACGGGAATAAGCCCATAGGATGACCGGAATACATATGCAGGGTTTGTTCATCCGTCATTGAGGCGAGGTACTTCATCGTTAATAAATACTGCGCCCAGTTCTGAAACACAGCACCGTTGCCTCCGTAGGTTATGAGCTCATGCGGATGCTGTGCCACAGCCGGATCCAGGTTGTTCTGGATCATCAGCATAATGGCAGCGGCCTGCTTCGACCGATACGGATAGTCATGCCATGGCCGCGCATGCATGCGATAATCCGGACGAAAGCGGTACATGTAGATGCGGCCGAATCTTTTCAGCTCATCCAGAAACTCAGGCGCCAGCACTTCGTGATGCCGAGGATGGAAGTAGCGAAGTGCATTTTTTACTGCCAGCTTCTTTTCATCCGGAGTCAGAATGTCTTTACGCTTCGGGGCATGATTGACTGAGACATCATAAGGCTTTGGTGCCGGCAACACTTCAGGTATGCCCTGTAGAATTTGTTCCTGAAAGGTTGCCATGCTAGCGTTGGTTTTCGTTGAGTTGAAAATCAATAGCCTTGTAGTTCTCGCGTGTATAACGGTAGCCGATCTCAAATATTTCTTTACCACGCGCCAGATCAAAGGTACTGAAACGGCCCAGATCCGGTGGTTCTATCACGAGGTTGCAATACGACTTACTCATCGTTGTATTTACATTGATTGCGATCAGCAGGCTGCGCTCCGTAATCTCTTTCACATTACGAATATCAAAACGTTGCTGAACCGGATTGCAATGACTTCCGATCAGTAAATCGCATTTTCCTACCAACGGACGAACGGGAAGGTTATCCATCAATCCTCCATCCACAAAAGTTTGATTTTCATGAATCACCGGATTAAATAAAGCAGGTATGCTGGAAGAAGCCACCACCGCATCAATCAGATTTCCTTCACTGAAATACACTACCTTTCCTAAACGTATTTCAGTGGCAGCAATTGTTAACGGAATTTTAAGTGCACTGAAATCATTCTCCGGAATGCACCGCAGCATCTCCTCCTTAAATCCATCCATGCTTAACAAGCCTGTCCATGCCCATGCCGGTCTGACAGATTTAAGCAATCCCATCTTGCTGATAATATCCAGAATTTCATCCGGCTTGTAACCATAGCAGTAAAAAGCTGCGGCAATTGATCCGGCACTAGTTCCGGAGACATGATAAAAACGTAATCCAAATTCCTCCAGGGCCTTGATTACCCCCAGGTGCGCAATTCCCCGGGCACCGCCACCGGAGAGCGCCAGTCCGATTTTCATAAATCCTGCAGTTTTAACACCTCATCAAGACGAACACCCTTCTCCGTTTGTTTCACTGTGCAGCACTCATTAACAGGATCATGCTCAAAAAATAAAATATACTGATTGTCGGCTGCCTCACTTAGAAACCTGCTCTTCTCTTCCAGTGTTAGCAGTGGACGGGTATCGTAACCCATCACATAGGGCAACGGCAGGTGCCCTACTGACGGAAGCAGGTCAGCCATGAAACACACCGTGTGATTCCTATAGCGAATCATTGGGATCATCATCTTGTCGGTATGTCCGGAGGCATAGAAAATATTAAATGACTCGAAGGGTGATTCCTGATGCAAGTCGATAAACTCCAGTTGCCCGCTTTCTTTAATCGGCAGAATATTTTCCTTCAGGAAACTGGCCTTCTCACGAGCGTTGGCTTCGGTAGCCCATTTCCAGTGATCAGCGTTTGTCCAATAGCGAGCATTGGCGAAAACAGGCGTCAGCCTACCCCCTTCCCGCTTAACGCCTCCGCCACAATGATCAAAATGCAGATGAGTTAAGAATACATCCGTGATGTCATCTTCATGAAATCCGGCTGAATGAATGGATCGACTCAAGTTATCGTTTCCGTGCAGGTAATAATGACTGAAAAATTTTTCATCCTGCTTGTCTCCAATACCATTATCGATGAGGATCAGCCTGTCTCCATCTTCGATCAGCAGGCAACGCAACGCCCAGGTACAAAGGTTGTTTTCATCGGCCGGATTGGTGCGTTGCCAGATGGACTTGGGCACAACACCAAACATGGCGCCTCCATCCAGTTTAAAATAGCCAGTATTAATTACATGGAGATTCATGTCCTAAAAATCAGGATTCGCCCCACAAAATAAAAGAAAAGAGCCTGTCATTATCACAGGCTTCTGGTAACATGGTGATATAAAATTGACGATGATTAACAGGATCACTCCTTGAAAACACCCATGGCGCCAAACTTTTCGATGCGCTGTTGAATACGTTCTTCGGGAGACAGTGATTCAAGTTCGGCTGTTGTTTCCAGGATAACGCGCTTCACTTCTTCCGCCATCCAGGCAGCATCAGTGTGTGCACCACCGAGCGGCTCCTTGATGATGCCGTCTATTAGTTTGTTCTGAAGCATATCCTTAGCGGTAAGTTTTAGCACCTCAGCCGCCTGTTCCTTATAATCCCAGCTGCGCCAGAGAATGGAGGAACAGGATTCCGGTGAGATCACTGAATACCAGGTGTTCTCCAGCATAAACACCCTGTCGCCAATAGCAATGCCGAGTGCACCACCGGATGCGCCTTCACCGATGATAATGCAAATAACCGGTACCTTAAGCGAAAACATTTCCTTCAGGTTGCGGGCAATGGCTTCGCCCTGACCACGCTGTTCAGCCTCCAGTCCGGGAAAGGCACCGGGCGTATCAATGAAGGTAACAATTGGTTTATTAAATTTTTCTGCGATGCGCATTAGGCGCAAGGCCTTGCGATAGCCTTCCGGATTTGCCATACCGAAATTGCGCATCTGGCGTTGCTTGGTATTTCTTCCCTT
>JALOMI010000032.1 GCA_025455465.1 Cyclobacteriaceae bacterium | reverse complement strand
CCCAGGTTCATCTTTGCCAGCTTCGCCCATTCCGGCCGCGTGCTCATAATCTCATTCCAGCGCTCCAGCTGAAAAGCTGTAACCTGGTTTTCTTTTTTATACTCACCGATCTGCTCGGTCAGCTTCATCCTGCCGGCCAGCAGTTCCACCAGTTCCTGGTCAAGGTGGTCGATTTTTTCACGCAACCGCACGAGCTGATTGGTGAAAACAGCATTGGATGATGACCGGTCGCGTGTTTGCAGCAGTGCCAGTACTTCCTGCAATTGCTGCGCGGTGATCTGCTGCTGGGCATCACTCAGGGCATGATCAGGATCAGGATGGGTTTCAATCATCAGCCCATCGTAATCCAGGTCCAGGGCTTTTTGTGATACTTCCAGGATCAGGTCGCGCCTGCCGGCTATGTGGCTCGGGTCGCCAATCAGCGGCAGTTCCGGATACCGGGTTTTCAGTTCCAGCGGTAGTTGCCACAAAGGCTGGTTGCGGTAACGCGATTGCTGGAATGATGAGAAGCCGCGGTGAATAGCACCGAGTTTTGTTATGCCGGCCTGATGGATGCGTTCGAGCGCACCGATCCACAGGGCCAGGTCGGGGTTCATGGGGTTTTTCACCAGCACAATTTTTCCGGTGCCGCGCAGGGCATTGGCAATCTCCTGCACGGTGAACGGGTTTACCGTGGTGCGGGCCCCGATCCAGAGGATATCAATATCGTATTCGCAGGCCAGCGCCACGTGAGCCGGTGTGGCCACTTCAACGGCAAAGGCAAGACCGGTGGCCTGCTTCACTTCGCGGATCCACGCAAAAGCCTCTTCCCCTTTTCCTTCAAAAGAATTCGGACGGGTGCGCGGTTTCCATACGCCTGCCCGCATCACACGGATGCCCATGGGCCGAATGGCGCGGGCCACGGTCATTAGCTGGTCTGCACTTTCTGCACTGCAGGGTCCGGCAATCACTAAGGGCTGGTGCGGTGTTGTGAAATCAGTAAGCCAGGATGCTGTCTTCATGGAGTTCGAAAATTAAACAATAATCAATCACGTTGGATGTTTCATCAACCTGATGAAATACTGCTTTTTTAACCTGATTTCGAGGCAAATGTTTGATAAAAGTCAGCATGCTAATCCCACACAGGAAACTATATTTGCCGCACATCAATGACTATGGAATCTGAGCCCGCCATCTCCTTCGAAAACACTGAAACCGCCTTCGCGTATAAGTCGGATGCAGAACTGAAGAAAGCCAACTTCATTTTCTCGCTGGTGAACCATCCGTGGATTTCAGCGATGGCCACCGCTTCAGTAAAACTGGCGCTGAACCTCCGCCTGCCGATAGAAGGCATCATCAAGAAGACCGTGTTTTATCATTTCTGCGGAGGGGAGAGTATCGACAAGGCCGAGCAGGCCATCCATCGTCTCGGTCAATATCATGTGGCCGCCATCCTGGATTATTCCGTGGAAGGTGAAAAATCAGAGGCGGGCTTTGAAGCCACTGCCGAAGAAACGCTGCGCACGATCGAGAAAGCACACAACACCAAAAACATTCCGTTCTGTGTATTCAAACCCACCGGACTGGCCTCCAAAGATGTGCTGGCGAAAATTCAGGCAGGCGAAAAGTTATCAGCCGAAGAAGAAGCCTCCTGGCAGCGTGCAGTTGCCCGCTTCGATCGTGTCTGTAAAAAAGCGTATGACTACGGCATACCGATCATGATCGATGCGGAAGATTCCTGGTACCAGGATCCGATCGACCGCATCGTACTCGACCTGATGATCAAGTATAACAAAGAAAAAGCGATCGTGTACAATACGTATCAGTTGTACCGCACGGCCGGGCTTCCGAACCTGCGCAATCATTTTCATGAGGCGGTGATGCACAATGTATTCTTTGGTGCCAAGCTGGTGCGCGGTGCCTACATGGAGAAGGAGCGTGAGCGTGCCGCGAAGATGGGCTATGCCGATCCAATTCATCCGAACAAGGAAGCCACCGATGATGCCTACAACAAGGCCCTTGCGTTTTGCATCGACAACAAGCAGCGCGTATCGGTGATGTGCGGCTCGCACAACGATTACAGCAACTACTACCTCACTGTGCTGATGGAGAAACACGGCATGAAACCCGATGACACACGCGCGTGGTTCGCCCAGCTCTACGGCATGAGCGACAACATTTCTTTCAACCTCGCCAAGGCCAACTACAATGTGGTGAAGTACCTGCCTTACGGCCCCGTGCGTTCGGTGATGCCCTACCTGTTAAGACGGGCTGCAGAAAATACTTCGGTGGCCGGACAAAGCAGCCGGGAGCTTACGCTGATCAGGAAAGAGCTGAGGCGGAGAAGAAACGGCCGATAACAGCTTTATTAACACTCATTTCCCCACGCCAGGATTTCCGTTAATTTTGCCGGAAATTCAAACGAAATGCATCTGAGCGAACAGGAAATCATCCGCAGGCAGGCCAAAGAAGAACTGGAAAAACTGGGCATCAATCCCTACCCGGCCGAATTATTTGAAGTGAATGCTTCCGCAGCCGATATCCTGGAAAATTATCCCCGCCAGAAAATCGAGTACAAGGATATTGCAATTGCCGGGCGCATCATGAGCCGCAGAATCATGGGCTCAGCTTCGTTTGCCGAACTGCAGGATGAAACCGGCCGCATACAGATCTATGTGCGCAGGGATGACATCTGCCCCGGTGAAGACAAAACCCTGTACAATACGGTATTCAAAAAGTTGATTGATATCGGTGACATCGTTGGTGTGAAGGGCTATTGTTTCACCACCCAAACCGGGGAGATCTCCGTACATGTTACGGAACTTAAAATTTTATCAAAGTCGCTGCGCCCGCTGCCGGTAGTGAAAGAAACCGTAGATGAGCAAGGTGCAGTTCATAAGCACGATGCCTTCAGCGACCCGGAGCAGCGTTACCGTATGCGGTATGTTGATCTCATCGTGAATCCTGAGGTCCGCCAGACGTTCATCAAGCGCACTCAGCTGGTTAATTCCATGCGCAGTTACCTCAACGACAAGGGCTACCTCGAGGTAGAAACACCGGTGCTTCAACCCTTGTACGGTGGCGCTACGGCCCGTCCGTTCAAAACGCATCATAACACGCTCGATATGACGCTCTACCTGCGCATCGCCAACGAGCTTTACCTCAAGCGGCTGATCGTGGGCGGGTATCACGGTGTGTATGAGTTCTCCAAGGATTTCCGCAACGAGGGTATGTCACGTTTTCATAATCCGGAGTTTACACAAGTGGAGTTGTACGTGGCGTACAAGGATTACTTCTGGATGATGGACCTGGTGGAGGAGATGATTGAAAAGGCAGCGCTGGATCTGCACGGCACTACCCAGGTAAAAGTCGGAGAGCATGTTATTGATTTCCGCAGGCCGTGGAAGCGCTTCACGATGTTTGGCGCCATTCAGCATTTCACCGGAGTAGATATCTCCAGCATGGAGGAAGCTGATCTTCGGAACACCTGCCGCCAGTTGAACATTCCCGTGGATGACACGATGGGCAAAGGCAAATTGATTGATGCCATCTTTGGCGAAAAGTGCGAGCCTTTATTAATACAGCCTACTTTCATCATGGATTATCCCATCGAGATGTCCCCGTTAGCGAAGAAGCATCGTTCTGTGCCCGGATTGGTTGAACGCTTTGAAGCGATCTGCAACGGCAAGGAAATCTGCAATGCGTTCTCTGAGTTGAATGATCCCCTCGATCAGCGCAAGCGCTTTGAAGAGCAGCTCGAACTCGGCCTTCGAGGTGATGAAGAAGCGATGGCACTTGATGAAGACTTTTTGCGCGCCCTCGAATTCGGCATGCCGCCAACCGCTGGTCTGGGTGTGGGCATCGACCGCCTGTGCATGATCATGACCAACTCTCCCTCGATACAGGATGTGCTCTTCTTCCCGCAGATGAAGCCGGAAAAACCCGCAGGTGGATTTTCCGAACGCGATGCGGAGAAGCTTGGCATACGTAAGGACTTATACCCTGTGCTGCAGAAGCTGGGTATCCAGTCGGTGGAACAACTGAAGTCCATGAAGACCTCCAAGCTCTTCAACGATGTGTGCGGCATGCGCAAGAAGATGAAGCTGGAAGATGTGAAGAATCCCACCATGGAAGAAGTGGAAGGCTGGCTGGCCTGATGCCGACCCGTAATTTATTATTCCGTTAGCTGAGGAATGCGTTAACGCAGATTGTCGAAGAACGGCTGCCTGCGTTCGAGTTTGAGATCCTGCAGCATAGATGCTTTGACGGCAATACGGAAGTTATAGTAGGTAAAACGGCCGAAGGGTCCCCAGTTGAAGGACATGGTCCAGCAATGCAGGTCGCGTGTAACACCAATATTGGTGGTTGTGAACTGCATGTTCTCAAAGTCAAATCCCGAATTGTAAGTGATCTTCCATTTTTCCGAGAGGCTCACATCCCCCGAGAACTGCATCGCCTGCGAAATGCGTATGTCCTGGTTGACAGGGTGAAGGAAGTTAAGGCTGTAATTGATTTGTAAACTCCAGGGTATACTGAAGTCAACATACGTATTGGGGTTGGCGAGGAAATATTGTTTCTCCTGCTCGGGCAGGTTCGAGTTGGTGATCCGCTCCCGCGCAGACTGATCGCGTTCACGTCCTTCCGGGTTGAGGTTTGTTCCCAGCGCGATGGTGGCTGATGTCAACCGTCCGATGGATCCACCTTTCCAGGCAAATTGATCCACCCTCCGTTCGGTACGCCTTCCATCCTCACTCACTATCGTGATGTAATTATAGGGATCAAGAATAGCCGACATGTTGATGTTGATCAGGTTGTTGATGATGTTGGCGTTGGCCGAGAGGGAGATAGGCGCAAGCTTGAACGAATCGGCTACCAGGTTATAGGAGGAGTTGAGCGAAAGGTTGTTGAGCAGATTTACCTTGCGGGCAACGGTATCTTTTTCAGATTTGACTTTCATCTCAAACGTATTGCCGAGGCCAAAGCCAATAGCTGCGCTGTTACCGGGCGCAGAACCGCCATAAATGAATCCCTGGTGACGGGACTGATGAATAATCTTTCCGTTCACATTAACTGCCTGAAAGTAGTTCGGGTTTCTGGTGAAGTCGGGAGTAAGGTTAAAGGAAACGTTGGGGTTAACGACATGGCGGATAGCCTGGACCTTGCCCTTCTTGAAGAAATATGTGCCGTACAGACGGGTGTTAAGACCGGTAACAAAGTTATAGTTGGCGATGCGGTTAAAACGGTTGATGGTATCAAAGGCCACCAGGGTGGGCCGGTTGTTAACCAGTTCATAGCGCCAGTTAAGTTGCTGGGTGTACCAGCGTTCCTCGTAATTCATGGCAGGCGTTACGGTGAAATAACGCAGGATCTTAAACGAATAAGCTATGGGGGCAGTGTGTCGGATACCGCGTTGTCCGTTCTGGAAGAAATAATTGAGGTTTTCCATGGTGAACGGAGCGATGGAATCGGTACGCGGGTCATTGCCCCTGCGGCCCAGGTTATTGCTGATCCGGTTGGTACCCGTCATGCTGTACCCGATGGAGAAATTGTCCAGAGGAGTTCGTTGTCCGTCTTTACGCTGGAATGGATACAGGTTACGCATGTTAACGGTTAGCACAGGCAACTGCAGGTCTACCTGACCCGTAACAAGGTCCTGGTTGTGGCTCAAATTCAAACCCATGTTGAACGGTGTTCCGCGGAATGTCTTGTTGTAGGAAATGTTTGAGTTCATCTTCCGGGTATTGTTGTTCAGCGCGGTTGAATTAATGCTGCCGGGCATGCCATAGTTCAGGTTGTTGTTGGTGTTGTAGGTGGAGGAGGCAGCGCTGACCGATGCTGAAAACCGTCCGGTGCCTTTGGTTTGCGGAGTGTGGTTCCAGCGCACGTTGAAATCGTAGGTAGGATCTTCGTTTTCGATCTGGTTGGTTACGTTCGTTTTGGAGAAACTGAAATTGAAGCCACCGGTAAACTGGTAACGTACGTTGTAGGGCATGTCGAAATACATTACGTAATCCCCTTTCGAATACAGGTCAGCCCGCACACCAAGTTTAACGTATTCACTCGCGTCAATAAAATAGCCAAGGCCGCGCAGGTTAAAGCCACGCCTTCGTTCTTCCCCGAAGGAAGGAAATAAAATACCCGACTTGCTTTCCTGCTGGGCCGGAAACATCCCGAAAAGGAAGCCGAGCGGGTACATCGGGATATCATTGAACTGCATATAAAATGGGCCCGATACAATTTTGTCATCAGGAATTGCCTTGGTGCGTGTGGAGCGGATGACAAAGTGGGGATGCTCGAGGTTGCAGGTGGTGTAGCTGTTGCGTACACTGAGCAGTTCATTTTTTTCGTTTTTATAGACAACATCACCGTGAAGGTATCCTTCACCCTGTTGGGTGATGACTTCCGAGATGCGGGCACGGCCGGTTTTAAAATTGTAGACAATATCTTTTGTCTCGTAAACCTCCTGTCCGTTTTTAAATATCGGGTAGCCCACCCTTCGGCCGAGCGAGTCGCGCTTGCCGTTGGCAGTGAGGGTACTGTTGGCGTAATCGATGGCAATTTCATCGGCTTCCAACTCGATGGCTCCGTAGATGATCTTGGCAGCTCCATACAGCCAGATCATCTGTCCGTCAATGCTGCTATGGATCGAGTCACGTGCCGCGTAGTGGATGGTGGTTTCGATGTCTCCCTTTTTCGGTGGTATGCTGTCGGCAGGGTTTTTGATCGTATCGGTGGCAACTGTTGCGGCCGGGGGAGTGGTGGATGGTTGGTTTTGCGCCCGCAATGCCCCGATGAGAATAAAAAGCAGTATGAAAAGAGAGAGAATAAATCGCACGAGTACGGAGTTGATAGGCTGCAGTTTAGCTTTTAGCGAAAAATTCACAACTTTGCCCAAAGGTATTGCAAATCGACTGAACATAGTACTGCTTGTGAGGAATATCCGATTCGTCTGCCTGCTGGCAGCAATAACCTTGCTAATTTCTGTTTCCTCGGCCCAGAATGGCGGAGGTAAAAAATTCACCGTTTGCATCGATCCCGGCCACGGGGGTGCGCAGCCCGGCACGTTTGGAAAATCCACCCGGGAAAAAGATCTGACATTGAGTGTGGCACTCAAGCTCGGAAAGATTCTTGAGGAAAATATGCCCGAAGCCAAGGTGGTTTTTACCCGGAAGACTGATATGACGCTGGGCCTTCGCGAGCGTGCAAAAGTAGCGAACGACCACCATGCCGATTTATTTATCAGCATTCACGCCAACTCCCTGCCCGACAATACACCGGAGACCAAGAAGCAATCGATCTACGGAACTGAAACCTATGTGCTGGGTCTTCATAAAACACAGGAAAGCCTCGAGGTGGCCATGCGTGAAAACTCGGTGATTTTGCTCGAAGAGAATTACGAAGAAAAATACCAGGGCTTTGATCCGAAGTCACCGGAGTCGTATATCCTTTTTAGCCTTACCCAATCGGCCAACCACGAATCCAGCATACGCCTGGCCGGCCTTATTGAAGAACAGTTTGGCAAACGGGCCGGTCGCAACAGCCGCGGTGTCAAGCAGGCTGGTTTTCAGGTGTTGTGGGAAACCGCCATGCCGGCCGTATTGATAGAAATTGGCTATCTTTCGAACGTAAAAGAAGAGAAGGAGCTGAATGATCCTGCTGTACAGGAGTATATCGCTTCGGCAATCTACAGGGCCATTCGTGAATACAAGTCAGGCAACGGACGCATCAATTAATCACTGTACTCACCAACACTAAAGCATGACAATATCCAAGGAAGTACGTGTAGGCCTTTTTATGGTCGTGACGCTGGTGCTGCTGTACTTTGGTTTCAACTTTCTGAAAGGAATTGATTTTCTTTCTTCACGTTCGAAGTACTACGCTATCTATTCGAACGTGGATCAACTAATGCCCAGCAATCAGATCTACCTGAATGGAGTTTCTGTGGGACGTGTAAGCCGCATCCAGATCCAGCAGGTAAAGAACCGTGTTGTGGTGGAAATGGAGATCGACAGTTATGTCGTGCTGGGTGATTCATCGGAGGCCATACTCAACGGAGATTTTCTGGGCACCAAGTTCATTCAGCTGAACATCGGTAATTTTTCCCGTCAGCTGAAACCTAAAGATACCCTGCGCTCCACGGTGGCCAAGGGCATTACCGCCATTCTCGAAGAAAGTGCCGTGCCGGTTGCCGACAACTTGCAGACAACCTTGCGCAAGCTCAACACCATTCTGGATAATCTGTCGCGCAACTCGCAAAAGCTTGATGTGATTTTTGAAGACTTCAAGGCAACGCCAGGATTAGTGAACAATACGATAGCCAATGCGAACACGGAAATCACCCAGTTATCCGACAGTGTTCAGCGGCTTACCGGTAACCTGAACCGGTCCTTGCGCAAACTGGATCCTACACTGAACAACTTTGCCGTGATTTCTGATTCACTGAAATCCGTTCAGCTGAACAAAACGTTATCCGAGATCAGCGCAACCCTCAACGGTGTAAATGAAACACTGAAGAAATTCAACAGCGGTGATAATACGGTAAGCCGGTTAATGACCGAAGACTCCTTGTACGTTAACCTGAACAACCTGATTCATTCGATTGATTCACTGGCTAACCATTTTAATCAGAACCCGCGCCACTTCATGGCACCGCTGGGAAAGTCGCAGAAAAAAATCCAGCGCGATCTGCAAAAGCAACGGAAAGAAGAATAATCTGAAGTATCTTCACCCCATGCCCGATAAGGACCTGGAATTTTACAAGAACGAAGATCAGTTCAAACAATTGATTGACCGGCTGCGCTCACGCGAAGTCAACGTTAAATTGGGTGGCGGTCATAAGAAGATTGATGAGCAGCATCAGAAAGGCAAGCTCACAGCCCGCGAGCGTATCGACTACCTGCTCGACAAAGGTTCTCCTTTTATCGAAGTGGGTTTGTTTGCAGCCGATGGGATGTACGAAGAATACGGAGGATGTCCTGCGGCCGGTGTAGTAACCGGTATCGGCTATATCTGCGGAAAGCTTTGTGCCGTGGCCGCGAATGATGCCACCGTGAAAGCAGGAGCGTGGTTTCCCATGACCGCGAAGAAAAACCTGCGCATCCAGGAGATCGCCATGGAGAACCGGCTGCCGATCGTTTACCTTGTTGACAGTGCCGGAGTCTTTCTGCCCATGCAGGATGAAATCTTTCCGGATAAGGAACATTTCGGCCGGCAATTCCGCAACAACGCCCGCATGTCATCAATGGGTATTGTGCAGATCGCTGCCATTATGGGAAGCTGTGTAGCCGGTGGTGCTTATCTCCCCATCATGTCGGACGAGGCGATGATTGTGGATAAGACCGGATCTATTTTTTTAGCCGGTTCATACCTTGTGAAAGCAGCCATCGGTGAAGTGATTGATAATGAAACACTGGGCGGTGCCACTACGCATTGCGAGATCTCCGGAGTAACCGATAATAAGTTTCCGAATGATCAGGCCTGCCTGGATTACATCCGATCGCTGTTTGACAAGATGGGACATACGGATAAAGCGGGTTTCGACCGTGTTACCCCTAAGCTACCGCAGGCAGATTCTAAAGAATTATACGGGCTGTTGCCTGCTGACCGTGTGAAGCAATACGATACCCATGAAATCATCAGGCGGCTTGTCGATAACTCTGAATTCGATGAGTACAAAGCACTGTACGGTAAAACACTTGTCTGCGGTACCGCGCGCATCGATGGCTGGGCCATCGGAATCATTGCCAACCAGCGTATGGTGGTGAAGACGAAGAAAGGAGAGATGCAGATGGGTGGTGTTATCTATTCCGATGCAGCGGATAAGGCCGCCCGATTTATCATGAACTGCAACCAGCGCAGGATACCGTTGTTATTCCTGCAGGATGTCAGCGGATTTATGGTGGGCAGTAAAGCCGAACACGGAGGCATTATTAAAGACGGTGCCAAGATGGTGAATGCCATGGCCAACTCCACCGTGCCTAAGTTTACGGTAATCATCGGGAATTCTTACGGAGCAGGCAATTATGCCATGTGTGGTAAAGCGTATGATCCGCGATTGATTGTGGCATGGCCAACCGCACAAATTGCGGTGATGAGCGGAGCTTCAGCTGCCAAAACATTATTGCAGATCAAAGTAAACGCGTTGAAGGCAAAAGGAAAGGAACTGTCGCGTGAGGAAGAAGAGGGGATGCTTCGTGAAATCATCGAACGATACAACGATCAGCTCAGCCCGTATTATGCCGCTGCGCGTTTATGGGTCGATGCGGTGATCGATCCGCTTCAAACCCGTGAATGGATATCGGTGGGCATTGCAGCAGCCAACCAGGCACCGGTAGAAAAATTTAATGTAGGGGTGATACAGACATGATGAGTGATAAGGAGTTGAAGGCGCTGGTATCCCTGCTTGATGATGATGACGAGCAGGTGGTTTCACATGTCGTGGATAAAATCAGGTCGTTGGGCAAAGATGTTATCCCTTACCTGGAGAAGGAATGGGAAGACAGTTTCAATCCGCAGGTGCAGGAGAAGATTGAATTCCTGATACACGATCTTCAGTTCGAACAGCTGAAGCACCGGATGGAAACCTGGTATGCATCGGAGGATCACGACCTGCTGACCGGTATGTGGCTGGTGGCAACGTATCAGTATCCTGATCTGGAACTGGATAGTCTGAAGCAGGATCTGGAACAATTATACTATGAAGCCTGGCTGGAATTTAAACCTGAACTGTATCCGTATGACCAGGTGAAGGTGCTTAACGGAGTGATTTTTAATAAGCTCAAGTTCGCAGCCAACACCAAAAACTTTCATTCTCCCGGTAACTCAATGATTAACGTGGTGCTTGAAACACGCAAAGGCAACCCGATATCACTGTGCGTTATTTATATGCTCATTGCCCAGAAGCTCAAAATGCCGGTCTACGGGGTTAATCTACCGAACCTGTTTGTGCTTACCTATAAGGCTGGTGATACGGTTTTTTACGTCAACGTATTTAATAAAGGACTGATCTTCTCAAGGCAGGATATTGAAAACTACATCCACGAATTGCGCCTTGCTCCGCAGCCTGCATTTTTTGAGCCGTGCGCCAACCTGGACATCATCAGGCGAATGCTGCGCAACCTCGTCATGTCGTTCGATAAAATGGGAGAACACAAGAAAGCCGAAGAGGTCAAGGAAATTCTGCTGATCATTGCCGATGGCAATGACCTGGGTGTTTAGTTTCTTCGGATGCTGCAGCCGGCAGGGCGTGTTTCACGTGTGGCTGGTGTCTTTCCGCTCAGTACATCATCAATAGCCTGGCTGAGGTAGGGCTGGCTCACATCGGTGGCCACCTGGGGGTTGTCATCAATAGCACCCCGATAGGCGATAGTGAAAATTCCATTGCTGTTTTTCAGTACAAATGCTTCCGGACTTCTTCGGGCACTAAGCGAATTCATCAGCACCTGCTGTTTGTCATCCAGGTAGGGAATCTTGAGGTTGTTGTCATGGGCGAATTTTTTCATACTCTCGGCCGACTCATCCGCATCGGTATGTGCATTCACAAGAAGAAAGGGAATTCGGGAGGCATAAGTATCCGCCATCGAACGGATGCGGTCCTGGTAAGAAAGATCAAACGGACAGGTCACGCTGGTGAAAATGATCACAACACCTGGTTGCTTGCCAAAGTTGTTCAGCGAAATGGTTTTCCCGTCTACGACATTGACCAGAGAAAATTCAGCTACAGGCTGAGCATGAACCAATCCGTAAAGTAAAAGGCAAATGAGCAGCACCACGGTAAACCACTTAGAGCGTATAGGCATAGGCATAGTCGGGCATGAGTTGGTATTCCAGGTTGAAGATGCTGATTTTTTCGGGACGGAGGATATGGCCTTCCAGGATGCCCCGGTTTTGCAGCGTAAACGGGGTTATCCGGATATCTTCAGCAAACGTAAGATTCTTTTCGCCCTGTACTTTCAGCAACGCTTCTTTAGCACACCAGTAGACCGTATGTTTGGAAATATCGGTGCCGGCATCGGCTACTTCGGAAGCATGCAGTATCCGCGGTGCGATGCGCAGCAGTTTAGGTTTGTATTGTTCCAGGTCTATGCCTACCGGATTGATCCGGTCAATAACTGCAGTAACATAAGGATGCGAATGGCTGATGGAAATATGAACAGGCTGATTGTATAGAAACGGCTTGTTGTTTTCATTTTTACGGATGCCCTCATAGGGCAGCTGCAGATGCCTGCACAGTTTCCGGATGAGGATCCGGCCCACCATGTGTTCACAGATTTTGTCGGGATGGTTAAGGCCGGCCGGAAGACGATCATACGATGGAAACTGTTGCTTCAGATACTCCATTTTTTCCGTAATCTGCCACAGGCCCCAGGCGCGGTTGGGTGTGAGCATATGGTTGATCAGCGGCACAGGTAAAATCTTTTGTCTGGCAAGTTTATGCAAACTCGTATAAACTTTTTGAACTTTCGGGCAGTTATCGAAACATGAGTCTCATCCACGTTAAGCGCCTGCACAATCTCACCGGCCACCGCGACTGCATTTACACCTTGCAACAGGCCGATACGCCCCATCGCTTTTTCAGCGCGGCCGGAGATGGTATGATTGCCCTCTGGAACCTGGAAAGCCCGGATGAAGGGGAACTAATTGCCAGTTTGCCCAACTCCATATACGCCCTGCACTATCATCAGCCCTCCGGCAATCTGGTTGTCGGGCATAATTATAACGGCATCCACGTGCTTGATTGGAGGAATAAAAAAGAGCTGGGATCCCTGAAAATGACCGATGCAGCCATCTTCGATATTCAGTCGCACGGTAATCGTCTTTTTATCGGTGACAAGGAGGGTATGATTACCGTTATTGATTTTTCATCGTTGACAATTATCAAACGATTGAAAGCCTCCGAAAAAAGCGTGCGTACTATTGCCGTAAATGAGTTACAGCGCGAACTGGCAGTTGGGTTCAGCGATAATTTCATCCGGGTTTATGACCTCGAATCACTGGAAGAAAAGTTTGTGTGGGAGGCACACCTTAATTCCGTCTTTACGCTGCGGTATTCTCCGGATGGGCACTACCTGTTGAGCGGATCGCGGGATGCACGCCTGAAAACCTGGGATGTGAAGGCAGGCTATGTGAAGGCAGCGGAAGTGGTTGCCCACATGCATGCAATTAATCATCTTGATTTTAGCCCTGATTCCAAACATTTCGTAACTTGTAGCATGGATAAGTCCATAAAGGTGTGGAGCCTGGACGAAATGCGCCTGCTGAAGGTGATCGACAAAGGCAGGCACGCAGGACACGGCACCTCGGTGAATAAGTTACTGTGGACTTCCCATGAAGAGCAGCTGGTCAGCGCCAGCGATGACAAGACGATATCCGTTTGGACAATAGATTTTAACCAAAGCCTTGACCATTGATTTTTTTCAGGCTGTTATTTTTTAACCTTAACCAACTCAATCATGAAAATTACGCCACTGGAAATCCGGCAGAAGTCCTTCGAAAAACATTTCAGGGGTTACGATAAGGAGGAAGTGCATGCTTTCCTGCTGACACTGTCACAAGAATGGGAGCGGGTACTCGATGAGCATAAAGACCTGCGCAACAAACTGGAAAATGCCGAACGCGAGGTGATGAAACTCCGCGAAGTGGAAACTTCCCTTTTCAAGACATTGAAAACAGCAGAAGATACCGGTGCCAATGTTATTGAGCAGGCCCGAGTTGCTGCTGATTTGCACCTGCGCGAAAGCCAGCTCAGGGCCGATGAAATGATTAACGAGGCCAAGATGAAAGCCAACGATACCATTGATGAGGCCGAGCAGCGTTCTAAAATGGTATTGGCGGATATGGAAGAGCGCCTTCGGCACATGATTGAAGATTACAAGAAACTCGAATCGAACCGCGAACATATTCTCATTGAATTGAAGCGAATCTCCGAGGATATCATCGATCGGGTGGAGCGCGCGCGCAAAGTGCAGCATGATTTTGATGCCGATAAACACCTGGCCCGGACACGGGCTGAAATCAAAAAGGTGATATTCCCCAACCTCGAGCCGCGCATGGTGGCACCCAAACCGGAAATTTCCAAAACTGTAGTAGCCGAAAAGGAGCCGGAGGCTCCGAAGTTAGTTGTCGAACCTCCGATGGTTATACAAAGGGAAACGATCGAGGTGGAAAAGCAGACCCGCAGAGTAACCTCCTTCTTTGACGAGATCGGATGACCGGACACATTTCGCTTGAAGGCCTAGAGTTCCATGCCTTTCATGGCGTTTACCCCCACGAACGTGAATCGGGCAACTGGTTTGAGGTGGATATTGCCGTTGACACGGATTTCACTGAAGCAGCCCGGCACGATGAACTCAGCGGAACGGTGAACTACGAAACACTTTATCGCATTGTCAAAGAGGAAATGGAACGGCCTTCACGGCTGCTGGAGACAGTGGTGTACAATATCATCAATGATATCATGCGGGAATTGCCGGCTGTCAGTAAAGCAGAGGTCAGATTATCTAAAGTAAATCCACCCATTGGTGGAAAATGCAAAAAAGCCAGTATACACGTAATTCATCAGCGTTCGTGAAACGTTATATAATTCTCTTCACCCTGCTCGGACTTTCCTTGATTGCCGAGGCACAGGACAAGCCAGCCTACACCCTTTTCTCCAAAGACGGAGAAGAGATTTCGTATGGAAAAATGATTAAGCAACTGGCAAAGTCTGATATCATTCTCTTTGGCGAACTGCATGACAATTCTATCGGGCACTGGCTAGAGTTGCAGGTAGCGAAGGATATGCATGCCGATCAATCCGACTTAACGCTTGGCTTTGAGATGTTTGAAGCCGATGATCAGCTGGTGCTGAATGAATACCTCACGGGTGTAATTGAAGAGAGACACCTGCTGGCGGAAGCCAAGGTGTGGGATAATTACAAAAATGATTATAAGCCGTTGATTGAATTTGCCAAAAAGAGCAGCCTGAAGGCCATTGCCACGAATGTTCCAAGGCGTTATGCCAACCTGGTTTACCGTAAGGGTATTCAGGCGCTTGAATCCCTGCCGGAAGAAGCCCGTCAGTATATCGCTCCGCTACCGATAATCATTGACCTTGAATTGCCCGGGTATAAAAGTATGATCAGTTCCATGGGTGGACATGGTGCACCGGGCAGTGCCGAAAACCTGGCCCGTTCACAGGCGGTAAAGGATGCAACGATGGCGTATTTCATCTTGAAAAATAAAACCAGCGGCATGTTCATTCATTACCATGGCGCCTACCATTCCCAAAATTTCGAAGGGATCATGTGGTACCTGCAGAAGGCCAGGCCGGACCTCAAAATCATGACGATACATTCCGTTGAGCAGGCAACGATCGACAAGCTGAACGAGGAGAACAAGAATACAGCCGACTTCATCATCTGCATACCGGCAGATATGACGAAGACCTACTGACCAGCAGAAGCAATCAGGTTACTGACTGGCTTTACGCCCTTCTTCCAGCGCTTCCAGAATATCCGTCTTTATTTTTTGGACGTGTACCATCTCTTGTTCAAGGTAGCGCTGCTTTTCTTCACCTTCGTATGCTTCCGGGTTAAACTCACGCATCCATACCATCATACCCCGGCTGGCAGAATCAATTTTCTGTATGGTTTGTTCCAGGGACTGACGCTCTTCCAAAGGCATGTCCTGCGCGATCGTAAGCTTATCTGTCAGTTCACGTTTCAACCGGTTGAGCTCTCCCATAAACGGCATCACTTCATCGTGAACATCCATCACCTGGTCGTAAAGTGGTTTTTCGGTTGCCTGCTGTTCCTGTTTTGTGCCGCAAGCTGAAGCCAGCAACAAACCTGTAATGAACAAGAAGGATGTGCAAGTTTTCATGATTGGTAGGGATTAACGTGAACAAAAGTACAACCTTAATAGCAGCCGGGGCGAACGAACAGGCGGTAGGTTATAAAAAATCTTTTTGGTTTCGTTTTGATTGGCCGGAAAAATCATTTTTCTTTATCGCACTGATTACGACTATGAAAAGCATCAGCACATCATTCTGGTTTTATTACTACTACTTTTTTAGTCCCCGGCCGGGATTTATAAGAGTGGTATGATGTTGCAGACGCAAGTAATAACCAAGAACTCTGAAAAGTCCCGGCAAAAGATGCCGGGACTTTTTTTTGATCCTTGCTGAAAGGAAGTTGACAATGAAGCGAAAAAAGAAAACACGGGTAGCGATCCAGGGAATCTCCGCAAGCTTTCATGAAGTAGCGGCACGGAACTGGTTTCAGGAGCCGATTGATGTTGTGGAGTGCCTGACGTTCCATGCCTTGTGCGAGGCCCTCGACAAAGGAGATGCCGACTATGCCGTGATGGCGATAGAAAATTCCATTGCCGGAAGTATTCTTCCCAACTACTTTTTGTTGCAGCAATATCATTTCAATATCACCGGTGAGATTTACCTGCCCATTCACATGCATCTCCTTGCCTTACCTGGTGTTACCATGAAAGACATTAAAACAATTGAGTCTCACCCGATGGCTATCCGGCAGTGTTCCGAGTTTTTGCAAGGCCTCCGGGGGGTGGAGATCCGCGAGAGTGATGATACGGCTTTGTCGGCAAGGCGCGTTAAAGAATTGAAGTTGAAGAACACAGCAGCCATCGCCAATGAGCTGGCTGCGAAGAAATTCGGATTGCAGGTGCTGGAGAAGCGTATCGAAACGCATAAGAAAAATTTTACCCGCTTCCTCATCCTCAACCGGAAATCCGAACGTGCACCTGAAGCGAACAAAGCATCAATCAGTTTTGAGGTTGCCAATGAGGTAGGCAGTCTGGCAGAGACGCTGATGATATTTAAAACCAACCAGATTAATCTCACCAAAATTCAGTCGATACCGATTATCGGAAAACCTAATCAGTATTCCATTCATGTCGATGTGGAGTGGAAGCGCAGACGCAACTATGACGAAGCCATGCAGCAGGTGCTGCGCCAGGTAAAAAATCTGAATGTGCTGGGAGAATACAAAAAAGGAAAAATTGAATACAGTTGATCAGGATACAAAGGATATGAATAAAGATGATAATAAACAGCTGTTGATAACCACGGCAAGAAGGATAGCGAATGTGGAAGAGTACTACTTCAGCCGCAAACTGGCGGAAGTGCGCAGCCTCGATTCGCCACAGCATCCGGTTATCAACCTGGGTATAGGCAGTCCGGATATGGCGCCTTCCGAAAGTGCCATTGAAGCATTGTATTCCACGGCCCGGAATCCGGGCAGCCACGGCTACCAGCCGTACAAGGGAATACCGGCTTTGCGCAAAGGCATCAGCGATTTCTATCAGCGAATTTATTCTGTGCCGCTGAATCCCGATACACAAGTGTTGCCGCTGATGGGTTCCAAAGAAGGCATCTGGCATATCAGCATGGCCTTTCTCAATGACGAAGATGAAGTGCTGATTCCCGATCCCGGTTATCCAACCTATTCCGCTGTCACGCGTCTGGTTGGTGCGAAAGTCCGCACGTATCCTGTTAAGGAAGAACTGGGCTGGCGCATCGACCTGAATGCCCTGAAGCGCGAAGATCTCAGCAAGGTTAAAATCATGTGGATCAATTTCCCGCACATGCCTACCGGCACCACGGCCACCCATGATGAATTGCAGGCCCTGGTAGCATTGGCACACCAGCATCGCTTTCTCATCGTCAATGATAATCCCTACAGCTTAATTCTGAATGATCATCCGATGAGCCTGCTGTCAGTGCCGGGCGCTGATGCAGTGGCGCTGGAATTGAACTCACTAAGTAAGTCGCATAACATGGCAGGCTGGCGCCTGGGTTGGGTAGCGGGTAAAAAAGAATACATCGATGCGGTATTGCAGGTGCGCAGCAATATGGACTCCGGTATGTTCCTTGGATTACAGCAGGCAGCGGTTGAAGCGCTTGGCCACGATCAGCAATGGTTCAGCCGGTTAAATGATGTTTACCGCAACCGAAAGCGTATCGCGCATGAACTGCTGGATCAGCTTGGATGTGTTTATAATAAAAATCAATCCGGATTGTTTGTATGGGCAAAGGCACCGGAGTCTGTTGCCGATGTGGAGAAATGGATTGATGAAATACTTTACGAAGCGAGGGTTTTCATCACACCGGGATTTATTTTCGGTGAGGCCGGAAGAAGATACGTCCGTATTTCCCTCTGTGCTACGGAAGATAAACTGCAGGAAGCCAGCAACCGGATTCAAGCCTTTCTGATGAATCAGAATCAAACAGCCAACCAAACACTTGTGTCATGAAAGTAGCGGTAATCGGATTGGGATTGATCGGTGGCTCCATGGCCATTGATTTGCGAGAGTCAGGTTTTGCCAGCGAATTGATTGGTATTGACCGTAATGATATGCATGCAGCGGAAGCCGTGCGATTAGGCCTGGTCGACAGGACAGAAACAGAATCGCAGGCGCTCGCGAAAGCCGATGTGGTCATTGTGGCAATTCCGGTCAATGTGCTTGCAGCTTTGTTGCCTTCCATACTCGAACAGGTGAAGCCCGGTGCAGTAGTAATCGATGCCGGATCAACCAAGCGGCAAATCTGCCGGGCGGTGGCCACGCATCCGAAGCGAAATCAATTCGTGGCGGCACATCCGATTGCCGGCACCGAAAACTCCGGACCCGGTGCGGCCTTCTCCGGGTTGTTCACCAACAAGACAACCATCATTTGCGAGCAGGAGAAATCATCCGCGGAAGCACTGGCCACAGCACAGAAAATGTTTGACCACCTGCGGATGAAGATTACGTACATGCATCCTGATGAACACGACCGGCATGTAGCCTACGTCAGTCATCTTTCGCACGTCAGTTCATTTCTGCTCGGGCATACCGTACTTGACATAGAACGCGATGAGAAGAATATCTTCACCCTGGCAGGCAGTG
>JALOMI010000202.1 GCA_025455465.1 Cyclobacteriaceae bacterium | reverse complement strand
GAGAGATTATCGCTGATCTTGAACCTTACAGCTTGGTTGTTGGCGTAGATACGGGTGATGCCCGGAGGAATGGTATCACGCAGAATAACAAAATCACCCAACTCACGCGGATAGAAGGTGATTCTCCCGCTTGTCCAATCACCACCTTCAAATGAATAACTTCTTCCGCGCTTACGGTACACAGCCGTCTTTGAATCCGTGGTATAACTTCTTACCGGTTTTAAGGTAACTTCAATGCTCTGGCCGAAGGCTGTTACGGGGCCTAGCGAAAATACTTCCTGGCTGTCCGTTTTAACCAGGTGTTCTGCCGTTAGGTAAAGGGTATCAAGCAGCGCCCGTTCAGGGAAACGGATGTCTATCCGGTTGCTGTAGTAACGGTATTCGCGTTTTGAAGGTACGAGCGCTTTCAGGTTTGTAACGTGGGTTCGGTCGCATACCTGAATAGAATCCGGTATGAGTGTACGCAGGTCGATCAGGTAAACAGCCTTTACTTCGTTAAGGTAGGTCGGTTCCAATTCCACTACCGTACCCTTGGCGTGAACCAGTGCTACTGGTGAACCTTCCGGGCATGGTTTAACGGACATCATGAAAGTGTTTTCATCAATTTCGGTAGCGATATCAACTTTAGCTGATTGCAGGGTTGGCAGTTCCTTAACGGGATTGCTATGTCGCAGTTTCAGTTTCACCTGGCTGGTGTTGCCGTGAAAATCTTTCATTACAATTCGAACTGCAACCTGTTGCCCTTCACGGATATTCAGTACGCCTGTACCCGGTGATTGTTCGTAGAAGTTAAGCGGGGTTCCTTCTTCTTTATACAACCGGTAATAGCGGCTGCCATCGGCCTGCATCTTGCGAAAATCCATCAGTGAATAGATGGTTCTTCCCTGCGCCACATTTAATTGCTGTATATGTTGAGTGAATAGCTGCACACTGTCTACCCATACTTCGATGTAATTCACCCCGCATTTGAAACGTGCATTATCTACAATATCGTGGGCAAGTATTTCCAGTCCGATTTTACCATGTGCCAGGATGGTTTGAGTCAACAGATAGTCTTTGCCCGAACGTTGAAGATAGAATTCCTGCCGGCCGAATTTATCGTTAATACGACTGTTGATATCGAGTGTTTTAAACGCAATGCGGGTGGCGATAGGGGGTGTATTATCTCGCACTTCCGTGAAATTATAAAGTAAAGGATTAAGAGCCTGGTTGTTGGCATCACGAATGTCGAAATGGAGGTGAGGCCCTTGCGATGCCCCCGTGTTTCCGGCAAACGCAATGGTGTCTCCCTTCTTTACCGGGAACTGATTTTCAGTAAAAGACAACTCAACTTCCGACTCTTTGCGATTATACCGTTCCTGAAGAATGTGCTTGTGAAGCTTCGGGTGAAAGCGATCGAGGTGTCCGTACACCGTTGAGTTTCCATCCGGGTGTTTAACATAGAGCACCAATCCGTATCCGGTTCGGCTGACACCAGCCCGTGAAATATAGCCGCTCTGAGCGGCCACTACCGGCCAGCCGATTTCACTGTTCGTACGGATGTCAATGCCGGTGTGAAAGTGCGTGCTGCGCAGTTCACCCATGGTGCCGGCCAGTGATGCCGGTGAGCCGGGACGGATCGGAAAGAGGTAACGGTTCTCTTCCGTCAGTTCAATCTCGGGTTTACTGAATTGTGCATGAGCAATGGGTGCCAGGAGAAAAAATAGGACTCCGGCAAGTTTACTTAACGTCAAATTCCAACAGTTTCTCATCTTCGATATAAGCCGATAACCGGTTACCAACAACAACGGGGCCAACACCTTTTGGTGTGCCAGTAAAAATTAAATCACCTGCGCGCAGGGTAAAAAAGCGTGATAAGTAGGCGATGATGTAATCAAAACTGAAGAGCATGAGGCTTGTGTTGCCCTGCTGTTTCACAACACCATCTATCTGTAAACTGAAATTGATGTCCTTAAGGTTCCTGAATTCACCGACCGGAATGAATTTATCGGAAATGGGTGCCGAGCCGTTAAAGCCTTTTGCTATATCCCAGGGCAGGCCTTTGTCTTTGGCTTTTTGCTGCAGATCGCGCGCGGTGAAGTCAATTCCTACACCAATGGAGTCGTAATATTTATGGGCAAATTTCTCCTCAATGTTTTTACCTTCTTTGCAGATGCGAAGCACGAGTTCCACCTCGTGATGAATGTCTTTTGAAAAATCAGGGTAGTAAAAAGGTGCGTTGCTGCGGAGAATGGCCGTATCTGGTTTAGTAAAAATTACTGGCTCATCCGGGCGCTCATTATTAAGTTCCTTGATGTGCTCTGCATAATTTCTTCCGATAGCAAATATCCTCATGGTTTATCCGTTTGTGGTGTAAAGCTATTAACAAATGGTTTCTGAATTTGTATTTTTGGGCAAATTTAAAGCATATGCTAAGAAACAGAGTTCTTCTTTTGATAGGTGGTTTGTTATTCCTGTATGCCTGTGCCACCGTACCGGTTACAGGTCGCAGTCAGTTGAGTTTGATATCAAATGCTGAGCTGATTCCCATGGCTTCTCAGCAATACAATGAAGTTATTCGCAAGGGGCCGCTCTCGCGCAATGCCGAACAGACGGCTATGATCAGACGCGTAGGTGTCAACATTCAAAAGGCCGTGGAGCAGTATATGGCCGATAAAAATATGAGTTCTCAGCTCAGTGGTTTTGCCTGGGAATTTAACCTTATCGATGAACCTACTGTCAATGCCTGGTGTATGCCCGGTGGTAAGGTGGCCTTTTATACAGGCATATTGCCAATCTGCAAAGATGAGACAGGCATCGCGGTTGTAATGGGGCACGAAGTAGCCCACGCTATTGCCAACCATGGCCGCGAACGGATGAGCCAGCAAATGGTAGCGCAGGTGGGTGTTCAGTCACTGGGCGCACTGATGGGCCAGAATCCTACGCTGGGAAATGAATTGCTGATGCAGGCTGTAGGTGCAGGTACCGGTTTAGGTATGCTGAAGTTCAGCCGTCAACATGAGTCTGAAGCCGACCGTATGGGATTGATTTTCATGGCTATGGCCGGATACGATCCGAATGAGGCACCGAAATTCTGGGAGCGGATGAGTTCGTTAAGCGGTGGACAGGAACCGCCCGAATTTTTATCAACGCACCCGTCTCATGAAACCCGTGTTCGTGATCTTCAAAGCTGGATCCCTGAAGCCATGCAGCACTACAAAAAATAAGGATTGGAAAATATTTAGTACACAGGACTTTAGAACAACTAATTTCTAATTGCCATGAAAATCAGCAGGATGATTGCCATTCACTTGTTCTTTATCAGTGGATTACTTAGCGCCCAGGATTTGAGCGGAGCCTGGAAACTGGTGCAGCAAAACGGTAAACCGTTTGCCGATGAATGCATCAAGATCTATGCAAATGGTTATTTCATGTTCGCTATTCACGATAAGGATGGAAAATTCCTGCGGGCAGGTGGAGGCAACTTCACGGTTGATAAAAAGAATTATATCGAGGTACTCGACTTCTACACAGCCGACAGCACCCAGGTGCGTAAGCCGGTAACATTCAGCTACTCATTCAAAAAGGATGAATTGACTATTGAAGCCCCGATGCACGGAAGTGTGCTGAAAGAAACCTGGCGAAGGGTAGACGGCTCGGACTCTCCTTTGCAGGGAGCATGGCGTTTTGGTGCACGGGTGGATGATAACGGTGTTGCCGGAGAACGCAGGGGAGGCGCATCACCAAGACAAACGATGAAGATTATGTCAGGAAAATATTTTCAATGGGCAGCCTTCAATTACGAAACCCGCCAGTTTATGGGAACCGGTGGTGGTGAATATGTACTGAAAGACGGCAAGTACACGGAGAATATCCGCTTCTTTTCGCGAGATAATTCCCGCGCAGGTATGGCACTCACGTTTGACTGCCGCCTGGACGGAAAAGACTGGTACCACAAAGGCAAGGGTACAACAGGAAACCCGGTGAGTGAGGTCTGGGAAAGGATCAAGTAGGAACCTGACAATTATTTCTGAGGAAATCATTTTCAGTAAGGGCTCAGCGCGAACCCTTTTTCATTCCTTGCTGTACTTCAGACTCAGCAAAATCATCAGTACAAATAATGCAGCTACCATGACAAACGCGGAGCGTAACGTTTGCCAGTCGGCAATAAAACCGATGATGGGCGGGCCAACGAGAAATCCGGAATACCCAACGGTTGTTACCATAGCGAGCCCGACACCCGGAGGAAGGTCGGGGGCGTTACCGGCAACACTATAGGCAATCGGAACGATAACCGATAGCCCGATTCCAACCATAAAAAATCCGGTAATCACCAGGTAGGGATCATCAACAAGTATAGCGGTGATCAATCCGACAGTGGCAATGGTGCCGCATAAAACAATCAATCGTTTGTCACCGAGCTTAAGTCGGGCATTATCTCCAAGGATCCTTCCGATGGTCATGGCCAGGGCAAAGGCTGCGAGTCCGAGTGGCGCCAAGGCTACATCGGCATGTGCAATTTTTTCCAGATAAATGGTACTCCAGTCGGCCATAGCCCCTTCACCCAGCATGCAACAAAAGGCGATGACACCAATACTAACCATTGCTGCATTGGGTAGTCGAAAAGCGGGGCCTTCTTGTTTTTCGGTAGGCTTGTCGTGAATGAGGTAATACCGCATGAAGAAGGATATGATAACACTCACCAGGGTTATTATACCGAGGTGCGTAAATAAAGGGGTATTCAGTCTTGAAAAAATTGATCCCATACCGGCCCCCAGCATCATACCGATACTGAACAGGGCGTGAAAAGAAGTCATGATGGGTTTACCGATTTGCCGTTCAACCATTACGGCCTGCGCGTTCATTGACACATCGAGCATGCCGGCTGAAACACCCATCAGAAAAAATAAAATTATCAAGCCGGCCAGGTTAAATACCCATGGTACAAACGGTACCAGAAGGCAATAAAAGAAAACCGAAAAAAGGGAAATCCTTCGGCTGCCGAAACGAATGATGAACCAACCCGTAAAGGGCATGGCGCCAATGGCACCAATGGAAGAGGCCAGTAAAACAAATCCTAATGTGCCATTGTCAATGGAAAATATCTCCTGAACCCGAGGCAACCGGGAATACAGGTTGGCATGAATAAAACCATTCAGAAAGAAAATGATTTTGACGGCAACTCGTGGATAGTTCACAACCGGATAAAAGTGAATTGGCTGTTCAGTGCCTGAATCATTTGTTCTTCAATTCACGGAGCTTAATCTCGGTTAGTTTACGCTTCGTGTCCAGGGCAAAGTCACCGTTCATCATCCAGTCGTAGTAGGAGGGTTCATTTCTGAGCACATCCGTCACGCGCTTGCCTTTGTGTTTGCCGAAGTTGAACACTTCTTCCCCTTTTTCGTTACGCACCATCCTTCCGGCCAGATCGATCATATCGGCAGAGGAAAGTTGAGACAGCATCTCCATGTCATTACGGATTTCTCCTATAGTATTGCCCATAGAGTCAATAACCGGCTGTCCTTCATAGCGGGCAATTTGGGCCATCAGTACTTCCATAGTGGCTTGGGTATCCGCTTCAGCCGTATGCGAATCGTGCAACTCTTTATTCAGATAGAACCGGTAGGCTGCCGACAAGGTGCGTTTTTCCATCAGGTGAAAAATCCGCTGGGCATCGATGATCTTTTTACGGCTGTAATCAAAATCAACTCCGGCCCGCAGAAATTCCTCCACAAGGATGGGGATGTCGAACTTCAGCACATTAAAACCGGCCAGGTCAGCCCCCTCAAAGAAGCGGGCGTATTCTTTGGCCAACTCCTTAAATAAAGGTTTACCGGCTACATCGGTATCTGTAATTCCATGAATACGTGATGATTCCGCTGGTATTGGCACACCCGGGTTAACCAGGTCTGATTTCCGGATGACTTCCCCGTTGGACATCACTTTGATGACGGCAATTTCAATAATACGGTCAACATTGATGTTGGTGCCCGTAGTTTCCAGGTCGAAAATGCAAAGCGGATTCTTCAGGTTGAGATTCATGGACAAGATAGACTAGGGTTGACGAGAAATCAGATTATTGTCAGGGAAGAAAATGTGGTACGGCTTTGTAAAACATGTCGTAGGTAACCCCCAGTCGTTTTAACACTTCCCGCGCAGCACTGAAATTCTGAAATCCCTGGCTGCCATAAACTTGAACCGGAGTTTTTTCGGAGCCGTTCACGAGAAAGTGTTTTCCGCTTTCTGAACTGTGGGGATGAATCTTATAAGGAATGCTTAACACATCGGTGCGGGGTTTA
>JALOMI010000201.1 GCA_025455465.1 Cyclobacteriaceae bacterium | reverse complement strand
CTTTCGCTTCGCTGACGAAGCGGTCTGCCGCCAGAAAGACGAAATAAAACACTGCCAGCACCATAGGCGCGCCGATTATCCAGAAGGCCAGGTTTTTCTTCAGTTTGTGCAGCATGTCAGGAACGGGAGTCCAGTCTTGTTTGCGCGCTTGCTACCGGTGTCGAACCGACCACGGCAACTGCGGATTTTAACGGGCCCATTCCTGCGATGGGCTGGGTCCGTTTCGGCTGGGGCGCGCCAGCGGTCCCCTGGTAAGCGCGAATGCCTTCGTCGACATCCTCGAACAGGATGGCCTGTCCGTCATTAACCAGCACCACCACATTGCACAACCGAGCGATTTCCGGCATGGCATGCGACACCAGGATAATGTTGGAACGGCTCATGTCTTTGGTGATGCCATAAACCAATACTGTTCTCAGGATGCACCATGAAGCCGACTTCGCCTGAATAGTTTCTTCCGCCTTCAGTTTACTCTCACCGTAAAAGTTTACCGGGCCGGGCTTTGCCTGTTCATCCAGCGGTCCTTCGGTGCCGTCAAAAATAAAATCGGTGGATACGTGTATGAGGTGTGCATGATGCCTGTTAGCTGAATCCACCAGGTAATCAACGGCAGTTACGTTTGCCTTCCAGCACGCTTCGCGGTTGGTTTCACACAGGTCAACGTTGGTCATCGCTGCCGTGTGTATAATCACATCGGGTTTTGTTTCGGCAATAACGGTTTGTACTTGTGATGAATCAGTGATATCAAGTAACCTGAATTCACCCCTGTATAGGTTGATGACCAGCGGGCGCTGAGCCGTGGCAATTAGTTTAATCGAATCGTCTGTCTGAAGCAATTCGACCAGTTTTTGTCCGAGTAGACCATTCGCACCGGTGACCAGGATCTTCATAACGCTAAAGTTTCTTGTGAATCACTGAAGAATAGTTCGATTTATTATTTACTCTCCGGATACTGATAACCATATGTTTTCTCAATGGTCTTTCGCGGCATCTCCTTCACCGTAATGAACATGCGGACATCTTCCACCGGCCGGTCGCCAGCGCCTTTTTGCACGGCTGCTATCTTATCAACAACATCCAGGCCGGCAATCACTTTTCCGAACACCGTGTAGTCTCCGTCCAGGTGCGGGGCGCCACCCACCTCGCGGTAGCGGGCACGCTGCTCGGCTGAGAAGGAGTAGGGCTTGTAATCTTTTTTTACCTTCACGATCAGTGTATCGGATTGTTCGAAGAATGATTGCAGCCAGGCGCCATCCCCTTCCTGCTGTTTTCTTATCACTGTTTCACGCACACTTGCATACTCGGGCATACCCAAACAATCGCGCAGGTATTGATTCTTTTTGTTGTAGTTCATGCCCTGCTCCAGTTGCGTCAGCTCTTCATCGGTGTATTTTTTTCCCTGAACGATATAAAACTGGCTGCCGCTGCTGGCCTTGGCGGGATTAACATTATCACCAAGACGTGCGGCAGAGAAAGCACCTTTTTCATGAAAGTATTTCGGATTGAATTCCGCTTCTATCGTGTAGTTTGGTCCGCCAGTGCCGAGGGGCTGCCCGGAAGCTGCTTTCTTCGAGTTGGGATCCCCGCCCTGAATCATGAATTCCTGGATCACCCGGTGAAACAACAGGCTGTCATAAAATCCTTCCTTGGCCAGTTTAATGAAGTTCTCCTTATGTTTCGGTGTTTCATCGTACAAGATGGCGACCATGTCACCATAGTTGGTTTTGATGGTGATGACGTAGTCATTGCCCTTTTTCTGGGCACAACTCGTCATGAAAAACAACAGTACAGTAAAAAGTGTAAGAATACGGTTCATACAGCGAAATCGTTTTTAATTGAGGGCTCAAAAATAGATAATTCGTGAGGATGCTGTGCAATCCTCATACCGATTGGGCGTGCTGCTCGACCAAGAGCCGGGCAATATCAACTTCTGCCTTTTTACCCAAATCGCGGGTTTCTGCCAGGATGGATGATTTCTTGGTTTTATAGAGGTTGCGTCCGTCAGCGGTGATGATGCCGGCTTTCAGCGTGACCAAAGCGCCTTCAAAATGGGCATAGCTGAAAACGGGCCGTTTTTCGGTGAGGGGCAACGCCTGGCTGAACGAGCGCTCGGTACGCAGGCAGTCCTCGGTTTCTTCATGGTTGGCCCACCAGCGCACGACATCTTTTTTGGCAAACTCCATTTTGCGGTGACAAAGCACGGCAATGCAACCCTGCCCGGCAGCGGGCGTGAAGTAACTGGTTTCCAATACTTCGGTAATCCGGTTCTCGAGGTTCATCCACAGGGCTTCATAATAACTGGTTACAGCCAGGTCAGCGCCTGACTTTAACGCCTGCTCAATGGCTTCCGGTGACTCAGCCAGCGTGCACGGTGTCTCCGGAAAGTAATGCCGCACAAACGCTGCACGCAACGCAGAAGTTGCAACAACATTTTTTGTATCAGTAGTGAGTGTTGCATCAGGCCGGTTGCTGATGACTACATCGTTCACGCGCTGGCGCTCCGTAACGGCAATGAGTTCCAGTTCTTCCGGCAACTCAGCAGCCAGCGTGGTGGCATCCACGGCCACCAGATCGATGTCCCCTTCTTCCAGGGCAATGAACATGGATTTACTATCTGCATACAAGGTTGTTTCGGTGCGGCTGCCGGAGGGTTTGATTTTTTCTTCCAGCACGTTTGCACAATATTTTCCGGACGGGGTGCCGAGGCATCCCAGGGTGATGGTCTTGCTCATGGATTCAGTACAGTTGACAGTTGAAGGGAAAGGTCCATAAAAATCATTTTGGCGCTGCCGTTGCGTTCAATGTGGTAGCTCGCATCGTTCATCAGCGTATAGGCTTTTTCAATTTTTTTTGTGTTCATCACACGACTGAAATCACGTATGAATTTCAGTTGATTCCCCTGCGCACGATGTAGTGTTTCAGCACCGGCACGGGCGAGTAAGGCTTCGCGCATCATATTCATGCTGTAGTGCAGCATATTGCGCTGCGCCATGCGGTCGAGGGCATGATACTCATCGGCAAAGCCGATCAGCGTGCCGTAATTCTTTTTAAAGCAGGCGCGCATCCAGTCGGCAAACCGCTGGGCATCATCCGGCAGATCATCCTGCTCCAGCAGTTTTAACGCTGCATTCAGATTTCCTTCCGCCAGTTGGGTGATTTGCTCTGCACGTTTTGCATCAGCGCCTGATTGCGACAGGCAGGCAGCGATTTCATCATCCTGCAGCAACGGTATGTTGATGATCTGCGTGCGTGACCGGATGGTGGGTAGCAATTGTTCCACACCGTTGGTGACCAGCAGAAAATATGTTTTCGCAGAAGGCTCTTCCAGTATTTTGAGGATGGCATTGGCCGCAGTCGGGTGCATCAGTTCCGGCAACCAGATGATCATCACTTTAACCGGACTTTCAAACGGTTTTAATGACAGCGCCTTAATAATCTCCCGGCTTTCCTCCCGCGAGATAATCGGCTGCTTGTCTTCGCCACCATAAGCGGCTGCCCAGTCATCGAGATTACCAAACGGACTTTCTGTAAGAAATGTGCGCCACGTTTTCAGGATGTCGGCCTTGAGGCGATCCTCATCCTTTTCTGATTTGACGTTGTTGAACGGGAAGACGAAATGCGTATCCGGGTGAATGTATTTCAGGCTTTTGCTGCAGGCCGGGCATGTGCCGCAGGCATCGTCTCCGCGCTGGCTGCAATGAAGGTAGGTAGCCATGGCTAAAGCAATGGGCAGGTTAAGACCGCCCTCTGGCGATGCCAGCAGCTGGGCATGCGCCACATGGTTGCTGCGCACCGCATCCGCCAGCAGTTTTTTGGTGTCGTTCAGTCCGGGTATGGCCGAAAATAACATGCCCGAATATTAGTGATTTACCGGGCGGTTTGCGTTGGCCTGAATTCTTTTTTTCAGTAAACGCCAGCATATAACAGACAGCAGCAGTAAACCTGTGAACCCGATGCCGGCCATCGTAACGCGCCAGGGCTCGCGCCCGATGCTGTTGATCAATCCGAAGAAGGAAATCATCGTTACCATCAGCATGGGTATCAGCGGTGCATAAGGATTGTTTCTTTTCAGGACTGTTTTTCCCATACGCGTAACGACTTGGTTGATTCGTATATGTGCTGCAATATTTTGTGATCGGCCTCGCTTAATGTAACGTTTCTGCGACCCATTGCTTTGGCAGCAGTATCCAGTGCTTTGTTGATCTGAAAAGTGGTGAAACCGGAAGCACCCCCCCAGGCGAAGGATGGAATAAAGGTGCGCGGAAATCCTTCACCGAAAATATTGGCCGACACCCCTACGATAGTGCCGGTGTTGAACATGGTGTTGATGCCGCACTTGCTGTGGTCTCCCATCAGCAGGCCGCAAAACTGAAGGCCGGTGTCTTTGAAGCCTCCGGTTGCATAGTTCCACAGCTTGATGGTCTCGTAGTTATTCTTGAGGTTCGAGGTGTTTGTGTCTGCACCGATGTTACACCACTCGCCAATCACCGAGTTGCCCACAAAACCATCGTGCGCCTTGTTGCTGTAACTGAAGAAGACGGAGTTGCTCACTTCCCCACCGATTTTTGAGTAGGGACCAACCGTTGTATCTCCGCGAACTTTAGCGCCCATATTGACATGACCACCCTCGCACATGGCAAACGGGCCGCGGATGAGGGCACCTTCCTGGATGATAGCCTTTTTACCAATATAGATCGGGCCATTCTCGGCATTCAGTACCGCTGCCCGGATGGTTGCACCTTCTTCAACGAAAACATTTTCTTCGTTGTAGACGATGGTCGGTTTATCCTGCACACCGTAACTGGTTTTACCCTTCGTGACCAAGTGAAAATCGGAACGGATACGCGCCCCGTTGCGCTGGAAAATTTTCCACACGCGATCGATCAGGTCAATGTCACCGGCATATTCTATCACTTGGGCTGAATCAAACGCACTCAAAGCAGCGGATGAGGCACGCATGGCTATTCGATATTCGCCTTGCACCAGGCTGGCGTTCATCGGCAATTGTCGGATAGCGTCAATCAGTTTTTCATCCGGGCACAGGGCACCGTTGATGAGAAGGTTATCCGCAGATTCCTTCAGCGGATATTTTCCGGACAGATAATCTTCCGTCAAAAAGGAAGCATCTGCTTTCAGCCAACGTTCCCACTTCTCCCGGATGGTCAGGATGCCGCTGCGGATGTCGGCCACAGGCCGGGTAAAGGTGAAGGGAAGGAGGTGAACGCGTATGGAGGGGTCGTCAAAGAGAATCACATTCATGCGGTAAATATACCACATGATCGCGCCCCGTGTACGGAGTGCCTATTTGGATAATGCGGCTGTCGGCCGAATAAACAATCAGCCTTCTGCGGGCTGATGTACAGAAATTTCTGGCCTCATAATCACCTTCGCATTAATGGAGTTGGTGATCAGGCAGGCCGCTTCTGCTTTTTGCAGGATACGTTCGGCTTTGGGCAGCCATTCCTCGGCAGGTATAATGAGGCGGGGTTCTAATAACACCTCGGTCATCCGGTATTTACCGTCTACCTGTTCCAGCTTACCGGATGCCCGGCAGTCGAAGCTTTCAAACGGAAGTTTGGAATTACCGGCAATGGCTAGAAAAGTCGTCATCAGGCAACTGCTGACAGCCGCGGTGAAAAGATGTTCCGGTGACCAGATGCCTTCCACACCATTCGCAAAGGGTGGGGGCGTGGCCACTTTCAAGGCTTCAACCAGTTCAGGCGAGTCAAGGGTTCCCTGGCGGTCGTGGTTCCAGCGCAGGTCAACGGTATACGTATGTGAATCGGTCATAATCCAATGCTTTGTTCAAAGTTGCATTGACAAGCTGCTGCTGCCTATGACTTAAGTCACACACGGCTGGAAATTCCTGCTTTTTATGAAATCGATTGTGCCCATGGCAGAATGTCTTAACGTAACAGCAGGTTTGCCATCGGTTTATGGATTTTGCCTTCCATGTATTCGGAAGCTGTGGGCAGGTCTGACCCATCTAAATTGGCAGCTTACTGAAACTTAAACTGTTCGTTCATGAAGCAATTCTACCGAATAACCAGACTGTGGTTTTCCATGCTGCTGAGCTGGCTTTTCATTGCTGCTTATGCGCAAGAAGAGGTGAAGCTGGCACCGGTAACCCGAACCTATGCCATCACCAATGTTAACATTATCCAGGCCCCGGGCCGAAAAGTGGATATGGGCACGGTTATCATCCGCAACGGTGTCATCCGTGGCGTTGGTAAGAACCTGTCCATACCGGCTGATGCCGTAGTGATCAAAGCCGACAGCATGTATGTCTATGCCGGCTTTATCGATGGCTACT
>JALOMI010000200.1 GCA_025455465.1 Cyclobacteriaceae bacterium | reverse complement strand
CCATGGTGGTGATGACATCGACAAACGGAACGGCTGCAATCATTCCGCGGTAGAGATCCGGGCGCATATTCGCTACGGCACCCATCAGCAGGCCACCGGCACTGCCACCGGAAGCAAAGAGTTTGTCTTTCGCCACATACTTGTTCTGAATGAGCCACTCCGAGCAGTCAATGAAATCGTAAAAGGTGTTTTTCTTCTTCAGCATCTTGCCGTCTTCATACCATTGGCCACCCATTTCCTGACCACCGCGGATATGGGCGATAGCATAAACAAAACCACGGTCCAGCAGGCTGATGCGTGCCACGCTGAACGAAGGGAACATCGAAGCGCCATAGGAGCCGTAGCCATAAATCCATCCCGGACTGGTGCCATCTTTTTTGAAGGCGTCTTTGCGGTACACGATCGAAAGCGGGATTTCTTTGCCATCGCGCGCTTTCACCATCACACGCTCGGTGGCATAATCGTTTTTATTAAAGCCGCCTAAAACTTCCTGCTCTTTCTTCAGTTCTTTCTCGCGCGTGTCCATGGTGTAATCAAACGTGGAGAAGGGTGTGGTCATCGACTGGTACGTGTAGCGGATGATGTTCGTGTTGAACTCCGGGTTGTACCCGATGCCCGCGGTGTAGGCGGGTTCACCGAAGTTGATGTAATGCTCGGAATTATCGGAACGCTTAATGATCCGGATGGTCGTAAGTCCGGCACTCAATTCTTCTACCGCCATATACTCTTTGAAGTAATCGACACCTTCGAGGAAAATTGTTTCACGGTGCGGGATCACATCTTTCCAGTTGGCTGCCCCAGGTGCGCTGACAGGCGCTTCCACCAGGCGGTAATTCACTGCTTCTTTATTGGTGCGGATGAAGAACTTGTCGCCACCGGCATGATCCACTGAATACTCCACATTGTCTTTTAATGGTTCAATAACAACGGGCTTGCCGGGCTTGTCGGCATCGATGTATTGCGCAAAGCTGGCATCGGTGCGGCCTGAGTTGATGATGAAGTATTTTTTCGATTTTGTTTTTCCGATATAGACGGCCAGCGTCTGATCTTTTTCTTCATAAATCACCGGGTCGGCCGAGGCAGGTGTGCCGAGCAGGTGGCGCTTGATCAGAAAGTTGCGAAGGGTCTGCGGATCAGGCACCGCATAGAACATCGATTGATTGTCATTTGTCCACTCATAGCCGCCTCGTGTGTTGGGAATTTTATCGGCCAGCATTTTTCCGTTGCGCAGGTCTTTGAATTTGACGGTATAGAAATTTCGGCCTACGGTATCCATGATAATGGCCACCAGGTTATGATCCGGACTCACGGAGGTAAAGAAGTTAAAAAACGACTGGTTTTTGCCGAGTTCATTTCCATCAGCAATGATTTCTTCCGGTGCATCCAGCGAGCCTTTCTTGCGGCAGTAGATGGGGTATTCCCCACCGGTAACATAGCGGGAATAGTAGTAGTAATCATCCAGTTTGTACGGCACTGATGAATCATCCTCCTTGATGCGCCCGCGCATTTCATTGAAGAGCGCTTCCTGAAATGCATTGGTATGCGCCATCATGGTATCAAGGTAATCGTTTTCAGCAGTGAGGTAGTTGATGACCTCCGGATTCTCCCGGTCGTTGAGCCAGTAGTAGTTGTCAATGCGCTTGTCACCGTGCTTGCTGACCAGTTCGCGCGGTTCCATATTGGCAGCCGGAGGGGCTACATCCGGCAGCGTGATTTGTTTTTCAGCGGGCGAACAGGCGATGGCGGCAATAAACAGGGCCAGCATCAGGGCATGGGAAAGTCGGAATCGGTACATAAGGTTTAAATTAGACAGTTTCGAATATGGTGAAATATTGACTTTTTCCTGCGGGAAACCGATGGTTTTATTTACTGCAGCCGCTGGAAGACGTGATTTTGCTGGTTGTCGCGAACCTGCTTGTGATTGCTGAATAATGGATTACCTTCCGTGGATAACCTGAACTTTACTCATGAGAACCACTGCCTTCATGCTGGCCGCCCTGTTTATGGCCGGTATATCATCCGCCCAAAATATCGAAACCCGATTTGAAAGACTCAGAAATGAACTGGTCTTTCCCGTGATGCGCAGCCATTTGCTGATGGGCGTTATGCCCGTGAACGATGCCGCACTCCGCTACGCTCCGAAGCAAAAGCATAAAATCGGCATCGATATCACTATGCCGTTACAGGATTCCAGCAAGGCCAGCATGGGCATCACCGAAATCGGCCGCACATTCAATCTGCATGTGGCCAACGGGGCACCGAAAGAAAACGTAACCATGGTAGTTGTTATTCACGGTGGGGCCATCAGTTCATTTTTTAACAATGAACAGTACAACAAACGATACGGTATCGATAATCCCAATATTCCGCTGATTCAGGAATTCATCGCTCACGGTGTTCGCTTTTATGTTTGTGGACAAAGCCTGGCGTTGCTGAATCTGACCCGCGATGTGTTTGGGCCTGGATTGCAACCGACAGTTTCTGCCAAGACGGCAATTACTGATTTTCAGTCCAAAGGATATTCCTTTCTGTACGTGTGGCGAAATTGATGCATCAGAAAAGAAAAGCGGCCAGTGCATTCCAGGCAGGATGGTATGGCATCGTGTAGAACAGGAAGACTCCGATGCCATGGAGCATCAGCACGATCAGGGCTGGTGCCGGGCTCAGTTTCTTTTTGTAGTGTAAAATCAATAACGAAGCAAAAACTGCGGCTACCAATGCGAACACAAAATTTCCTGCTATGGCATTAAAGGGTAATCCGAGTGCATCGCATATCTGACCGATCAGCCGGTCACCTGAGGGGCCAAGAATGGTTAAGGAAGCCGCAAGCATAAACGTGGCATGTGCCAAAAGATTTTTCCGGAAGACTACACCCAGGGTGTAATAAATGATCAGCCACACCCAATACACAATTCCGATCACCACAAACTCAGCTGCTTTAATGTGCAGCGGCAAATCTTCAGGATAATATCCCGGTGGCCCAACATCCACACCCGATAAGGCGCGCTGATACGAGAAGCGAAGAATGAAATACCCGCTCACGATGATCAATGGCATCAGTACATAACTTACTTTGCCAATTAACTTATGTAGCCGGATTTTATTGTAGTTGATCAGAAAGGGTTGCCCGATGACCAGGAGCAGCCATGCGAGCATCATGACGCTGTGGATATGATAAATAATCGGGAGTGATCCGTTGATTCTGCCGAAATACGAAGGATAAAAACCAAAAAAGGTGATCGGTAGTAACAATAGTAAAGCCCAGGCAAGCCATGGGAAGCTTACGCGCTCAATAATTGATTTTGACATCTGTTATATCCAATGAGTTCCTGCGTTGCAATTTTTGCGGCCACAGTCTGCTGAATATAATTAATTTAACCGGGTTAATAACTTCTCACCAGCAACGGATCATGGAAGGAGAACGCTTTGAGTTTAAGACCAATCATGAATTCGTGAGAGGTATAGTTAACGCCTACGGAATTATTGGTAGGCAGTTCCAGTACATAACCGAAGCGGAAGTTGTTCACTGTCATGCTGACGAGCAGGCCGTAGGTATTCAGGTTGCGTGTAAACAATCCGGCATTCCAGGTATTGAGGTAGCTGAAATTCGCATTCAGGTCAACCGACAGCGGATTGGCTCCGCTGTATTTCAATAAGGTTGCCGGACGAAAACTGACTTTTTCCGACAGGAAAAATTTGTAGGATCCGAAGAAGTAGTAATTCTGGTTGTAAACCTCAATTGTTTCTCCGCCCTGGCTTACTGTGGCCGGCAGCAATCGCGGTGCAGACAGGCCGACCACGTAACGATCACTGAGCAGCATGATACCGGCACCGGTGTTGAATTGCATTTCGGAATAATTAAAGAACAGCGGGTCGCTGGGATTTTGAATAGTCAGTTCATTGATGTTGTTGGTGTAGTTGATGAACCCGGCCTGCAAGCCGAAGGAGAGCGTTGCATCGGTAAGCTCGACTTTATAGGCGTAGGCTACATTGACCTCGGTATTCTTGTTTTCTCCGATCTGATCCTGGATGACCTGCAGGCCAAGGCCCATTTTGTTCTGGAAGATAGAACTGTGCACATTGAAGTTTGCGGTGACGGGGTTTCCGGCCAGACCAGCCCACTGCAGGCGGTACTGCAGTTGAGAATTGAGCATGTTGTTGCTGCCGGCATAGGCCGGGTTGAGGGTGTAGGGGTTGTTGAGGTACTGGGCATAGATAGGATCCTGCTGGGCCATGGAGACGGAGAGCGAGGCAAAACAGATTACTGCAACCAGGGTAACTATTTTCTTCATAGGCAATTATCTTTTTAATGAGATGAACCCGGTTTGCGTTTTACGGCCGGAGGTGAATTCAATTTTATAATAATACGTACCGGCCTGCAGCTCGCTTCCGTTTTTGCTGATGCCGGTGAAGACCCGGTTTACGTTGTCGTAGTTGGTCGTCTCAAACACCACATCCCCCCAACGGTTGAAGATGGTGACTTTGTTTTGGCGGGTATCGGGGAAGAGATCGATGTATTGAATGTTGAAGAAGGCATTGAAGTCGTCACCATTGGGTGAGAATCCATTGAAGATCACGATATCACCCGTGACATCAATTTCAAGGGATTGTTGGGTGCAGGCACCGAGCAGGTCGCACACTTCAATGCCGATTCGGTCTTTGCCGGAGAAGAGCACACCACCGTAATCAAGGATGAGTTCGTTTCCGGTACTGATGGATGCAGCAGCACCTGCAGTTGTTGAATTACTGAGCAGGTGTAGGCTGCTGATGTCGAGGTTATTGTCAGGATCGCTGATTAATGGTGTGAGGTCTACGCGAACTACACCTTCAACAAAAATACCGGAAACCGTGGTCACAATAACCGGAGGCAGGTTGTTACAGGGTTCCGGGATAATGGTGACGGTAAGCGCTGCGGAGACAGGGCTGGTACACCCCTCGGCATTGGTTACGGTAACGGAGTAGATTCCGCTGGATGCCGGAGAGATTTGCTGTGTGGTTTCACCGGTAGACCAAAGGTAAGAGGGGAAGCCAGCAGGCGCGGTTAACGTAAGCGAACTGCTGCTGCACACACGCACGGTATTGGCCACAGGCGTTATGCTGGAAGCGATAACCGGTTGAGCCGGAACGGAAGCGATGGTTGCTGTAATTGGAACACGAGCACTTTCGCAGAAGGCATCAGCAATGGAAACGAGGTAAGTGGTTGATGCAGTAAGTACAGGTGTAGTAAATGCTTCATTCACCTCACCGGCAATAAGTTCAAGCGGGGTTTGCGTGTACCAACGGTATTCACCCGGAGCACCACCGGAAGCGGTAAGTGTAACCGAGCCTGGTCCGCAGTTGGTCACGTCCGATACAACAGGAGGTGAAGGCAAGGCATTGACTACGAGTGTAGCCACATTGGTAAACACATCCGCTGCAAGATCACCACGGATCAGGCAACGGTAGTCACCGGCTTGTGAAGCAGAGGCATTTGCAATATTCAATGAAGCCGTGGTGACACCGGAATACGTTGCATTGTTGGCCATGTTGACAAAGACACTACCATCAAACTTCTGCCATTGATAGGTGATGTTGGTGGTGCCGGTGGCTGCCGTAGCAAAGGAAGCAGAACTTCCTTCGCAAGCATTCACCAAAGCTTCTGGTTGTGTGGTGATGCTGATGGCAGTGGTAGGAATAAGATTTTCATAAACCACTAAGAAACCAGCTGCGCGTGTAAGAATAATCTCAGGCTTGCCATCCAGATTCAGATCGCCTGTAGTAATACCACGTGGACCCGTAACGGTTGTATTAAAAGGAGCTGCGAAAGAAGTGGCAGAAAGTGCTCCTGAAGTATGAATGTTTTTAAAGATCGAGAAACGATTACCACTTTCACTGGTAGTAATTATTTCAGGTTTGCCATCACCGTCAAGATCAGCAACGTGGGCAACGGTTAATGCCGATGGGTTGGTTAGGTTGATAGGTGCACTGAACGAAATATTGCCGGGTGTACTCTGGTTTTGCAGTATGGTAATTTGCGTTGTTGTTGCACCGGTTGAGTGGATAATCAGCAAATCAATTTTTCCATCCCGATCAAAATCACCAGTATAAATTCGGGAAGGGTTATCACCAACGGCAATAGTTGGCAATGCGGTGAACTGGGTGGTGGTGATCCGATAGGCTCTATTGTTTCTCCACACCGAAACATTGTCTGTATTGGGATTAGTGGCTGCAATGTCGGTTTCTCCATCGTTATCGAAGTCGGCAGCAACCACGGATCCACCTGTACCGGGTTTTGCGAATTGAATGGAGTTACTGAATGAACTTGCCCGGGTAAGTCCTAAAAATGGACCCTCGGTTGTTCGGTTTTCAATCAATGA
>JALOMI010000031.1 GCA_025455465.1 Cyclobacteriaceae bacterium | reverse complement strand
ACCGCGGTATACAGGTAGAGGCGCAAACTCCTGATGGCCCTGACGGGAATCTTTCTCATCCTGTTTCTGGCCGTTCACTTAGCCGGCAACCTGCAGTTATTGAAAGATGACGGAGGCAGAGCCTTCAACGTTTATGCAGAGTTCATGAGCACAAACGGGCTCATTCAATTTATCTCCAAAGGGAACTTTGCCTTAATCCTGCTCCACATAGTAATCGCGCTTGTGCTGACGATCAAGAACCGCAATGCCCGTGGCAGCGAACGTTATGCCATGACCAGCGGAAGGTCTTCCATCTGGGCTTCTCGCAACATGGGTATCCTGGGTACTTTTATTCTCATCTTCCTGGTGATCCACCTGAAAGATTTCTGGGCACAGATGCATTTCGGAGGTGTGCCTACCGTCAGCTATGATGGCAAAGAAGTACGTGACCTGGCTTCGCTGGTGAATGAGTTTTTTGGCAAAGGCTGGTATGTAGGGCTCTACGTTTTCTGTATGGGTGCGCTAGGATTTCACTTATGGCATGGATTCGAAAGCGCTTTTCAGACGCTGGGCTTAAACCATCTTAAATACAACGCTGTTATTAGTTTTATCGGTCGGGCTTTTGCGATTGTTGTTCCTGCATTATTCGCATTGATACCGGTCATGATGTTCTTGAGCAATAATTAAGGTATAACGATCATCATCAATCCCATGAAGTTAGATTCCAAAATTCCTGCTGGTCCGATAGCTGAAAAGTGGACCAAGCATAAATTCAATCTGAAGCTGGTAAACCCGGCCAACAAGCGTAAATACGATGTGATCGTTGTCGGTACCGGTCTTGCCGGTGCCTCAGCGGCCGCCTCGTTGGGTGAGCTTGGCTACAACGTCAAGGTATTTACCTTTCACGACAGTCCGCGCAGGGCGCACAGCATTGCTGCACAAGGGGGTATTAATGCGGCCAAGAATTATCAGAATGATGGTGACAGCATCTATCGCTTGTTTTATGATACAGTGAAAGGCGGTGATTACCGCGCTCGTGAGGCCAACGTACACCGGTTGGCGGAAGTCAGTGTAGATATCATCGATCAGTGTGTGGCGCAAGGTGTGCCATTTGCCCGCGAGTATGGCGGACTTTTGTCAAACCGATCCTTTGGTGGTGCACAGGTATCGCGCACGTTTTATGCCCGCGGTCAGACCGGTCAGCAGCTTCTGTTGGGAGCCTATGCCGCCATGAACCGGCAGATTGCCAATGGGAAGGTGAAGCTTTTCACGCGTACGGAAATGCTGGATGTGGTGGTGGTTGACGGCAAAGCCCGAGGCATTATCACTCGTAATTTAATCACTGGTAAAATTGAATCACACAGCGCGCATGCGGTGTTGCTTTGCACCGGAGGTTACTCTACTGTCTTTTACCTTTCAACAAATGCCAAGGCATGTAATGTATCTGCAGCCTGGCGGGCTCATAAAAAGGGTGCTTTGTTTGCCAATCCTTGCTTCACCCAGATTCATCCGACCTGTATTCCGGTATCCGGAGACCATCAGTCCAAACTGACGTTGATGTCAGAATCGTTACGGAATGACGGACGCGTTTGGGTGCCGAAGACAGGCATCAAAGGTTTAAAGGCGAAAGACGCAGTGAATATTCCGGAGGCGGAGCGGGATTACTTCCTCGAAAGAAGATATCCTTCCTTCGGTAACCTGGTGCCGCGCGATGTGGCTTCACGAAATGCCAAATACGTTTGTGATGAAGGACGTGGTGTGGGCCCCACCGGACTGGCTGTATTCCTTGATTTTTCGGATGCCATCAAGCGTGACGGACGCAAGACCATCGAAGCTAAATACGGCAACTTATTTGACATGTATCACCAGATTACCGGAGATAATCCATACGAAGTGCCGATGATGATTTTCCCCGCTGTACATTATACCATGGGGGGGCTTTGGGTGGATTATAACCTCATGACGTCTGTACCCGGGTTATACGCCCTGGGTGAAGCTAATTTCTCTGACCACGGAGCCAATCGTCTTGGCGCCAGCGCACTGATGCAGGGACTGGCCGATGGCTACTTTGTCATCCCATACACGCTGGGAGACTATCTGGCAACCATCGGTTGGAACGATAAGGTGGGTACGGATCACCCGGCCTTTAAAGAGTCCATGGATCAGGTGACAAACAATATCAACAAATTATTATCCATCAAGGGTAATAAAACTGTGGATGAATTCCACCGCCAGCTTGGATTGATCATGTGGGAATACTGCGGTATGTCTCGCAATGAAGCAGGTTTGAAGAAAGCCAAAAAAATGATCCAGGAACTGAGAGCTGAATTTTGGCGTGATGTGAAAATTTTAGGTGGCGCCAACGAACTGAATGCCGAACTGGAAAAAGCCAGCCGTGTGGCTGATCTGATGGAGTTGGGCGAACTGATGATCGATGATGCGCGTGACCGCAATGAATCCTGCGGAGGGCATTTCCGGGAAGAATCTGCCACTGAAGATGGTGAAGCGCGCAGAAATGATGATCAGTACGCATACGTAGCAGCCTGGGAATACAAAGGCGAAAATCAGCCGGAAGTATTGCACAAGGAAGAGCTTGTCTTTGAAAATGTAAAACTCACTCAACGCAGTTATAAGTAATATGAAGGTTACACTGAAGATCTGGAGACAAAAAAGCCCCAACGACAAAGGTGCATTCAAAACCTATCAGCACGAACATGTTTCACCCGACATGTCTTTTCTTGAAATGCTGGATGTGTTAAACACCGAACTCATTAAGAAAGGAGAGGAGCCTGTTCATTTTGATCACGACTGCCGGGAAGGTATCTGCGGGGCCTGCAGCCTGTATATCAACGGGCATCCACATGGTCCGCTGCAGACTACCACCTGTCAGTTGCATATGCGAAGCTTCAACGATGGGGATACTATTGTGATTGAACCCTGGAGAGCCAAGGCCTTTCCGATCATTAAAGACCTGGTTGTGGATCGCACTGCCTTTGATCGAATTCAACAGGCAGGGGGGTATATCTCGGTAAATACCGGGGGTGCTCCTGATGCAAACGAAATTCCCATTCCGAAAATCGTGGCTGATGAGGCCTTTGACGCAGCAACCTGCATTGGTTGCGGGGCTTGTGTTGCGGCCTGTAAAAATGCTTCTGCGATGTTGTTTGTCAGCGCAAAAGTTTCACAGTTCGCCCTGCTGCCGCAGGGTAAACCTGAGCGTAAAGAGCGAGTAAAGAAAATGGTAGCCCAAATGGATGCCGAAGGATTCGGTGCCTGCACCAATACCAAAGCTTGCGAGGCCGAGTGCCCGAAAGGAATCAACGTCACCAACATTGCCCGCATGAACCGCGAGTTTTTCTCTTCTTCCCTGAGTTCATACGAATACCAGGTAGGAGGGGGTGATTAATGGCCAATTGTCATTCAAAGAAAAAGCCCCGGTTCAGTAATCGGGGCTTTTTCTTTGATGCTGATTTCAGTTTATACTATTCACTTTTGCATACGGCAATTTCGTAGCGTCCACCAAAGGCGTGCTGAATAGCCGTACCTATATTACCCGCAGCCAATATAATGTCACGGTCAGGGCCGGTTTCAGCGAGGTGTATCTTTATACAAGCTTCCAGTTCAGTCAGTTCCCTATAGGTGATTGTTTGCTCATCGGCCAGCCTTACCAGATGCGTTTCACTTTTACCGGTTTTTCCAATGACGGGGGTCAGCAGGGCGGCAACATCAGCATCAGCCTGAGTCAAATCTCCGAGATGCAGGTGTACCGGCAACTGGAGATTTCCTTCTGTGCCTTTTAATTCAACCAATACCGTTGTACTTCCGTCCTTTCGTTCTTTGAAAGTAACAGTACCGCTGATGGCATAAACCGATCCGGGTTGAAGGGAGTAAACCACTTCATTTCCCGTGAAAGGTGAATCTTCTGTTAAATTTTCCTGGCAACCCCACACGATAACACCCAGGAACAAGACAGCTAAATACTTCATCACTATTGGTTTAAGTGTTCACGAAAATAAACAACCTCCGCGAAAGCTACATTGTTTTTAACGTAGATTTGACTACCGGTAAAATTGGCACGGATGTCGCATTAGCATTAAAACGTACGATTAACAATATTTAGTTCGTGATTCGTCTATTACTTCTGTTGCTTCTGTTTATTGGTGCCTGCAGTCCGAAGGTGCAGCCGGTTGATCCCCGTCCGGCCTGGTTGTCGGGGCAACTGAACGAGCCCCGTTATTACACCGGTGTAGGACACAGTGTTAAGGATGGCACCAACAACTACATTCAGGCTGCCCGCAAAAGTGCCTTGGACGATCTGGTTTCGCAAATCAAGGTTACGGTATCCAGCACTTCCGTGTTGAGCACTTCTGAGTTTAACCGCAGGGATTTCCAGGAGCGATATGAACAAATCATCCAGACCACCGTAGCCGATGAGTTGGAAGAGTTTGAACAGGCTGGGGTATATGAAGATGAGCGGAATTACTGGGTGTATTACCGGTTGTCGAAAGAGCGTTATCGGGAGATTAAGGAAGCTCAGAAACGGAATGCTGTAGCCCTGGCCACCGATTTTTTCCAGAAGGCCCGTCAGGCAGAAGAAAACATGGAATTGCTCCAGGCAATCGGATTTTATTTCCAGGCCTTGCGAAGCGTTGAAAAATACCTTGCCGAAGCAATCCCTGTGCAAATGAATGGCCGCGATTTCCTGCTGGCCAACGAGAGTTATGCATCAATTAAATCATTGCTGGAAAATATTCAGGTCGACCTCGATCCGGCCGCGATGAGCATTAACCGAAGGGTGAATCAAAACGGTCAGGCAGTTATTGCTTCCGTCACCGTAAAGAATTCCCAACAGCCCCTGCACCGTTGTACGCTGGCTGCTGCTTTTGAAAAAGGTCAGGGGGAGGTGTTTCCCAACTACATCACCGATCAGGCTGGGCAGGCTAAAATACTGATCAATAAGATTACTTCTCGCGAGCAGGAGCAAACCGTTGTTGTGCGGTTGAACCTGGATGCCATAAGCGGCTCTTCCAGTTCACCGATTTATTCCATGATCGCCAGCACGTTACGCACACCATCAGCCCAGACGATCTTAACGGTTGAGCGGCCGGTAATTTATTTGGTTTCGAATGAGCGTTCACTGGGTTCTGTACGCAACAGCCAGCAGATTTCCAACCGGTATAAAAATTTGCTGACCAGCGCTGGATTTGAGTTTACCGGTAATCCGGGAGCGGCCGATCTGATGATGGAAGTGAGCACGGATTCGGAGCGGGGTTCTGTGTCAGGAAGCATCTTCATTACCTTTCTCAGCGGAACCGTGAAGGTGACGGACAGCCGGAGCAATAAAGTGATCTATTCGGCTACATTTGATCGCTTAAAGGGATACGGATTGGATTATGAACGGTCGAGCCAGGATTCTTACAACAAGGCGCTGGAAGTGGTAGAAAGGGAACAATTTCCCAATCTGTTGAACAATGTGCTCCAATAGTGCCGGGTATTCAATAAATTGGTCTTAAAATTGTAAAGACACTCTTAAACCAAAAGTGATTCATATGAAAAAGCTAACCTATTCTTCCCTTGTCTTGTTTGCATTAGCCGGTGTGCTGATGATCGGATGTAAAGGCAAACAGAAACTTCCCAAAGGAGAAACGGAAGTGAACATCCCTTGCTCCGGCCCGGATTACTTCACGAACAAGAATTTTTTCCGCGCCAACTCCATGGGTGAAAGCATGGACCTGGTGGCTTCCAAGAAAAAAGCGCTGGACAATGCCCGTGCTGAACTTGCAGCCAGTATCCAGTCGACTGTTAAGACCGTTACCGACAATTACATGATCTCCCGCGAGTTCAACAATAAAGAGGAACTGGAGGAACGCTTTGAGCAGTTGAACCGTACCATTGTGAACCAGACCCTATCGGGTGTGAAGACAATCTGCGAGCGCCAGTCGAAAACGGACAAGGGTCAGTACAAAACCTATATTGCCATTGAACTTTCCGCCAGCGATATCGTGTCCAAATACCATGAAAGCCTTTCGAAGGATGAGCGCCTGAGAATTGATTACGATTACGAAAAGTTCAAGGAAACCTTTGAAAAGGAAATGGAGAAAATGGGCAGTCGTTAACCGTCCGATTCATTCCACTAAGAATCCTTCCGCATCCCCGGAGGGATTTTTTTATACCGACCCCAATCATTGACGAAATAATTGCGGGTAGCTTTTAATGGCATTAAGTCCGTGCACAGCCGTCACCGCTGATATAAATCATTCGATATCCTACCATTTAACGTAGGGTATTTCCATGTTTTTATGCATATTTCAATACCAAAAACTGAACGCACCATGTTACATCTTTTAGTCCCCACCGATTTCTCCGACTTATCCAAAGTGGCTATCCGATATGCATTGAGTATGGCCAGGAAGCTGGACGGCAAAGTAACCCTGTTACATGTTGTTGATGTTGGCGAGCATGCCGCCAGCATGCGCCTTCGCCTTCACTCACTTATTGATGAAATGGTGAGAATAGCCGGAGATGATTTTGAGCAGCTGCTGGCCGAGATGAAGAAGTATAACAAGACCGGAAGGGCCATCAAGTATGATATCATCCAGGGAACTTCTTTCGTAGACTCCGTTTCCCGCTATGCCAAGAAAACGAAGGCCAATTTCATCCTGATGGGTACACATGGCGCCTCCGGCCTTAAGAAGGTGGTGATGGGCAGTAATACCGCTTCCATGCTGGAGGCAAGCACCGTTCCGGTTCTGGCCATTCCTTCCGAAGCTGCTTTCAAGACGTTAAAGAATGTGGTTTACGCAACAGATTTAACCAACACGCAGAAGGAACTGAAGTCACTGCTCAAAGTAGTGTCCGGTATGAAGCCGGTTGTTCATATTATTCATGTGGCTCCGGATCGTATTGCAGCAACCGATGCAGAGGCAAAAATCGATAAGGTGGTCTCCAAGGCCGGTTACAAAGGCATCCTGGTGCGTGTATTGGTCAATAAAGATCCTGTCCCGGCAATTCACGAATACGTAACGAAAATCCGGGTTGACATGCTTGCGATGTTCCCGCATCATTATTCCTTCTTCGAGAAACTTTTCAAACGAAGCGTAACCAAACAATTGACCTACCAGAATGATGTGCCCTTGCTGGCAATCAAGTAAGTTGATCTGGTCAGCATCAGCTGATATCGTTAGAATTCGGCATTGCCCGGGTAGCGGGGGAATGGAATGACATCGCGAATGTTGGTCATGCCGGTAACGAACTGGATGAGGCGCTCAAAGCCGAGACCAAAGCCGCTGTGTGGTGCTGAGCCGAACTTGCGCAAATCAAGGTACCACCAAAGGTCTTTTTCCGGAAGATTCATATCCTGAATACGTTTTACCAGGTTATCGTAGCGTTCTTCGCGCTGGGATCCTCCGATGATTTCGCCAATCCCAGGAAAAAGTACATCCATGGCGGCAACGGTTTTTCCATCTTCATTCAGGCGCATATAAAAGGCTTTGATGGCAGCCGGGTAATTGTATAAAATAACCGGTTTCTTGAAATGTTTCTCCACAAGGTAGCGTTCATGCTCGGATTGAAGGTCGGCACCCCATTCTTCAATCAGGTACTGAAATTTCTTTTTCTTGTTGGGGGTTGAGTTTTTCAGAATTTCAAAGGCCTCCGTGTAAGTGAGACGCTGAAATTCATTCTCAGCCACAAATTTAAGCCGATCGATCAGGCCCAGTTCATTTCGTTGATCCTGCGGTTTGGTCATTTCTTCTTCCTGGGCACGCTTGTGCAAAAATTCCAGGTCTTCAGCGCAATGGTCCAATGCGTAGCGGCAAAGGCATTTTACAAATGACTCCGCCAGATCCATGTTATCATTGATATCGTAGAAGGCCATCTCCGGTTCGATCATCCAGAATTCCGCCAGGTGGCGGGTGGTGTTGGAATTTTCTGCACGGAAGGTGGGGCCAAACGTGTAGGTCTCTGCCAGCGCCAAAGCATAAGTCTCCACTTCCAGCTGTCCCGAAACTGTCAGATTAGTTTCACGTCCAAAGAAGTCATCCTTGAAATTAATATGACCTTGTTCATCGCGGGGCGGTTTGTTGATATCCAGCGTAGTAACCCGGAACATAGCACCGGCACCTTCGGCATCAGAACCGGTTATAATAGGGGTGTGGATGTAAAAGAAACCGCGCTCATTAAAAAACTGGTGAACGGCAAAGGCCATGGCGTGGCGTACCCGCATGACGGCACCAAAGGTGTTCGTCCGGGCCCGCAGGTGAGCAATTTCACGAAGGAATTCCAGGGAGTGTTTTTTCGGCTGCAGCGGATACTTCTCGGCATCGCAGTCACCCAGGATTTCCAGCGCAGTTACCTTGAGTTCCATGGTTTGCCCCTTGGCCGGTGACGGTATCAGTTCTCCCTGAACCGACAGGCATGCACCGGTGGTGATGCGCTTCAGTGTGGCCTCGTCATAGCTGTTTAGCGCAACAACAGCCTGCAGGTTGTTGATGGTTGATCCGTCATTCAGGGAGATAAACTGGTTGTTCCGAAAGGTTCGCACCCAACCTTGCACCAGTACCTGCTGTCCGGCTGGTTGCATGCCCAGCAATTCCTTGATTTTTATCCGCTTCATAGTTCATTGTAATGAGGCGCAAAAAACGTCATTTTTGATAGTTTTATCAAACGCGCTGCCGACTGTATTTACCCGACATAGGGCTCAACTTTCATTTTAAGGAACACCTGCTTTTGATAACTTTGTGTTCTATGATTTACAGCTGAAAGGCGATCTCGCGAATGCAAAAATTAGGTTTAAATCAATCGTTACAACAGAAGCTTTCACCGCAGCAGATACAGTTTATTAAGTTGCTGCAGGTGCCGACCGCAGAGCTGGAAAGCCGCATCGAAGAAGAGCTGGAAAGCAATCCTGCCCTGGAAGAAGGCAATGAGGAGTTGCCGGAAGAACAGACGCAGACCGAAGAATTTCAGGAAACCTCTGGCGGTGATGATGAAATTGACATCAAAGATTACCTACGCGATGATGAGTACAGCAGCTACAAGACACAGAGCGAGGGCGGTGGTGATGATGACGATGACTATGAGATGCCCATCCCAATGAGTACAAGCCTGCAAGAGCAGCTCATAACGCAACTGGGATATCTGGGATTAAATGAACGTGAAGAGGCCATTGGCAAGCAACTGATCGGTAGCATTGAAGCTGACGGATACATCCGCAGGGAGCTGGAGGCCATCGTGAATGACCTGGCCTTTTCGCAGGGTATTGAAACGACTGCCGAGGAGGTTGAACATTTTTTGAAGAAAATACAGACGTTCGATCCGCCCGGTATCGCTGCCCGCAACCTTCAGGAGTGCCTGATGCTGCAGCTGGAGCGCATGGACAACGGTCATGACATTGATGTGGCTGTGGCCAAAAAGATCATCAGTGAATCGTTTGACGAATTCACCAAGAAACATTACCACAAAATTCAAAAGAGCCTGGGCACCGAGGATGAAGAATTTGTCCGCGATGCGGTGGAGCTTATTGTTCGGCTGAATCCGAAACCGGGCAGCGGCAGTTCTTCCGGCATGGTGAAAAGTCAGGTGGTTATTCCGGATTACATCCTCACCAACAACAATGGCAAGCTGGAGCTCGGATTGAATTCACGCAATGCTCCTGAATTGCGAATCAGCCGTTCTTACACGGAAATGTTCAAGGCTTACGATAAGAGTAATAAGCAGGATAAAAAACTGAAGGAAGCCGTAACGTTCGTCAAGCAAAAACTCGATTCAGCCAAATGGTTTATTGATGCTATCAAGCAGCGCCAGCATACGTTGCTACGCACCATGCAGGCGATTGTCGATTTTCAGTATGATTTTTTCCTTGAGGGGGATGAAACGAAGCTGAAACCGATGATCCTCAAAGACATCGCTCAGATGATCAATATGGATATTTCCACGGTATCACGCGTGGCCAGCAGTAAATACGTGCAAACTGATTTTGGTATCTATCCGCTGAAATACTTTTTTTCCGAAGGCATCAGCACCGATTCCGGTGAGGAGGTAAGCAGTCGTGAAGTGAAAACAATCATCAAGGAAATCATCGATAAGGAAGATAAAAGCAAACCGCTATCTGATGATAAGCTGGAAAAGATACTCAATGAAAAAGGTTATAACATTGCCAGGCGTACGGTAGCCAAGTACCGTGAACAGTTAAATATACCGGTGGCCCGTCTGCGAAAGGAATTGTAATGCTGAACTTGCTGGCACGCGCTGTTTCTGTTGTCTTTCATCCGCTGCTGATGGCTACGTACCTGGTTGGCCTCTTGGCCTTCTTTTTTCCAGCCGTGCTTTTTCCGGTAAAGGCCGAGACTCACAAAACATTTATCGGTCTGATCTTTTTGCTCACGTTTGTTTTACCGGCCGTAAACATTGGCTTATTGCGTTTACTGGGTGTGATCAGTCGGGTAGAAATGCCGGATCGGAGCGAACGCATCCGTCCGTTTATCATCATTTTACTATTGTATGCTTTTTTCACCTACCTGCTCTATGCGAAAAGCAGGCTTAGCATTGGCGATAATCTTTTCAACCTCATTCTCATCGTAGACGCCTTTGTACTGGCATCCGTAGTAATAACACTGTTTTATAAAGCCAGCATACACAGCCTGGCGATGGGTGGGGTGTTGGGTATATTATTTCCACTCAACAAAGTGGCAGAAGACGGATCGCTTCTGGTGCCTACACTGGTGATGCTGGTGTTGGCCGGTCTTGTCATGTCTTCGCGGCTGTACCTCAATGCCCATACCTCCCGTGAAGTTATGATAGGTTCAACGCTGGGTTTCGCCATCGGCTTTATGGGTATGAAAATGTTGTTTTAACGAAAAGTACTATGAATACATTTCAGCATCTTGTCTATTCGGTCGACAGCGGAGTGGCTACCATCACCTTAAACCGGCCCGAAGTCTATAATGCGCTAAACGATCAGCTAACTTTTGAACTCCAGGATGCGCTGAAGCTGGTCGCTAAAGATGATCGGGTCAGGGCTGTGGTTATCACCGGATCAGGCAAGGCATTTTGCTCCGGGCAGGATCTCAAGGCATCATCACCGGATGTGAAGCGTTCTTTTAAAGAGTCCCTTCACAAGCGTTATAATCCCATTATCCTGGGTATTCGAAACCTGCCCAAACCGGTAATTGCCCGCGTCAATGGCGTAGCGGCTGGTGCCGGATGTTCCCTTGCCCTGGCTTGCGATATTATTGTGGCTGCCGAAGAGGCAACTTTTATTGAAGTGTTCATCAATATCGGGCTCGTACCCGATTCAGGATCATCCTATTTTTTGCCAAGGCTGGTAGGCACTGCGCGGGCATTTGAATTATGCAGCATGGGTACGCGGGTAAGTGCAATGGAAGCACTTTCTATGGGATTAATAAACAAGTCAGTGCCATCAGGTCAACTGGATGAGGCCGTGAAATTTTATACAGCCTATTATGCCGCGGCTCCAACACGATCCATCGGTATTATCAAACGAATGCTGAACAAATCGACCACAACTGGTCTGGAAGAAATGCTTGAGTATGAAGCTTATTGCCAGGAGATTGCCGGTTCAACAAACGATTACCACGAAGGTGTACAGGCTTTCCTTGAAAAACGCAAGCCAAACTTTACTGGCAAATAACAAAGGCAAGGGTTTAGAATGCAGCCAGCGATATACCTGTCGTAAAGTTATTAAAGTCAGCCTGGCCGGGGCCCAGACCTTTTTCAAAAACCGGGTTGATGTTGTATGTGGCGAATAAACTGAAATTCCCGATGCCAATCCGGAACGTAGCCGCATAACGGAAAGGACTTAGGTTCCAGTTCTGTTTATCCTTTAGCCTTTTGGTCTCACCGTCTTCCCGGTACCTTAATTTTGTTCCGGAGTCGAACAAGTATCCTCCCTTAATTCCAAGGGAAACCTTGAAGCTACGGTTCGGATCACTTGGATTAACCGTGAAGCGGAAGTCCATCAATGCATCAAAGTAGTTACTGATCAGCATGGATTTGCTGACATCCAGTGTAGTCGGAACCATAAAAACCCGGTCTTGTGTTTCAGGTACAGTTCCAAAAGCCAGGGTGTAATTATTGGTGAATTTATATCGTTCAAGGCCGAAGCCGGCTCCGGGATGAACACTGAATTTGGAATTGCCAATCCGTTTGTCTACGAAATAATACAGGTTTACGGTTCGCGATCCCCAAACCCCGGTAGTGAAGTCCGGTGGTGTATTGAAAGGGAAATTCAATCCGAAGTCAACCATGATGGTACCTGGAATATTCGGTCTTCCCTTTCGGGGTTTAACGGGAGTATTGGCGTCCGATTGCGACAGCGAGGTAATTATCGGACATATCAAAAAGGCAATCAGGGCTAGTCTATGAATCATCAGCTTGAAATTCAGTCAATAAAGCATCAAAAATAGTTTTTTTGTCGGGGAGGTAAAAACTGTTTTTTGCCAAGTAAATTTATTCTTTACATTTGCAGTCCAAAATCCGCACTCGTAGCTCAACTGAATAGAGCATCTGACTACGGATCAGAAGGTTCGGGGTTTGAATCCCTGCGAGTGCACTTACAGTCCCGGTTATCAAACGATGGCCGGGACTTTTTATTTGGTAAAGATTGCTATTCTATTTTTAACTGATAGAATCGGTTTTTGCTGATGAAGTCGGCTGTCGTGTGTTTCATTGACCGATTTCAAGATTTTCGACTTGTTTGAGGCTGGGAATCAAATCGTAAATCGAATCAACGATTGATAGCCGAGTGGCTTTCTTAATTGAAATACTGCAGCTGAAAATCTGCGCTCATCCTGAAATTTCATAAACGTTATAAAAGCAAAGGTTGCAACTTCAGATGTGACGCCAGGTCAGCAAGCTAAACGATGGACTGTGCAGACGTGCGATACATATTCGATTCAATTTTTTAAGAGACATAATCATAACATGCATTACCGGTATACATTGTGTAAGTTGTATGTAGTCGAGACAACAATAGAGTGATCGGTTGTATTGATTTTAATTTCAATTCATTCGAATTGCATGGTTTAACTGACACATAGTTTTGGGAATAAAGAAAACAATTGAATGGTAATTGACGCAATGCTAGCAGTATTAGTGTGATGTATTTAAATCGCTGATGAAATAAATTTATTACTCATTGGTATGAAGTTAAAATCGATTCGTGTTTTGCTGCACGGCAATATTGTTACTCTAAGTGAATAAATTATTTTGTTTTCATACTTAATCAAGCCTGTAAGTATCTAACAATCAAGAATAATTTCAGCAGGAGCTGATAAATCATTAATTTTGTTTCAATCGAAATCATAAGCAACTTTTTCAAGTGAATCAGGAAAGTCATTGGAATAACATTGCCCCGAGTTACGAAGATGAAATCTTTGATGTCTTCAAGAGTGACCGAAATAAAGTTCTCTCGCGGTACTTTCGTAAGCATGCAAATAAAAAGCACACGGCCATTGACTTTGGATGCGGTATAGGCAAAGCATTCCCTTTTCTGGCTCCGAATTTTAAACATGTTCTGGCGGTTGATATTTCTGATGCCTGTCTTGACATCGCGCGTGATAGCTCATACAATAATATTCAATTTCAACAGGTTGATTTATCCGTGCCAGATGCCCAATTGCTTCCGGCTGACTTTGGGTTTTGCTGCAACGTGATAATGCTTCCGGAAATTGAGAAGAACAGCATTATGTTACGCAATATCCAGCAATCGCTTAGACCGGGTTCACATGCTTTGATTGTTATACCTTCTTTTGAATCGATTTTCTTTGCTTCGTGGCGCCTGATTCAACTCTACCGAAAGGATGGTGTTCATCCATCTGAAATTCATGAAGAGGAATTTCACTACTTCAAGGCCGATACGCATGAGATTGTTCAGGGTATCATGCATATTAACGGAGTACCGACCAAACATTATTCTCAGCCTGAAATAGAGGTGATATTCCGGGAAACCGGGTTAACGGTGACAGCCATCGATAAAATTGAATACGACTGGCATACAGAATTTACCGCTGCGCCATCCTGGTTAAAAGAGCCCTATCCGTGGGATTGGCTGGTGGAGTGCAGAAACTGATCTGCCGTAACCGGGATGTTGCTATCCCTACTTTGTTAAATTAACTTGATTTTACAATCGATTCGGCATGTTGAATAATTGTCGATACTGGTTGAAGTTGGATGTACAATTTCCGGCATTTTGCTTGACCTGGTTTTACTTTCCCAACGCAGAACAATCACCAATAGAATCAGCAGAAACAGAATGATCAGGAAATAGAGAAAAACCCGCAGCACACGTTTCATGGCATGCTCCCGGTTGTGCTGGCGCATCAACTCCGAATAGTTACGATGCTGCGCAATACGGCCACTGCTCATCATATTCCTGCGTAAACGGATTTCATTTCTTGCCATCGTATTTGATGCTAAGGTTAAATTTTTTTCGGAGCCGGTCCAGGGCACGGTAAGTGCGCATTTTGGCACCGCTTTCAGTGATGTTCAGAATGTAGGCTATTTCCCTGAAATCTTTGTCTTCAAAAAAACGAAGCTCCAGCACCTCCAGCATTTCGGTAGGTAGTTCGGTCAGGTAGCCTAGCAGTTTCCGGATCAGTTCTTCGTCATAGGATTTCGCGGTCTGTTCAACCAGTTCGCGAACTCGTTCTTCTTCAATGCTGAAAACACGTGCTGCATTTAGCTTCCGGTAATGTTTGTTGACTTCATTCGCTGCGATGCGGTATAGCCAGGCAGAAACAGGAACACCCCGGAACTCAAACCTCGGTAGATGGTTTAACGCGTTAAGAAACGTCTGTGAGCACAGATCACCGGTGAGTTCTTCATCGTCTGTCTGGCGGAAAATGAAATTGAAGATGCGGTCGAAATATTTTTCATAAACAGGGCCGAAAGCCTCCGGGTCTTTTTTGGCTTTTTCCAGAAGCAGATATTCCTCCCGTATTTCATTTTCCGAAAGCAAGCATTCAGGGTTTCATCAATAATCCGAAGGAATACGGAAAGTCACAAGTTAATGATGATTGCCCGAAGGCTTTCCCTTTCGAAAGATCTTCCTTCCCGTTTTTTGATTTCCGAAGGTTTCCGGTAACTTAGTCGGTAAGATTTCATTCATGAAGCGATTCGTCATCCCGGTTTTTCTGTTGCTAATGGCCTGTCAGTCGAAAGTTGAAGACTGGGAACTTCGTGATCAGGTGATTGAAACGGATAAGAAATTCAGCCAGATGGCTGCTGAAAAGGGCAATATGGAAGCCTTTATCTATTATGCCGATGAGATGGTGATTTTAATGCAGACCGATGAATACCCCATTGTCGGTAAGTACGCGCTCATGAAGGAACTGAAAGAAAATCCCTGGGATGACATTAAACTTTCCTGGGAACCATTACGGGCAGAAGCCAGCGGAAATCTTGGATACACTTTCGGTAATTACATCCTCGAAACAAAGACATCAGACATGCTTCGGGATACAATTATTTACGGTAATTACGCTTCCGTCTGGAAGCGCAAGAAGGATGGTAGTTGGCGTTATATTGTCGATAGCGGTAATAATACACCCGGACCTGTTTCACTCAAGCAGAAAAAGTAAATCTCTTTTCTCAAATCGTCTTGTTTCTTGGTCGAAGCACGAGCAAAGATGCGGCATCCGTTTGAATGCTGAACTCCTTTGCCTTGCTACATGACTCCCCGTCAATATGAAATGAGATATCCTCCTCGCAGGTTATGTTGAAATCGGTTAATCGCTGCACCGAGTAATATGACGCAGCTGACAGTTTTCTCGTAAATAGTCTGGCTATAGCAGTCGGCAACCGCCATATCGGAATTTTCCGGACGCTGACAAAGTCGAGCATCCCATCGGTTACTGAAGCAGCCGGAGCAATAAAGGCATTGTTGCCAAACTGGGAGGAGTTGGCAATTGAAACGATAAAACCATTTCCATGATGATGTTCACCTTCATAGGTGAACTGATATGAAAACTCAGGGTAGCTGAAATAGTCGGCAATCACAAGTTGTGTATAACCGGATAGTCCGCGTTGCGCATGGTTTCCAAACCGGTTGGCTATATGACCGTCAAAACCTATTCCGGCTACATTGACACCCAGGTTTCCGTTGATTCGGAAGGTATCAATAAGTGTAGGTACGGAATTAAATAGTGTCTTAATAGCTTCTGTAGTCTTCATCGGAATTCCCAGGTGACGCGCCAGTCCGTTACCGGAGCCATTAGGTATTATACCCATAGGTGTGCGTGTGTGCACTAATGCACGAGCAACTTCATTCACCGTTCCGTCTCCGCCAACGGCAATAATGGCATCGAACTTGCCAGCATGCTGTTTTGCGAGTACTGCAGCATGTCCAGGTGCTTCGGTATGCATAACAGTACATTCAACATGCTGCCTGCGGCAACAGGATGCAATTTTTATTTCCGTTTTTTCCTTTTGTCCTCTGCCGGAAAACGGATTGATAATAAACAGGAAGTTGTTCATGGCAACCATAAACCGCTAAGGAAATGCGGGCAGGTAATGCATCATGGTAAGTGAAAGGGAGAGTTCTGCAATTACTTTCTTTCGCTCAGCTTACCTTCGATGTAGGCAACAGCCGTACCAATGGTGTTTAGCTTTTCGGCATCTTCATCAGGAATACGGATGTCAAAGGTCTGCTCAAAGTCCATTACAATTTCAGCATAATCAAGGGAGTCAATGCCCAGGTCTTTGATGAAGTTGGTATCAGGATTGATTTCAGTTTCAGCAACGCCCAATTTATCGATCAGAATACGGGCTACTTTTTCAGAAACATCGGATGCCATGGGTATGGGGTTTTGTAAATGTATTAATTCCGGTACAATTATCGGAATTCTAAAACCGCATAAAAAATTCCGTTCCTTCACCCACTGTAGATTTGACGGATAATGTGCCTTGATGCTGGCGCATGATCTGCCGCGAAAGGCTCAGGCCAATACCTGAACCGGTCTTCTTGGTTGTAAAGAAGGGGATGAAGATTTTCTCCAGCGCTTCAGGATCAATACCTACCCCGGTATCGCGTACGGAAATCACCGGGCGTTGTTTGTCATTGTAATACGCGCTGATAAAAATGGTTTTATTCGCCTGATCTTCAAACGACTGCGTAGCGTTTTTCACCAGGTTAATCAGCACTTGTTCAATCAGGCCGCGGTCGGCCAGGATGGTGAGATCAGGCGGGTCGATCGATAGCTGCAGCCGGATGTTTTTCTCCGCCATATCTTTTTTGAACAGCATACTGATTTCATCCAGTAATGTGCAAACCAGAAAGGTTTGCGGTTTTGGTTTAGGGATATGGGTCAGGCTCCTGAATTCCTTCACAAACTGAATGAGGTTTTCACTTCGCTTACTGATGGTTTGCAGGGAGAGATGAATGTCTGCCAGTTGATCATCACTGATGGGTTTATCCGAATGGTTCTTGATGTGATCACGGATTTCATCTTCCATGGTGCCTGCCAGGGAAGAAATGGGTGTTACCGAATTCATGATTTCGTGCGTCAGCACACGCACCAGATTCTGCCAGGCCTCCATTTCCTTTTCTTCGAGTTCGTTTTGTATGTTCTGCAACGAGATGAGTTTCATGCTCTCTCCGCGCAGGGTCAATTCAATCGCGTACACCGAAAGCTGGATAATTTCTTCACCGATCTTAAGTCGAAGCAGTTCGCGCCCACCGGTGCGAAGCCGTAGGAACACATCCAAGAGGCCACCATTGACATCCTTAAAGTCGTGCACGGTATCGGCCTTGGTTACTTTTAGTAGTTTGCGGGCTGCGCTATTGAAGATTTCAATTTTACCGGTGGCATCATTAAAAATGATTAAACCGATGCCTACGTGCATCACAATGTTCTTATAAAAAAGGTATTCGGTGTCTTTTTCCTGCCGGTTAGAGCGCAGTTTGGCGAGGGCCTCGTTTAGTTCTTCATGAAAGCGCTGCACATAAGGATCATTGCTTTCTGTTTTAAAAGAAGCCGTGAGGTCATCGAAACGGATGGAATCCAGAAAGGTGGCAATATTCTGGTTGGCCTGATCCAAAAGATCAATCAGTTGTTTTACCTGAAAGGCAATGGCCGCCAGCAGGGCCATGGCTATAACACCATTTCCCCGTTCAAACAGGAAGTACCCGAAAAACAAGATGCTTACCCCAAGTATGGCAATGCGGGGCAGTACCGGTGACTTCCAGTTGAACTTATAGTCCATACTTCTCCATTCTGCGGTACAGGGATGCCCGCGTGAGGCCGAGTTCATCTGCGGCTTTGGAAATATTGCCACTGTGCAGGCTCAATGCCTTGCTGATGGCTGCCTTCTCCACTTCATCCAGGTTAAGTGTTTCGAGAGATGTTGTGGATACAGGTCTGCTGAAAAGAAAATCACTTTCCTGCAGTGAATCAGAATCAGTCATGATCACAGCACGTTCAATAGCATGTTGCAATTCACGGATATTACCCGGCCAGGCGTAACGTTTCAGTTTGTCCATGGCACCCGGTGCAATGGTGTTTACCAGCTTGTGGTATTTGCGCGAGTAATAATCCAGGTAATGTTTGGCGAGAAGCGGAATGTCTTCCACGCGGTCGCTCAAAGGGGGTACTTTGATTTCTACCGTGTTAATACGATAGAGCAAATCCTGCCTGAACGTACCCTCCTTCACCATTTGGTGAAGCGGCATGTTGGTAGCGCAGATCAGGCGGATGTCTACGGGTATCGGATTGTTTGCTCCGACCCGTGTCACCTGCCGCGACTGCAGGGCGCTGAGTAGTTTGCTTTGCAGGCTCAGACTCAGGTTGCCGATTTCATCCAGAAATAGTGTTCCACCGTTCGCCAGTTCGAAACGTCCGGGTCTGTCTTCACGCGCATCGGTAAAGGCCCCCTTCTTATGTCCGAATAATTCGCTTTCAAAAAGTGTTTCCGTAATAGCCCCCATATCCACCGATACAAAACTTCCGTCCTTTCGAAGTGAGCGTTGGTGAATGGCCCGTGCTATCAGTTCCTTGCCGGTGCCGTTTTCACCGAGTATTAACACATTGGCATCAGTCTTAGCCACTTTATCAATAAGCGTAAATACTTCCTTGATAGCCT
>JALOMI010000030.1 GCA_025455465.1 Cyclobacteriaceae bacterium | reverse complement strand
CGGCATCGAGCACTGCCGTTGTGTTATGATAAACACCTTGCGTGCGCTTTTCAAACAGCGATGCAATAATCACCACGCCAAGCTCTTTAGCTGCAACACTCAATGCATCTGTAGATGGGCCTGGGATGGATTCGGCCAGCAGAAAGTTGTCGTAATCTTCTACATCACAGAAATAAAGGGAAGTGAATAGCTCCTGCAGGCAGACAATCTGGGCACCTTTGGCAGCTGCTTCGCGAATGCCTTGTATGGCCTTCTGAAGGTTCTCTTCTTTGTTGTTCGTGCACGACATCTGCACGGTTCCGATCCTGACAAGTTTACTGGCCACGGTAATTCATTTAGGGCCGTAAAAATAGTCCGATTAATCAAGTCAGAAAAGCATGCCATACAGAAACTGCATCCAGGCAAACAGGCATGATGCCCGCAGATTTACGCAGAGATGCGCACCTGCGACAAGTCTTTGCTTTCCAACTGTGAGCCGCCCATAAAGTAGGCATCAACAGCGCGGGCTGTTTCACGCCCTTCAGAAATGGCCCACACCACAAGCGACTGCCCTCTGCGGATATCACCGGCTGCAAAAACACCCTCCACCGAAGTGAGGTAGTTCGTGGTTTTGATGTTGCCGCGGTCATCCAGTTCCAACCCGAGTTCCTGAACCACATTGCCACGCTCAGCACCGGTAAAACCTATCGCCAGCAAGGCAAGTTCACAGGGGATGATCCGTTCTGTACCTGCGCGTTCAATAAAACCGGCTTTACCGCTTTCGCCAACCTGCCATTCAATATCTACCACTTTCAAGCCGGTCAGTCTGTTCATATGGTCGCCAACAAATTCCTTGGTGAGTATGGCCCAGTTGCGCTGTACACCTTCTTCATGTGAAGATGAGGTATTCAGCACCATCGGCCAGTTCGGCCAGGGATTTGTTTCCTGATTGCGTGTAACCGGAGGCTTGGCCAGCAGTTCAATCTGTGTTACTGATTTCGCGCCCTGCCGGTTGGATGTACCCACACAATCGGAGCCCGTATCACCACCGCCAATCACGATGACATTTTTATTGTCTGCTAATATGTCTCCTGAAAAAATCCGGTCTCCGGCAACGCGTTTGTTTTGCTGGGTCAGAAACTCCATTGCATAATGCACGCCTTTTAGTTCCCTGCCGGGTATTGGCAGATCACGTGGTGCGGATGCTCCTCCGCATAAAACAACGGCATCAAATTCTTCCGTCAAAAATTTTGCGCTCACATTTTCACCCACGTTGGCATTCGTGCGAAAGATGATGCCTTCCTGTTCCATCAGACGAAGCCTGCGGTCAAGAACATTTTTTTCCAACTTGAAATCAGGGATGCCGTACCGCAACAGTCCACCAATACGGTCGCTTCGTTCAAACACGGTTACCCAGTGGCCGGCTTTATTTAACTGTGCCGCAGCAGCCAGCCCCGCAGGGCCTGATCCGACAATAGCTACGCGCTTTCCGGTTCTGGCTTTCGGAGGCTGCGGTTTCAGGTAGCCGTTTGCAAAAGCCGTTTCAACAATAGCTTTTTCGATGTATTCGATGGTTACCGGTTTATTGTTGATACTGAGCACGCAACTCGCTTCGCAGGGTGCCGGACAAATTCGTCCGGTGAATTCCGGAAAGTTGTTAGTTTCACTTAGAATGCGGATGGCATCCTCCCACTTGCCGTGATATACGGCATCATTGAAATCAGGGATATTGTTTCCCAGCGGACATCCATTGTGACAGAACGGAACACCGCAATCCATGCACCGGGCCGATTGCTGGTGCACATGCTCTTCGTTCAGCGGAGGATAGATCTCCTTATAATCATTAATGCGCTCCTTCGGATCACGCGTCTTCGGCATCTCACGGTTGAACTTGATAAATCCGTCTGTTTGTCCCATAGGTCTGCTTCCAATTAGGTCGAAAGTCGGGAAGTCCGAAAGTCCGATGAGAAAGGTCAACATTCGAAATTTCGGCCTTTACTGACTTCCGGATTCTTTGACTATTTTATTTCACAACTTTTTCAGCAACTACTACTCCCTTTTTCAACAATACTGCTTTGTAATCACGCGGCATCACTTTTACAAACAATTCTGATGCGAGATCCCAGTTTTCCAGGATCCAGTCAGCAGGGTCGCTCTTCGTGTAGTGAAAATGCTTTTCAATCATGGCATGTGCTTCCACTTTGTCTGCCTCATCCATTCGCTCGAGATCCACCATTTCCGGATTGTACAGTTCCTTCAGTGTATGCTCCGGATCAAAGACATAGGCAATGCCTCCGCTCATACCTGCCGCGAAATTTTTCCCGGTCTTGCCGAGGATCACAACGCGACCGCCTGTCATGTACTCACAGCCGTGATCACCAACACCTTCAACTACCGCATGCACACCAGAATTGCGCACACAGAAGCGTTCACCAGCCATTCCCCGTATATACGCTTCACCCGAGGTGGCACCGTAAAAGGCTACGTTGCCGATGATGATGTTATCCTCCGGCTTGAAAGAAGAATCCTTATCCGGATAAACAATCAGCTTTGCGCCTGATAATCCTTTGCCGAAATAGTCGTTGGCTTCACCCTGCAGTTCGAAGGTGATGCCGGGGGCAGCAAATACACCAAAACTCTGCCCTGCTGAGCCTCTGAACTTAACGTGTATAGTATCTTCCGGAAGCCCTTTGCCCTTAAAGCGTTTGGAAATTTCATTGGAAAGCAAAGCGCCTACAGAACGGTCGGTATTCTGAATAGTGAATTTTCCGGTAACCGGTGTGGACTGATCGAGTGCTTCTCGCGATAACTCCACCAATTTCCAGTCGAGCACGCGCTCGAGTTCAAAGTCCTGGTCAATTTGCTTGAAGAGGCCAACACCTTCTGCAGCGTTTTCTTTATACAGCAGCGGAGACAGGTAGAGTTTCTTCACTTTCCAATGATCCACATCCTGCCGTACGCGCAACAGATCGGTACGTCCGATCATTTCATTGACGGTGCGGAATCCAAGTTCAGCCATCACTTCGCGTAAATCTTCGGCCAGGAAGCGGAAGAAATTCACAACATGGTCGGGATTACCGGTAAAGAGCTTTCGCAATTCCGGATCCTGCGTGGCAATACCCACAGGGCATGTGTTGAGGTGGCACTTGCGCATCATGATGCAGCCTTCCACCACCAATGCTGCGGTGGCTACACCCCACTCTTCCGCACCAAGCAATGCGGCAATGGCAATATCGCGACCAGTGCGTATTTGTCCGTCAGTTTGCAGCGTCACGCGGCTGCGTAAATTATTTTTTACCAGTGTCTGATGAGCTTCTGACAAACCGAGTTCCCAGGGCAATCCGGCATGACGGATAGAACTGATTGGAGATGCACCGGTTCCGCCATCAGCACCGGAAATCAGGATGGCATCGGCTTTAGCCTTGGCCACACCGGCAGCTACTGTGCCAACACCGGCCTGCGATACGAGTTTGACATTGATGCGCGCCTGACGGTTGGCATTTTTCAAATCATAAATCAACTGCGCTAAATCTTCAATGGAGTAAATATCGTGATGAGGTGGAGGTGAAATTAATCCGACACCCGGTGTTGCGTGACGTACACGCCCGATCCACTCATCGACTTTATCTCCTGGCAATTGTCCGCCTTCACCCGGCTTGGCGCCTTGTGCCATTTTAATCTGCAACTCATCGGCATTGGTTAGGTAATAACTGGTTACACCGAATCTGCCTGATGCCACCTGCTTAATGGCCGATCGTTCCCAATCTCCGTTGGGCTTTTGTTCATATCTGATTTCATCTTCACCTCCTTCACCGCTGTTGCTTTTACCGCCAATGCGGTTCATAGCAATGGCCAGGGTGGTGTGCGCTTCAAATGAAATGGATCCGAACGACATGGCACCGGTAGCAAAGCGCTTGAAGATTGATTCGACCGGTTCAACTTCATCAATCGAAACAGACTTTCGCTTTTTGAATTCGAGCAGGCCACGCAGCGTCAGCTGTTCACGGGTTTGATCGTTAATCTTCTGCGCGTACTTTTTGTACAATTCGAAGTTGTCGGTTTTGGTGGAATGCTGAAGCCAGTGAATGACATCAGGACTGAAAAGATGCTTCTCCCCTTTCCGTTTCCACTGGTAAATTCCACCTGCGGGCAATTCGTTGCTTTGCAGATCATACGCCAGCTGATGCCTGATCAACACTTCGGTGGCAAGATCATCATACCCTAACCCTTCAATGCGGCTGATGGTACCGCGGAATGACGTATCGATGACTTCAGTGCTCAGCCCGATGGCTTCGAAAATCTGTGAGGACTGGTACGACTGCAAGGTGCTGATGCCCATCTTCGACATCACTTTCAGCAAGCCGTTTCCAATTGCCTTTTGATAGTTGGCGAAGGCTTCGCGATCACTCAGATTTTTCTGAAACACACCCGACTGATTGAGGGTGTGAATTGTTTCGAGCGCCAGGTACGGGTTGATAGCGCTGGCACCATAACCGATGACGGTTGCAAAGTGATGTACTTCCCACACATCTCCGGCTTCTGCAACAAGGCCAATATGGGTGCGGACTTTGTTTTCAATCAGGTAATGATGCACGGTGCCGGTGGAAAGCAACGAGGGGATCGGAGCATGACCGGAATTGATCTTTTGATCGGATAAAATCAGGATTCGCTTACCGGCTTTTACCGCCTGACAAGCCTCTTCACAAATCCTGTTCAACCCCTCTTTCAGGCGGCCGGGTTTTCCATCAGCTACAAAAACACAGTCGATGACCGCATAGGGATAACCCTGATCTTCCATGTTCTTCAGTTTGGCGAGATCAGAATTCAGCAACACGGGCTGTGAGATGTGTATCTGGCGTGTATGATCGGCACTTTCTTCCAACACATTCAGGCTGGCGCCAACGCGTGTGAACAACGACATTACCAAACGCTCGCGAATCGGATCAATGGGCGGATTACTTACCTGTGCGAATTGCTGTTTGAAATAATTGGATAAATGACGGCTCTCTTTTGAAAGCACCGCCAGAGGTGTATCATCGCCCATCGATCCCACAGGTTCATACCCTTTTTCCGCCATCGGTGTGATGATGGTTTTAAGGTCTTCACTGCTGTAACCTTAAGCCTGCTGGCGTTTGGTCAGTGTTTCCGTATGAAAATCTTCTTCAAAGTTTTCCGGAACCGGCTCAAGCCGCAGTTTGGTGCGCTGCTGTACAATCCACTGATAATATGGCTTGCCCTCGTAAACCGAGCGCTTCACCTTTTCATCATCGAACACTCTGCCTTTCTCCAGATCCACCAGCAGCATTTTACCGGGTGTGATACGTCCTTTCTCCAGCACATCTTTGGCATCTATTTTCAAGGCGCCTGCTTCCGATGCTGCAATCACTCTACCTGAACGTGTCACGCAGTAACGCAGCGGACGAAGACCGTTCCGGTCGAGCGTAGCACCAATACGGTTTCCATCGGTGAACACCAGTGCAGCCGGGCCATCCCACGGCTCCATCATAGAAGCATGGTATTTATAAAAAGCCTTGCGGTGCGGATCCATCAGTTTATTATCCTGCCAGGCTTCCGGTACCAGCATCATCAATACATGTGGCAGGGAACGTCCGGACAGCACCAGCATTTCCACCAGCGCATCGAGGTTGGCGGAATCTGAAAACTGCGGATTGGTAATTGGTAGCAGTAACTCCAGTTCCTGATCGGTGAAGTACGAGGAGCGGAACAAAGCCTCCTTCGATTTCATCTTGTTGACGTTACCGCGGATGGTATTGATCTCCCCGTTATGAGCAATATATCGGAACGGCTGCGCTAATTTCCAGTTCGGAAAAGTATTCGTAGAAAAACGTGAGTGAACCAGGGCGAGTGCTGTGGTAACACGCTCATCCTGAAGATCATCATAATATTCCCTCAACTGATCGGTGCGGAGCTGACCTTTATAAACGATCGTACGGCAAGAAAAGCTGGTGATATAAAACTCATTCCCTCCTTTTACATCGCGGTTCATGGCGTGTGTAACGGCATTGCGCAGCACAAAAAGTTTGCGCTCCAGCACAGACGAATCCCATGCAGGATTCACCGCCTGCACAAAGAGTTGCTCTATGTGCGGCTCCACCTCCAATGCGCCAGGTCCCGGTACATCATGATTAACCGGCACCGGCCGGTAACCCAACAACTCAAAGCCCAGGGATTTGATAAAGTGGAGAATAGTCTCCCGGCACTGCTGACGCACCTGCTTGTCGCACGGAAAGAAGATCATCCCTACGCCATACTTTCCCTCTTCCGGTAATTCAATACCGCTATCCAGCATCACTTGCTGAAAAAAGGCGTGTGGAATCTGCAACAGCACACCGGCACCGTCACCTGTCTTTGGACTACTTCCTTTGCCACCACGGTGCTCCATGTTTTCCAGCATGGTGAGAGCATCCGACAACGTTTGGTGATTTCTATTTCCGTTGATATTGGCAACGAATCCGATGCCGCAGGCATCATGCTCGAGGGAAGGGGTATAAAGTCCCTGGCCGGCTTGGTCGTTCATGAAGTAGTGGTTGTAAAATATTCCGAAATAAGCTTACTGTTCAAAATTAAATTTTGAATTAAGGGCATTGCCTGAAATTAAAACAGGCATTACTGGAATAAATTACAACAAACGTTTGCTGCAATCGTGTGCGCTTCCGCTGTGTTTTGTTCAACTCCTGATTGCGCGGATCATTTCCCGCTTGCCGGGTGGCCCCGGAAGTGCTTCAACAGTAAAGCCAATGCTTTTCAGATCGCGCTTTACCTGGCCTTTGGCACAGTAGGTAACCAAGGTCGCACCGGGTTTCATAGCATCATAAATTTTTTGAAAGACAGCGATCGTCCACATTTCCGGTTGCTTTTCAGGCGCGAAAGCATCAAAGTACACCAGGTCATAGGTAGTCGCTTGTAAAAGGGCATCTTCTAGCTTATTTGTGTCTTTGAAAAACTCGAAGTTCTCCGTGATGCTGTTCCAATGATTCCATTCAACACGATGCAGTTGGTGAAACACGTTCCTTTCTGTTTCCCCGGGATAATTCAATTGCGACCAGATGGCCTCGTCCAAAGGATATGCTTCAAGGGAATGATAATAAACTTTAACATGGTGTTGCCGACTGGCGTGCACGGTAAGCAGTGCATTTAATCCCGTTCCGAATCCAACCTCCAGAATGTGCAAATCGTGATTTCCTTGCAGCACCTTTGCCTCAAAGCCATGCCTGATGAAAACGTGCTTTGATTCCTGAACAGCACCATGAATGGAGTGGTATGTTTCGTTCAATGCAGCAAGTCGAAGTGTATGCGATCCGTCTTGTGTTGATATGATTTCTATCATGGTTTTAACCGGCACTGCCGGTTACCTTACGTGTACTTAAATGTAGGGAATGAAACTCCGCGCGCAGCAGCAATCCCCCTCTTTTTTAACAATCCTTCAATACATCGTTCTTGGATCGGCTGTGCTGTACTTCGGCAAGCCATTGTTTGTGCCATTGTCTTTCGCGCTGCTGATCAGCTGCATTCTTTATCCGGTTTGCATCTGGCTCGAGAAGCATGGCTTCAAACAAATGACGGCCATCATTCTCAGCCTCTTACTGGTATTGATTCTTGTTACAGCCATTGTGCTGTTATTTGTGCAGCAACTCATCAGCTTTTCGAATGAATGGAGTGCCTTGCAGGAAAAACTAATCCAAACCTATGATTCATTCAGTCTTTGGATAACGCGAGAATTCGAAGTAAGCCGTGAAAAACAGCTGGAGTGGTTACGTAATGCAATAAGTCAATCCGGATTTAATGCAGTTTCCTTTATTCAAAAAACACTGTCCACCGGAGCCGTTTCACTGGTGTTGTTCATACTGATTCCGGTTTACGTTGTTTTAATCCTTTACCACCGCGACCGCTGGGTTGAAGTTATCTTCCGCATGTTCCCCAACCATGGAAAAACCCGCATTCGTGCAATTCTTCACCTGAGCATCAAATCATATTACAATTTTATTAAGGGTATGCTGCTCGTGTATCTGATTGTTGGTTTGCTGAACAGTCTTGGTTTATATCTGCTTAGTGTGCCGCATCCGGTTCTATTCGGCTTTACAGCATCCATACTTACCTTCATTCCCTATGTGGGCATCATCATCGCCTCATTGTTGCCCATCACCATTTCATGGGTGACGTATAATTCTATCTGGTATCCGTTGGGGGTAATTGCCATCTTTACTTTCGTTCAATACCTGGAAGCTAACGTTATTTTTCCGCTGGCCGTGAGCAGCCGGTTGAAAATCAACACGCTGGTAACGCTGGCCTCGATTATTGCCGGGGGGATTCTTTGGGGTGTTGCCGGATTGATTCTGTTCATCCCCTTCCTGGGTATTTTCAAGATGATTGCCGACCGTACACCGGGTCTGCAAACCTGGGCTTTATTCCTGGGCGGAGAGGCCAGTGAGGTCAAGCCGAACGGTGAATGAGCGCAACGGCATAGGCGTTCACGCCCTCATCGCGCCCTACATAACCCAGCTTTTCGTTGGTCGTTGCTTTAATGGAGATGTCGTCTTCATCAATATGCATGAGTGGGGCGAGTACGCTTTTCATATGATCAATATGCGGATTCACTTTAGGATGCTCCAGGCAAATGGTGCAGTCAACATTACCGATCTTCCATCCTTTTTCTTCCACCATGCGCGTAACTTCTTTTAGAAAGTATTTGCTGTCCATACCACTCCAGCGTGAGTCGGTATTGGAGAAATGATACCCGATATCACGCAGGTTGGCGGCTCCCAGTATCGCATCACAGATGGCGTGAATGAGAACATCGGCATCCGAGTGCCCGGTAGCACCTTTGGTGGAAGGAAGTTTTACACCGCCCAGCCAGAAGTCTCTGCCTTCTTCCAGCTGGTGAACATCAAAACCTAAACCTACGCGTATTTTCATTTTCCGTTCGCTGCTTTATAATACATCACACTGGAATTCGATTCACGAAACATGTGCTTCGCCACCCGGCTGATATCGGCACTGGTTACAGCATCCATCATGCCGCGCTCCCGATTCACCCGGTTCGTATCACCCGACAGGCAAGCAAATGCCAGGTTCATGGCCCGGTTGAGCACTTCCACTTCTTCAAATTCAAAGGTAGTCTCCGACTGGTTCTTTACTTTTTGTAATTCCACTTCAGGCGCTCCTTGTGTTACCAACTCATTCACCACGCGGTTTACTTCTTCTTCAGCCAGTTCCAGGGTAATACCGTCTTTCAATCTTCCGTTGATCACCAGCAAACCAGGATCGATGCTACCCATGACAAAGGAAGACAATGCCGTGAAAATTTCTTTTTCCTTAACCAACTGATGGTACAAACGGCTGGATTGACCACGACCCAATAGATCGCTGAGCAAATCATAGGCATAGTAATCCGGATGAAACCGGCCGGGCATATGATAGGCTTTATAGAACGCGTGCGAGGGCACCTGGGCCTCCACGGTGAGTAGCCGTTTTGATTGCTGTTCCGGCTCCACCGGCAAGTGCCTTTCTGGCTTACGGCCAGCCGGAATCGGACCAAACCATTTTTCCGCCAGTTGTTTAACCTGGTCAACGGTAACATGACCGGCTACAACCAGGATAGCATTGTTGGGAATGTAATGGCTGAAGAAGAAGTCCTTCACATCCTCCATGGTTGCCTGTTCAATATGGCTGATCTCCTTACCAATTGTTGCCCATTGGTACGGGTGCTTCGTATACACCAAGGGGCGCAGCTTCAGCCAAACATCGCCATACGGTTGATTCAGATAACGTTGCTTGAATTCTTCCACCACCACTTTGCGTTGCACTTCCAACACCTGCGGGTCAAACGAAAGGCTCAGCATGCGGTCGCTTTCCAGCCAGAAACCGGTTTCTATATTGGCAGCGGGAACCGTGAGGTAATAGTTGGTTATATCGGTATTGGTGAAGGCATTGTTCTCTCCACCAACCAACTGCAGCGGTTCATCATAATTCGGGATGTTCACCGAGCCACCGAACATGAGGTGTTCGAACAAGTGGGCAAATCCTGTTTTGGTTTCCCTTTCATCGCGCGAACCAACATCATAAAGAATGTTCATCACGGCAATTTGTACCGTTGGGTCTTCGTGCACGATAACACGAAGACCATTATCAAGCGAGAACTCAGAGTAAGAAATCATACGTTCCAAAAGTACTTAAAAGTAAATTGTGAAGCGGGTGGGTTTTCCGGGATAAAACTCAATTAACTTTAAGCCTTCTTTTACCGCCATGAAATTCAATCGCAGCAACATTTCTGAGCACGTCCTAAAACATCTCTATGAGGCCATTGTCCGACCGCGGATGATTGAAGAGAAAATGCTGATTCTTCTTCGCCAGAATAAAATCAGTAAGTGGTTCAGCGGCATCGGGCAGGAAGGCATTGCCGTTGGTGTGGCTGAAGCTCTGGATCCGGATGAATACATCCTGCCCATGCACCGCAACCTGGGCGTTTTCACTTCCAGAAAGATGCCCTTCGAACGGCTCTTTGCACAATGGCAGGGAACCATGCAGGGCTATACCAAGGGCCGCGACCGTTCCTTTCACTTCGGCAACAACGACTTTCATATTGTGGGCATGATATCCCACCTCGGGCCGCAAAACGGCTTAGCCGATGGTATTGCCCTCGCCACCCGGCTAAAAAAAGAGAATAAAGTGACAGTGGTATTTAATGGTGATGGAGGCACCAGCGAAGGTGATTTTCATGAAGGAGTAAATGTGGCCGCTGTCTGGGACTTGCCGGTCATCTTCGTTATTGAGAATAATGGTTACGGATTATCAACGCCCAGCTCGGAACAATTCCGTTGCAAAAGTTTTGTAGACAAAGCCATCGGCTATGGCATCGAAGGTGTGCAGGTTGACGGAAACAACCTGCTCGAGGTGTACAGCACCGTCAAGCGCCTGGCGGAAGATATTCGTGAAAATCCCCGTCCGGTGTTGCTGGAATGCATAACGTTCCGCATGCGAGGACATGAAGAAGCATCGGGGACGAAGTATGTCCCGAAAGAGCTGATGGACGAGTGGGCAAAGAAAGATCCGGTAGACAACTATGAAAAATTCCTGCTTCAGGAAGGAGTATTGCAACAAAAAGACATTGATGCTATCCGTAAGCGCATCAAAAAAGAAATTGAAGATGGGCTGGCTATTGCCTTTGAAGAAAAACATCCCGATCCAGACACGGAACGCGAACTTAACGATGTTTACGCTCCGCTCACTCCGGCAATTATTTCTCCTTCAACCTACAAAAAATCAGAGAAGCGATTCATTGATGCCATCAGTGATGCCTTGCGTCAGAGCATGGAACATCATCCGAACCTGGTGTTGATGGGGCAGGATATTGCCGATTATGGCGGAGTCTTTAAAATCACAGAAGGCTTTGTTAATCAGTTCGGTAAAGAGCGCGTGCGCAACACGCCCTTATGCGAATCAGCTATACTCGGTGCTTCCCTGGGCCTGTCCATCAAGAACATGAAGGCCATGGTGGAAATGCAGTTTGCTGATTTTGTATCGGAAGGCATGACACAAATAGTCAACAACCTGGCGAAAGCACACTGGCGCTGGGGACAGCAGGCCGATGTGGTGGTCCGCATGCCTACCGGAGCCGGCACCGCTGCCGGTCCGTTTCATTCACAAAGCAATGAAGCGTGGTTTTTTCATACACCGGGTTTGAAAGTCGTTTATCCGTCTAATCCCTATGATGCCAAGGGTTTGCTTTGTGCCTCGTTCAATGACCCGAACCCGGTGATGTATTTCGAACACAAGCTGTTGTATCGCTCCGTTAAAGATATGATTCCCGATGATTACTATACGGTAGAAATCGGCAAGGCAAAACGGGTGCGTGAGGGTGCTGATGTATCCATCATCACCTACGGCATGGGTGTTCACTGGGCGCTGGAGGTGCTTCAGTCAATGCCCGAAATAAACGCAGATGTACTGGACTTACGAACCTTGTTACCCTGGGATCGCCAAGCGGTGGAGCAGACCGTTCGCAAAACCAATCGTGTTCTCATCCTTCACGAAGACACCATGACAGGCGGTATCGGTGCCGAGATCAGCGCATGGATCAATGAACAGTGTTTCCGTTACCTTGATGCTCCGGTGATGCGGGTAGCCAGTCTGGATACTGCGATACCTTTTGCACCCACATTGGAGCAGAATTTCCTGCCCAAGGGAAGAATAAAACCGGCACTTGACCAGCTAATGGCTTATTAACTGAATTCCAGCGCGTTCCGGAAAAAGCTATGCCTCAGGGGTGGGATTATTTTTTACTATCTTAGCCGATTGATAATTTTTTTGACGCACCGTAAACACGATAGTGCCACTTTTCACATGCGTATGAAACTGCTTGTCGTGGCATTTCTACTCGCCTTGCTGGCAACACCACTGCATGCGCAGAATACAAAAGGGGATGATTCGGCCCCGAAAGCATCGCGGGAAACCCGTTTCAAAACAAAGCCTTCAAAAAAGGAAGCCAAGCCGAAAAACAAACGCATCACACCTTCGGGCCGGACACCGGTGTCAAGCGCTGCGCGCGGACCCCAGGAGCGGGAACGAGTTTGGTCCGGGGATATTTCCGGACGTAAAGTTCCGGCAACCCGAAAGTCAAGAACTTCACAAAGGAATCAAAACGTTTACCAGACACAAAGAAGAAGCAGCTCTGGCGGTCCCGTTTCCGGTGATGATGCCCGTGTATCGGGCGGTGGCCAACGTACAGGACGTCTTCAGCCATCACCATCTTCTGCGCAGGCCAGGAATGTCTATGCGCGCAGTGCACCTTATGCCCGAAAGCCCAAGCAACCCACTGGTGGCGACCGGCCTTATAAGTCGCAGATGGGGGCATCCGCTCAGCCCAAAATCCGCAGCAGTTCAGACCGTGCGAGAAATGTCTATCCCAAAAAAGGCAGATACGCGGCCAAATCAAGACCACCATCACAAGATGACCAATCGGCAACCTGGCAAGAAGGAAGGTTTTCAAAAAACCGTCAGGTGCGATCGGTGAGCGGGGGGACTGAAAATGTTTTTAGAGCACGAAATGCAGGTGTCGCAAAAAATAAACCTCCATCAGCAGGTGATAAGCCCAGGCGATGGGGCCAAGCCTATTACCAGACCAGAGTTCGAAGTGCAACCGGCACAGTTAAAAATACTTTTCCAGCCCGCGGCCCTTTCGTTGCTAAAACCAGACCTCCCTCAAAAGGAGACCAGCCTGATCGTTGGTCTGGTACTTATAATAGAAAACCAACTGTACGCAGTGCTACAGAAAGAACAAAGAATACTTACTCAGCTAAAGGGCCTTATGTAAATAATCCTTCTAAAAAGCCAAGAGCCAAAGAAACCCCGGGAACAAAATTGGCCAGAAAAGCCCCCATGTCTGCTTCAAGACCGTATTTAAGAAAGACCAGTATCAATCCAAATGCCGGTTTCTGGAACATCCGGAGGAGCGGGGAACAAGCACACGTAGGCGACATTGCCGGTAAACCGATTCGGGGAAGAAACTACCGATCAACACCTCAGAGCATTCAAGGAAATGCTGGTTCTGCCTATTCCTATTATTTAAAAAGTCGTCCTTCCGGTGAGTCTTCAATCGGCCGAACCGGAAGACGCAATTTGTCTGCCACCCGGGATTCAAAAGCCTGGCAAGGGGACATCTCCGGAAGAAATCTTCGTTACCGAAACTTTACCAGCCGAAAAACGGAGCAGGCCGGTATGCTGCCTGCCGGTTTAAGTATCAGGCGCACGAAACCTGCTGATCATCGGCAAGGCCCTCAAAGCATACCAAATGTTGCAACTGCCAGTGGCCGTAGTTGGAACAATAATGGAAAGCCTGTGAATGGAAAGCCGCCAAAAAGCCTCAGCGGACAACTTTGGAATAATCAACAAACTCCGATTAGTGGTCGCGGACCGAGAGGGTCTGCATTTGCAGCTGCATCTTTTCAGGGCAGCAGCAAAGCCCGGAAACCTGAACAGGGTGGAGGCAGTATCAGTGGACAGCTATGGAATAATAAAGGCAATCCTGTTACCGGAAAATCACCTAAAGGAGTTGCGTTTTCAGCTGCGGCATATCAAGGTACTATTAAAACACGGAGGCCCGAACAGGGAGGAGGTAGTGTGAGCGGCCAACTTTGGAACAATAAAGGAAATGCCATCTCCGGAAAACAGCCAAAGGGTTCTGCCATGGTTGCCGCAAATTATTCGGGTTCCATGAAAGCTGGTCAAAAGGAACCAGGCAAAGAAATTAATGGATTTCCCGGGAAATACACAGGAACAAAACCGGTCATGCGCAAACAGGGTGAAGACTTTACCGGGCACCTTAAAAGACCATTCATCAGAAAGGATTATGTGCGGAACGATAATGCGGCTGAGGCTGCCATGAAAAAACAGCGACCTTCCAAAACTTCCTTTAACCTTGAGCAATTACGTGTTAAAGTAAAAGAAGCTGACTATACAGCCCGCAATCACACACCCAAAAGTACCATGCCAGGAATAGCACCCGATAAAAATGCTAAGAAAGCGAGTGAATTCGATAAAGGCCTTAAGCAAGACTGGAAATACATTCACAACCCCAGTTCCGCCAAACTGGCGGTGGATGTAAGAAACCCAGGCAAAGCTTTCGGTAGCATATCCGACTACCAGGGAAATGTGAACATGAAAAAACAGAGCACCGTATCCAAAAAAGATCTGCACCCCGATGCACGCTTTGTGAAGACCAATAAAAACAATGTCAAAGAAGAACGTGATGCCGCCACGAACTTTAAACTGTTCTGGGCGCGTTTATTTGGCAAAAGCGATACCCAGCCCAGTAGCCTGAAGGAGCCGGTGCGCAAACCCCGGTACGACAAGCGGGAAATCGGGATGTGGTATGATTAATTTTGTGAACTATGCAATGGAATGAATTGAGCAACCTGAATCAGCTCACTACTCTCGAACAGGAATCAACAGAAAAAACTGTACTCATCTTTAAACACAGCACAAGCTGTTCCATCAGCCGTGTGGCCCTTGACCGCCTGCAGCGTAACTGGAAGGAGGAGGAAATGAAAGAAGTGAAACCCTACTTTCTTGACCTCATCAGCTACCGCGATATCTCCAATCAGATTGCAGAACGGTTTAGTGTTTATCATGAATCTCCCCAGGTGATTTTACTGCGAAACAACAAAGTGATCTATGCTGATTCTCACTGGGGTATTGATTACCAGGCTATCAAGCAGGAAGCCAACAAGATTTCCGGAAACTGATCATTTCCGAAAAGATTCATTCCATCGGCTTTTGTATTTTCCCGGCTGAATGGATCAGGATAAAGTATTGAGATTGCTGCAACAGCATGTACCGGAAGGTGCCGTTGCCTATTGCTTAGACCTATGGAAACAACAGCCCTTTCAGTTTAAGATTACCCGCAGCCGGCAATCCAAGGCCGGAGATTTCTATTGTGCTTCTGCCCATGCCACTCCGCGCATAACGGTAAACCATGATTTGAATCCACCCTTGTTTCTGTTGACTTATATCCATGAAGTTGCCCACCTGGCCGTCTTCAGAACATTTAACCGAAGAATTGAACCTCACGGTCAGCAATGGAAGGAAGCATTTAAAAATCTGTTAAACCCTGTGCTGAATGAGAACAACTTTCCCGAACCGGTATTTTCGGTATTGATCAAGCACATGCAAAACCCCATGGCCAGTTCATTTGCTGATTCCGCACTGACCAAAGCCTTCCGCAGCCTCGAACAGCATGCTCACCAAATGATATCTGTGCATGACCTGCCGGAAGGAAGTTTGTTTATCCTGCGAGGGCGATATTTTAAAAAAGGAAAACTCAGGCGAACACGATTCCTGTGTCAGGAAGTTAAATCCAGGCGGCAATACCTGGTGCCGGCAGAAGCACTGGTGGAACAGGCACAACTCAGCCTGGGGCTTTTGCTCTGATAATCTTAGGTGAGCCTGCGGGTGATAAGGGCATTCACCGTCTCACAAAATGCCTGAGGATGCATGGTGCGCCAATTGGCAATCTGCAAGGTGCCCCCCATATTGATATACTGATCGACATGATATTTTCTTAACTCCAGCTGAATAAAATCCGGAAAAGAAACGGCTGCGATCCAACCAGGCAATTTATCCGGACCAGTCTCAGTGTCCTCCACTTCATCAAACCATTCTTCATAATAGCTGTCATCAGAGCCGTGAAAGTTCATGATGTTCTCCCCGATCAGTATGAATTTGTTGATGCCTGCCGCCAGTTGTTCATCGATGATGTTGCGCTTCAGGTGCATCACATCATTGTTGATGGTGTCATTCCACTCGCCTATGAATTCAATCACTGTATAACCTGCGCGGTAATCGGTGTAGAGAATTTTAATGTACAGGGTTTCCGATCCCATGAAATCCCAGGCGGGATCGATGTAGTAGCCGTAAATGGTGTCGCTATATTGCTCAAGGTTATACTCCTTGCCGTAGAACGGTGATTTCTTATCCAGCGAGGGATTGTAATACTTCAGCCAGTTGGCATAGGGTTCAATATCATGCATGACGCTGATACTGTTCGATCGCCTTCCGCACACTTCGATGCTCGTTCAGCAGCGCTTCCGCTGTTGGTTCATCAACACCGGTTTCTTCCATAATCATCCTGATGCCGCGGTTAACCAACTTCACATTGGTGAGTTGCATATCGACCATCTTGTTACCCTTCACCCTTCCGAGTTTGATCATCACCGTGGTGGAAATCATGTTAAGCACCAGTTTCTGCGCAGTGCCAGCTTTCATGCGTGTGCTTCCCGTAACGAATTCAGGCCCTACGATTACCTCAACCGGATAATCTGCATGGCGGGCAACATCCGAATTTTCATTACACGTGATGCAGCCGGTAACAATCCCGTGCTTTCTTGCATCTTCCAGTCCTCCGATTACATAAGGTGTACGCCCTGAGGCAGCAATACCAATAAGAATATCCTTTGATGTAATCGCGTGCTGCTGAAGATCTTTCCATGCTTGTTGCCGATCGTCTTCTGCATTTTCTACTGCTTTGCGGATGGCCTGATCTCCACCGGCAATCAACCCGATCACCTGGCCGTGGGGCATACCATAAGTGGGCGGTATTTCACTGGCATCTAAAATGCCTAAGCGGCCACTGGTACCTGCCCCAATGTAGAATAAGCGGCCACCGGACAACATGGCATCAACAATGGCGGCCACCAGCTTTTCAATTTGAGGTATAGCCCGTTCAATGGAACTTGGTACCGACTTGTCTTCCTTGTTGATGTTGGTAAGCAGGTCGCTTATGCTCATCTGCTCGAGATGGTCATAATATGATGAAGCTTCAGTAACCGACATATCAGGCAATATCTTTCTGGTGGAAGAGGGTTAGTCCGGCTATCGGAGTCTCGAGAATATTTTTTACTGTAATGCCGCGGTCGTTGGCAACCTGTCGTAAAATATCACTGAAGTAGAAGGCCACCGAGCCGGTGAAGTGCACCTTCAGGTTTTTGTAACCCGGGTAACGCATCACATTCTCCTCGTATAAATGGGCAAAGTTGTCGTACACCAGTTTGTAGCAGTACGGCTCTTTAATATGTTGGAAGATGAATTTCATGAAGCTGGCAAGAAAAGCGCTGGGCTTTTCTTCGTGGTATACTTTTTCCAAAAACTCCTCGCGGGTTAACGGATAACGCGCTTTAAATTGGGCGGCCAGGGTAGCAGGAAGCTTCCCACGGAGGTAAGCCACCAGTAACTGGCGACCGATATTGGTACCCGAACCTTCATCGGCAAGAATCCATCCCAGGTTAGCTACCTGCTCCGTAATTTTTTCACCATCGTATAAGCAGGTGTTTGAACCGGTGCCGATAATGCATGCAATACCGGGCTCATGCCCGCACAGGGCGCGGGCCGCAGCCATCAGGTCCCAGTCAACTTCTACTTCAGCGCCTGGGAAGAACTCGTTAAATGTATCGCGGATGAGAGCTTTATTTTTATCGGATGAAGCGCCAGAAGCATAGTAAAATATTTTCTTTACCGGTTCATCGTGCCCAACCTGTTCCACCAACGTATCGCGCACCATGTTATAAAGATGGTCGATGGGTTGATAATACGGATTGAACCCGGGCGTATGCGCCTGCCCGATGGTGCCGTCTTTCTTCAGCAACCGCCAATCTGTTTTTGAACCTCCGCTGTCGGCAATAAGAATCATGATAGAATGAATTAGGTCAACGCATCAAATTACAAATTCTTCGAATTAACCAGCCTTCCGATGACCGGAAAACGATCAAACACTTTTTCGGTGTGCGGAGCATCCGCCAGTTCATCGGTAAGGTCTTGCCCTGCCCAGTGCTCGTAGTGCTTTCCGTTTTTCCAAAGTCGTGAATGCGAAACATCATAGATCAATCCGTTAAAGGCCACCCATACCTGGGGTTTGTCCTGACCGTTACGCAAAGCCAGCTGGCTTCTGGTGTATTGAGGTAACGAATTCTTATTGCCGATCACAAGCCGGTTATTCTGATAAATCCAACGTAAAGATGGGGCAGAATTTCACTGTATTGATTTCAAAGCACTTTATTTTCGGGTTGATGCTTTCTTATTTTTTGCTCGGATCTATACTGTTCAAAAAGTATCCGTTGGCATCGGTGGGGAATTTCAATATTTTTCGCGCAAACTTTCAGACATGAAAATAAAGCAACTCTTCCTGCTCACTTCCCTTATCGCACTGGCCGCCTGCAAAACCGAAACTAAAAAAATTGACTATGCTTCCATGCCGGAGGATAAACTCCGCAGGATAGCCGACTCCCTGGCTCATGCTTATATTATTACCGATGGTCATGTTGACCTGCCCTATCGTCTGAAAGTAAACAAGTTCAGGCTCGAGCGCGAATATCTCGGAATACCGATCAGCACAACTGAAGGTGATTTTGATTATGAGCGCGCAAAGAAAGGTGGCCTGGATGCACCCTTTATGCGTTAGCCGACTCACTCATTAACATGGTGCGTGGTATTGCCGAAGCACACCCGGATAAATTCGGATTGGCCGGAACACCGGCTGAAGTCGATGCACACGTTAAAACCGGTAGAATTGCTTTGCCCATGGGCATGGAAAACGGAGCGCCCATCGGCAATGACCTTGCCAACGTGAAGTATTTCTACGACCGGGGCATCCGGTACATTACACTGACACACGGTAAGGACAATCAGATCTGCGATTCATCCTACGACACGCTGAACACCTGGAATGGTCTTAGTCCGTTTGGCGAACAAGTGGTGCGCGAGATGAACCGCGTTGGCATCATGGTGGATATATCCC
>JALOMI010000029.1 GCA_025455465.1 Cyclobacteriaceae bacterium | reverse complement strand
CAGATTACTAACAAAGATTTCCCTCGGGGACAAGTGAACGACTTCGGAGACAACTTGGACTTTGAGAAAAATAAATCGTGGACTGATTAAAATTTAATACAGTCGACCCTTCACATCTAAATAAGATTGTCCTCTTATGGCCCCTGCATTTAGCACATGACATAGCCACACTTTTCAACCACCATCAAAAGCGATGGCAAGAGCCAAACCCTCCTCAAGAAGGCTCTGATATGGTTTCAGTGGTGGTACTTTTCATCATTTAAATTAATTTGCGCCTGATGCGCGCACATGATATCATCTTGGTGGTCATCAGTGGACTGGGGGTTATCCACGGCTTATTTCTGGCCTTATTTCTTTGGGGTTACCAGAAGGGAAATTCACTCTCTAACAAATTGCTAAGTACACTCCTAACTGTTCTATCCTTCCGTATAGGGAAATCGGTGTTTCTGGAATTCACCCAAAGCATTGACATCAAAATTATTTTTGTAGGACTTAGTACGATCATGGCTATCGGACCGCTGTACTATCTCTTTACGCTCTCTTGCACGCGCATATCATTTCGACTTACTCCGAAGTACTTTCTTCATTTCATTCCAGCGATCATCGGGTTTGTTATTGGATTACAATTGGAGGAGCATCACTCAAAGACTTTACCGCTCGCATTATTCGTGGTGCTTTTTGTTATCTACTATCTTCATTTTCTTGTTTACCTGTTGTACAGTTACTGGTATGTCCGTCAACAAAAGGCTGGTATTAACTCGGATACCTTTGTTTTATTGCGTCTGTTCTTTTACGGCCTTCTTGTTATTTGGTTGGCTTATGTACTCAACCTGTTTGACGATGTGATTCCTTATGTTGTCGGGCCTATTCTCTATTCTATAGTTGCCTATGTAATAAGTTTTATCGTGATCAGTCAAGGGTACATTTCCAGGATCAATCATGTTAAATACAAAACCACAGCCGTCACGGAGGAACAAAGTGACCATATCTATGCCAAAGTGTTAAAACTTATTGTGGAGGAGAAGCAATTCCAAAAAACCGATCTTACCCTAAAGTCATTAAGTGAATCGCTGCATGTAAGCCCACAAGTGCTCTCACAGGTAATCAATCAAAAAAGCGGCAGCAATTTCAATAATTTTGTGAACGCTTTCAGAATTGAGGAGTCAAAGCGCTTGCTCCACTTAGAGGAATTCAAAAGCCAAACCATCGCTTCTATTGCTTTTGATGTGGGGTTTAACAGTATTTCCAGTTTCAACACAGCTTTTAAAAAACAAACAGGTGTAACACCCATGGCTTACCGCCAGCAACTGTCAAAATGATCATTTTCCTTTTCGAAATGATCATTTAAGAAGCCTTTGGCGTCCCATAACCCCACTTTTGCCTTATAAACAAACAAAATTATGTCTGGTAAAAGAAAAATCATCAAGTGGTCACTGAGCGTATTGACGGGGTTAATTGTATCCCTTGTGTTGTTTGGGCTATGGTTTATGAGCTTGATTCCTCCATTGCCCGAATCGGCAAAGAACATAAAGTCGATTTCTCCTTCTGACCTCCCTTATCTTACAGAAAACATTATTCCTCACCGCGGTAAAATACTGGCCGTGGTCACCAGTACCAGCCAGATGGGCAGCAGTGGCAAAAGTGCGGGGTATGAATTAACGGAGTTGTCGCGCGCGTATTATGTATTTCAAGCTAATGGCTTTGATGTAGATGTAGCCAGCCCGCAAGGAGGCACACCGCCCGTGGTCATTGATGGCGATGACATGAATGAATATGACTACGCTTTTTTGAATGACTCCCTGGCTCAAGGCAAAGTAAAGAACAGTATTGCCATGAGGGACGTGGATTCAAAGGCATATCAAGCAGTGTATTTTGTGGGCGGTAAAGGCACTATGTTCGACTTTCCAAACAATACCTACATTCAATCTCTCGTCAGAGAATACTATGAGTCTGGTAAAGTAGTGAGCGCAGTATGCCATGGTCCTGCGGCATTGGTCAACGTAAAGCTTGGTAACGGAGAATTTCTGATAGCGAATCGTCAGGTTTGTGGTTTCACGAACAAAGAAGAGTTGTTGCTTATCCCGGATGCTGCCGAAATATTTCCCTTTCTGTTGCAAGACAAACTCCGAGAAAATGGTGCAAAGTTTAACGAAGGATTTATGTACCTGAACAAAGTGAGCAAAGATGGAAATTTAATAACCGGACAAAATCCCTGGTCGACCTGGGCGCTAGCAGAGGCGGTAATTGAAAAATTGGGATACCACCCGAAACAACGCACAGTAACAGCAGAAGAAAACACCATCACCGTTTTGGAAGCACTTGAGGCGGAGGGCTACCACCAAGCGAAAGGAGCCATTGATAAATTTTGTGCGTACGATGCTAAGTCTATTGACAGGAGGCTGCTGGCGATGCATAGTATCGTAGCCTTTATGCAGTTCGATTTGAGAAAGGCGGTGAATCAGATTCGGTTACTATCGCTCAGTAATGAATACCTTTAAAAGTCATGGCTCGTGAGTATATGAAACAAGTCGTGAAAATGAAAAATATTCCACCACACGACTGAGTAATAACGAGAGTTGAACATTAACGTGTAACAAAAGGCAACGATACGAATGAAGTGCCGAGAAGACCCTACAGCAAACAATAAAAATGTTTGCACAATGCTGTGGTGGCGCGCAAGCTATAAATAATTATCTACGTTCAACGTTTAGTTTCGTGGGACAACGCGCGGCTTCGGAAGCCATCCACATCGCAAACACAATCGTTACCACTAATGCTAAAAAGACGATAACCAAAATATTTACATTAATAATTTGCTTTGGAATTTCATAAGCAACATTTGGACAAATGACAACTGAAAAAGAAAAATCACTTCAAGCCGTTTTAGATAAAACGGTTGACAATAAAAAAGTGTATGGGACATCTTTTGCTATTAAAAAAGACACTTTAATTTGGCAAGGAGCATCGGGTAATTTCTCCATAGACCAACCTTATTTCATTGCAAGCACAACCAAACTATTTACAACTGCGATAATTCTTAAACTAAGAGCAGATGGCAAACTAACTCTTGATGACAAAATCAGTAAATACTTAGATAAATCAATTTTATCGGGTCTGCACATTTATAAAGGGAAAGACTATTCTCAAGAAATAACCATTAAACACTTGCTTTCTCACACTTCTGGACTACCTGACTATTTTCAAGGCAAGGGAAAAACTGGAAAAAGTTTGGAAAACGAAATAACAAAAGGCAATGATCAATTATGGACTTTTGAACAAGCAATTGAAAGGACAAAAAATATGTCTGCTCTTTTTGTGCCTGAGACAAAAGGGAAAGCAAACTATTCAGATGCGAATTTCCAGCTTTTAGGAAAAATCATAGAGAACATAACACATAAATCGTATACTGAAAATTGCAGGGAATTTATCACCCAGCCACTTGGTTTGGCAAAAACCTATCTCTATAAGGATTCAGCAGACAAAACACCCAAGACACTATATTATAAGAGCAATGAACTGAATATCCCCAAAGCAATGACTTCTTTTGGGGCAGACGGTGGAATAGTTTCAACTTCAAAAGATATGCTTGTTTTTATTGAGGCATTTTTCACCGGCAAGTTATTTCCATCAACTTACATTGAAGAATTACAAGAATGGAAAAAAATTTTTTTTCCAATGCGGTCAGGAATCGGAATTCACTTATTCAAACTTCCTTGGATTTTTAATCCGACAGGTGCAGTTCCCTACTTTATAGGACACTCAGGACTTTCAGGAGCTTTAGCATATTACAGCCCAAAAGAAAATATTTTCATAGCTGGAACAGTAAATCAGGTTGCACATCCTGATATTTCATTTAAGACAATGATCAAATTAACTCAACAAATAATGAAATAATGAAAAGCACTGGTGGTAACAGGTGTTTAGCTCAATGGCGGGTGACGTGGTTAATTGAACCTTATACCTCGCATCAACTTTTTTGGTGTATTGACAGTTTTGTACATCTAAATCCGCCACTGCACCAAGCGCCAAAACGTTGCCAGTAATTAATATGGAGGCCATAGATCTTTTTTTTAAGACCATTTGCCCGTGCTGGTATTCTTCACCAACACGGAATTTGCATTAACTTTATCAACCAGATGGTTTGCCGTTGAAGAAGACCCGCAACGGCCAGCATAACAAGTCTGAATTATTTCGTTGTACTATATTGAAGAAGATATAGAAACAGACCATGGAAGGCCTTCTTGTACTCAGCCTCGTTGCGTTTATCTGGCTGCTGCCATTGATTGTGATTATCACCTCCGGTAAAACATCGGGAAGTGAAAAACTGGCGTGGATACTGGCGGTGATTTTTATCTCGTGGTTCGCCTTCATCTTTTATTTGCTGCTCGCCCCGGTGAAAAGCAAGCGGTAAACCTGGATGGATAAGGATGATTATTACCGCAGACCATTCACCATGAAAAACCTCGTCCTCATTTTCCTTGCCCGTGTTGGTGCCTGGCTGGTAGGCAGGTTCTTCACCAACACGGAATGTGCAATAACTTTATCAGACAGATGGTTTGCCGGTGAAGTACACCGGGAAAAGTCAGAAAATTTCAGAGAAATTATGACTGCCTTGAAGACCAAACCATCAACATAGTGGAATGAAATTTTATGCGTTAAATATTGTTATATATTGGTTATGTGGAATGGCCAAATCAAAATATTTCCAGGGGTAAACGAAGTGGAAGGTCATTTCACGAACTCATAAAATCAAACGAATGGTTAATCATTGAGCTAACCTTTTCAAAGCTCTATCCTGACCAACAGGAAAGCATTGAAAATTACAGATTGGTTTATGAAACGTTGAAGTTTTTAGAACCGAAAGAATCAGGCATTGATATAATCCTTAATCCATACGATGATGATGGTAAGCGTTCTCTGGTAGATGTTTATGGTAGAAACCCGCATCCAGAGCCTGAAGATATAAATGATGTACTTGCCCTTGAATTTACATCATGGGACAAGTGGCTTGGTATGAACATTGGCACATTAGCGCTTAGAGAATTTTCTGAGCCGGAAATAATTTGTCATTGCCTGAATGAAATGACCTATGCCGGATTTGAACAAGAAGAAATTCAGGCTGAATTTGATAAACTTAAATCAATCGTGAATGAGTACAAAGCCTTAACTCCAGAAGAAAAAGCAAAACAAACCATCAGCCTTGATGAATTGAAAAAAAGAATTAGTGACGATAAACCTGAAAGCGATGAGTAACATTAAATTATTTGAGAGCAAAAAAGTACGCTCCGAATGGAATGAGAAAGAAGAAAAATGGTACTTCTCTATTATTGATGTAATTGAAATTTTAACCGAAAGCCCAAGACCAAGAAAATACTGGAACGCGCTAAAGAAAAAGCTGTTTTCTGAGGGGTTTGATGAGTTGTCCCAAAACGTGGGACAACTGAAAATGGAAGCCGCTGACGGTAAAAAGTATCTTACAGATGTTGCTGATGCACAAACACTTTTAAGAATTATTCAGGCAATTCCGTCTCCAAAGGCTGAACCATTTAAACAATGGCTTGCAAAAGTAGGCTATGAACGCATGAGCGAAATAGCAAATCCGGAAGAAAGCCTGATGCGCGCCCGTGAAAACTGGCAAAAACTTGGCAGAAGCGAAAAGTGGATTCAACAGCGCATGACCGGGCAAGAAACCCGAAACAAACTAACAGACTACTGGAAGAAAAGTGGAGTTGAAAAAAGTGATGAATTTGCTATGCTTACCAACATCATTCATCAGGAGTGGTCGGGATTAACAGTAAAGGAACACAAAAAGAAAAAGAAGCTAAAGAGCCAAAACCTTCGCGACCACATGAGCGAAGCGGAATTAATATTTACAGCACTGGCAGAACTCTCCACAAGACAAATTGCAGAGACTGAAGAAGCAAAAGGACTTAATCAAAATGCCGTTGCTGGAAAGAAAGGTGGTAAGATTGCAAAAGATGCGCGCATTGCACTTGAACAAAAAACGGGAAAGAAAGTAGTAACAGGCGAGAACTTCTTACCTCCTGCAAAGACTAAAAAAAAGTTAACGTAATAACCCCACATCAGTTGTCCGCAATCATCGGCCTACTAAACTCCAAACGTCCTTAAAAATCTTGCCCATGTTGGTGCCTGCCTGGTAGGCAGGTTCTTCACCAACACGGATTTTTTACTATCTATTTAGTCAGCGGGTTTGCCGGTGAAGAACACCTGCAAAGGCTGGGGTAATAATTGCCAAAACCTGTCAAAATGAAAAACCTCCTTCTAATTTTCCTTTTCAGTTTACTGTGCCTGCACCTCCACGCCCAGCAGCCAGACTCAATACCGGCTTCGAAGCAGGAAGAAAACCGCATCCGCATTGACGGGCCGGGCAGCATGAACAGGCCATTCGATCCATCCACGGCACCGTTGTTCATCCTGCGCGCCAACGGCAAAAGCTACACGCTGCCGCGCGGCAGCAATGAGCTGTCGGAAATTGATCCGAACTGGATTGAATCCATTGACGTCATCAAAGGGCAATCTGCAATGGATCAGTACGGATCAGACGGGCAGCATGGTGTGGTGCGCATCCAGCTGAAGAAAGACAGCGTGAAGAAACTGCCGGCCAGCCTCCGTAGGAGGTTATCAGGCCGGGAATGAATGGCCGACCTTTCCTGCTCACCAGAACACTTGCCCGTATTGGTGTTCTTACCTACTCGGAATATGCATTATCTTTTAAGACAGGTGGTTTGCCGGTGACGAACATCGGCAAAGGCCAGGGTAGTCCGGAGAACCCTTCCCCGGAACGGCCGGGGCGGGATATCTAAGCACCTTCATGGCTATTCATAAATTAATTTTTGAATTTAGACATATATTTATTGATATTCGATAAATATGGTTTACCTTTGTACCCGTCACACTAACACCTCAATCTTATGTCAAAACGAAATGATTTCATCTGGAAGGGTATTCAAACGGTTTGCTGGCTGATTTTTGCCGGGTACTGCATTCAGACAGGCGCCTTGTTGTTCAACTACATCTACAGCCTGTTTAAGCCAATTGCCACCAACAACCTCCACCTGGGCCTCAACCTTTCAGCGCTCTACAGTAAAAGTCAGACCCTCTATACACTCGTATTTACTGTGATTATTGCCGTCTCGGCATTGAAGGCGTATATCCTTGCTGTTGCCCTTCAGTTTTTCAAAAAACTCAACCTGGAAAAACCCTTTAGTCTGAATGTTGCCGGCATCATTTCAAAAATCACGACCTATACTTTTACAGTGGGGGTTATCAGCCTTCTTGCCCAGGAATTATTTGAGAAACTAATCGCACGGGGATTTGACGTTGGCTTGGCCATACGTTATTGCCATGATGGTAGCGCATACCTGGTGATGTCTGCGATTGTGTTTGTTATCGCGCTTATTTTCAGGAGAGGAATTGAATTGCAAAACGAAAACGAACTAACCGTTTAAGCCATGCCTATCGTTGTCAACGTAGATGTGATGATGGCCAGGAGAAAAGTGTCTCTCAATGAGCTATCCGAAAAAGTGGGACTCACGCTTTCCAACCTGTCCATCTTAAAAACAGGAAAAGCGAAGGCGATTCGTTTCAGCACATTAGAAGCTATTTGTAAGGCATTAAACTGTCAGCCCGGTGACATTCTTGAATACGTGGATGACACGCAACCGTAATTTATTAACCTGCTTGTCTGAAAACGCTCAGCCACACCCAAGAGCGTTTTCCTGTTACAGGCGGGAAAAATGTGGTGATCTGGCTAAAGTGTTCTACTGATTCGCAGAATCCGGAAACATCATCACAATCCTTATGGCTGTTTATCGTCACCGACTGCGCCTTCATCAGGCTTCTGGTATTCAATCTTAGTGATGCGCCAGACAAACTGATGCGCGGGGGTTTTTACCACTACCTCATCGCCCACTTCTTTTTTCAGCAACGCCTGGGCCATGGGTGAGTCAATCGAGATGCAGTCGGAGGACCCGATTAGTTCTTCGCCACCAATAATGCGGAAGCGCTTCTTCAGACCTTTGTCGTTTTCTATTTCCACCCAGGCACCGAACATCACTTTGCCTTCCTGGAAGGGGGAGTAGTGTACCACCTTCAGGTCATCGATGCGTTTGCGCAGATACAAAATGCGTCTGTCAATTTCGCGCAGGCGTTTTTTGTTGTAATGGTAATCGGCATTTTCAGAACGGTCGCCCAGGCTGGCGGCCCACGCCACCTTTTGCGTGATGTCGGGGCGCTCCACCCGCCAGAGGTGATCCAGTTCTGACTTTATTTTCTCCAGACCCTCGGGTGTAATGAGCAATGTTTTCATGGTAAACGCTTTTCCAGGAAGAAGTCTAGCTTTTCTGGGTTGTATAGATGACTCTGCAAGTATACACGTTCATTACAAAGGGTTGAAAACGCATTGAACATTTAGCCGTATTCGCGCGTAATTATCAAGGCCTTTGTGCTAATCATTACAGCATGCGTACAAAACGAAAGAATAAACTCCTCCGCCTTGCCGGCATTATCGTGCTGATGGCCCTGGGGGGTGTTGCCGGTTACTGGGGTGGTTATATGGGGTTTAAGGCGGCCTCCACCATGTCGGGAACGGAAGTTCTTGTTACTGCCCTGCTTATGCTGCCGCTCTTTTTTGTGGTGATCGGAGTTCATGAAGCTGGGCATGCGCTGGCCGGTATCGCCATGAAGTTCGACTTCCGCATGTATGTGGTGGGGCCTTTCCTGTGGGACAAGGAGCGAACTGGCTGGCGATTCAAGTGGAATAAAAATGTCAATACGTTTGGCGGCCTGGTGATCTGCATTCCTTCTCCGGTGGAAAATCTGAGTAAGCGCTTTGCGGCATATGCTGCGGGAGGCCCATTCGCCAGCCTGCTCCTGGCCTTATTGCTTTATGGCGCTCATCAGGCATTGGAGGTATTCGATGATTCCGCTGGATGGTTTACGGTGTTACTCAGCCTGTTGTTTATCGGATCGGTTTTCTCGGGCATCATCTTTTTGCTGACCATCATTCCGTTTCACAGCGGAGGATTTTCTTCAGACGGTGCCCGCATCTGGCGCCTGTGGCGGGGCGGTGATGCGGCACGTTTTGAGGTGCTGTTGCTGAACATCATCAGCGACAGCATGGCCGGCACGCGGCCTTCGCAGTATAACATGCTGGCGTTAGAGGAAGCACAGACATTGGCGGATAAACTGGATGCACCCATGAGCGTTTACCTCCAGCATTATTTCTATTACCATGCTCTTGATACCGGTGACCTTAAGCGTGCAGAAGAACACCTGAACAACTACCTGGCACAACTGGATGCCATACCCGAAGGCGTTCGCGGCAGCGTGTGGATTGAGGCGGCATTTTTTTATGCCTGGTTTAAAAAAGAGGACGTGCGCGCCACAGAATACCACCAGCGCTACAAACCCTCAGCGTTAATTCCCAGGGCCATCGTCTTGGCTGCTGAAGCATCTATCGCTGCGCTTCAGCATGACCATGAAAAAGCCGGATTACTCGCCCGGCACGCATTGGAGGAAATTCCAAATATGATGGACCGCGGGGCCGGTGTTTTCCTGAAGGAACAGATGCTTGCTTTAGTTGAGCCAATAGTAACGCATAAAATAAATTACTGATTGCCCGAATTGCCGTTATTCTAATTGACTTACAGATGCCTTGAAGTACATCGTGCGAATATGCCCTTTGTTACAGTTTGACATTTAGGGGAAAAATGTAATTTAGTTCGGCTGAACTGAACTATTTCTGGTTCGTCCACATCCTTTGCGCCTCCATGAGAAATACCCTGCTGAAAAACCGGCAACATGATCCGCGCATTACCTATCGCGGAGAAAGTGCTTCCCGTCTGGATAACCTGACTGATGCTGTTTTCGGTATTGCTATTACCCTGTTGATTTTCAACCTGAGCAATCCGAACTCCTTCTCCGACCTGCTGACCTTCACCAAGACGCTGCCTGCGTTCCTGATCAGCATTTCTTTCATTATTCTGATCTGGAATGAACACGTTGAATTTTCTGAAATCTATTCTTTCAATGATACCCGGCTTATCATCTACAACACGCTTTTTATTGCATTGGTGATATTTTATGTTTACCCGCTGCGCTTTCTGACGCTCTTCCTCACAAACTACATGTTCAGGGCTGATCTTCGTGTCAGCATTCAGGGAGATCAGGTGCCTTACCTGATGGTCTATTACGGTTTTATTGCCTTTGCCCTCTATTTTGTTCTTTACCTGCTTTACCACAGGGCATCTTCGATAAAAACAACTCTTGGCTTAAATGAATATGAACAATTTTATACCCGATATCAACAGAAGCGAATACTCATCTTGTTTATCGTGCCCCTGATTTCCATTGTGCTCACCCTTATCATCAAATCGTATTCTTTTGTATGGGCGTCAGTTGCCGGTGGTGTAACCTACTTCCTTTATACCCCATTCATGATCCTGTGGCACAATCGCTTTAAAAGCAAATCAAAAGAATTCAACGTTGAGTAACACTGGTGCTGGCCGGTACTGTTATCATTAAACAAATCTTCGCCCGCACCAAGCAGGTATCTTCTCTGAATAGTGCTGCGAATGTACCCTGCGTATGTATGCTGAGTTACTCAAGGTAATCGTATGCAGGGTCATCTCAGGGTTAACCCTGAATAGAAGCCCGGAATGATCTATTGGCTTCGGTCACACTTCGCATTATTGTTTTGCTGGCGTAAACCGTTCCACAACGTTTTCAATGGGCTTCACGGTTTGCAGGTAGGCATAGATGGCGCGCAAATCATCTTCTTCCATTTCGCTGTACATCATCCACGGCATAATGGTGTTATACTCTCCGGCTGCTACAGAAGGAATTACATAAGAAGAATCCTGATGATGCGTAAAGGTTTCAACAAACTTTTCTTCCGTCCAGGTGCCGATGCCGGTTTTATGCGGGGTGATGTTCATGGACCGCACCACCGATCCATCGGGAAAACTGAAGGCGCGCCCTCCGGCAAAGGCCAGCTCCGGAATAATTTGTCCTCCCTTCACATCGGTATGGCATTCAATACATCCGGATGCGTTGGTCATGTACGCTCCGTAGGCAATCCAGTCGGCTTTATCCGGACGTTGTTGCGGTTGTGCTTTTTGCGGAATGGTGTTCATGATGATATTGAACGGGAAATCAGCATACGATTCAGGAATGGTGTTTTGTATCGGCTCCAGTGAACGGATGTAGGCGATAACACTGTGGATATCCTCCGGATCCATTTTTCCATAGTACAGGTATGGCATTACCGGGAAGAGTGCTTTTCCTTCTCTGGTAACCCCGGTGGTGATCACACGATAGAGTTCTCCATCAGTATAGCGGCTGATGCCTGCCGGGGTGATATTCCTTGCATAGAACACACCCGGAAATCCCACGCTTTGGTCGAAGACATCCCCACCGGCTCCCAGGGTACCCGGTATCGGAGGGCCGGAATATTTTGACCAGTCGCGCATGGCATGGCAATCCATACACAGCATCACGGCATGGGCCAGGTAATGCCCGCGTTCAATACGTTCCGTGGTGTAATCGATTTTCAGGTCTTCAGCAGGACCCACATCCGGCAAGGCAGTGCTTACGTAGCCAACCACAACGGACACAACAAGCACCAACGCCAATACAACATAGACAACAACCTTCAGCAGTTTGTTCATGATTTAAAGGGGTTTGTTGAGAGATAGGTACATCTAAGCTAAAAAACCCCGGGTTAGAGTAAACAAAAAAGGCACTTCATTTCCTGAAAGTGCCTTTATATGCGTGAAAGAAGGATTTTCAGACTTTGCGCGGAGGCAGTTCAAAGGCCACGGCTTCATGCTGAAAACTTTCCTTGTGCGAGCCATCACAGAAAGGTTTGTTCTTGGATAACCCGCAGCGGCAGAGCGAAACGATGGTACGCCCTTGCAGGCCGTAGGCATTGCCTTGCATGTCTACGATTTCAAAATCTCCGTCAATCTTTAGTGAGCCGTTGTTGTTTACAGTAATCTTGGTGGTTGGCATAGGATGATATTCTTTTTGCGTGAAGCTACTGAGTACCGTCAATACTTAAAAACATTTCCTCCGGCCATCACTTCCTGTGAAGCTTCATCGAACGTTGCCTTATGACCGGTACGTGCAGCCGCTGTTGTCATGATGCAGGCGATGGAATGCTCATAGCCTGCCTCCACCGGGGCGTTGGGCTGTTTGCGGCTGCGCACGCACTCCATCCAGTTGCGCATATGGCTGGTGGTGGTGATGTCGCCACCAGTGTTTGCGCTGGACACGGTCTGAACAGAAGGATCTTCCAATGTGAACTCCGGCAACAGGTTGGGTTGCATATTCATCGCTTTGGCGAATGACTCGGTAAGTCCTCCGCGAGAGGAAACCTTGTTCGTCATCAGGTTGAGTTCCCCTCCGTTGGAATAATAAATTTCTGTCGGGCGTTCTTCTCCGTTGTGCATGCGTGAACTGAACACTACCTGGAAACCGGAAGACCTATCGTGCTCCGGACCGTAATCAAACACGGCTGTCATCGTATCCCAGTTTTCACGTCCGTCTTTCCAGAAATACACCCCACCGTTCGCTACCACACTGCGCGGATGTTTTAAACCGGTGAACCAATGTACGGTGTCGATCTGGTGACTCATCCATTGCCCGGGCATACCTGACGAGTAGGGCCAGAACAAGCGGTACTCCAGGTGCTTGCGCGCATCGAACGGTACCATCGGCCGGTTCATCAGGTAGCGTTTCCAGTCGGTGTCGGCTTCTTTCATTTGTGCGACCAATTGCGGGCGTCTCCACCGGCCCGGTTGATTGACAAACCACGTGAGTTCCACTGCCGTGATACCGCCAAACTTTCCGCTCTGAATGTAATTGGCCGCTGCATGATAGTTGGATCCGCTTCTGCGCTGTGAACCGATCTGGATAATCTTTCCGGTTTCTTTCACCGCCTTTAGTGCGGCCCGGTTGTCTTCCATGGTTTCAGCAAAGGGCTTCTCCACATATGCATCACAACCTGCACGAACTGCTTCAATGGTGTGCAGCGCATGCTGAAAATCAGCGGTGCTGATGATCACGGCATCCACGCTTTTCGAAGCATACAGTTCTTCATTGTTGCGGAAGGCGGTGATGCTGTGCCCCAGTTTTTCTTTCAGATGGCTTTGTCCTTCTTCTCTTCGAATCTTCCAGATATCCGAAACACCTGTGATGTCGAAGTTCAATTCTTTGTTATGCACCAGGAATGACGGCAGCAACGAATAGCGGAACCGGTCGGAAAAACCCACCACGCCCACACGAACCCGGTCGTTGGCCCCAAGGATTCGTACATAGCTGCTGGCGCTGAAGGCCATCGCTGTTCCTACAGAAGCTAATGCCGTTTTCCTGATGAATGTTCGTCTGGTGCTTTTCATATTGTTTCGAATTTTTATTTCTGGCAGATATTCTTTGATATGTATGGATATAGGTGGAAACTGTTTGATATTGAAAAAAACACTATGAAAATAATATCGATAAATATCCATGAGTATCCATCATTATCAATGGATGAGAATCGATGATCTTCCCTATTTCAACTCCCTGATCTTAATACTTCTGAATGACACCGCATCTCCATGATCCTGCAGCAGAATCGATCCTTGTTCCGCCATGCCGAAGTTGGGCCACACCGCATACTTGCTGCGCGCCACCAACGCCTGGTAGACGGGGGTGCCGCGCTGGTACTCTACTACCTTATACCCGTTCAGCCAATGTTCAATTCGGTTGTCCGGATAGACCACAATGCGCCCGTGGTTCCACTCACCAACCTTACGAAGTCCGCGCGGATTTTTAATGGAAGGAATCAAATCATAGAGTGAGGCAAGCGTGCGGTTGCCCACCACACCTTCTTTGGCATCCGGATGTTTCGCGTCATCAAGGATCTGGTATTCGAGACCGATGGCAGAGCCTTTGTTTCCTTCGCTTTCCGTGACAAAATATTTCACACCGCTGTTGGCTCCTTCGGTGAGTCGGAATTCAAACTGCAGATCAAAGGCGCTGAATTTTTTCTCCGAAACAATATCTCCGCCATGCGTAGATTCTCCACCACCCGATGGCAACACATTCAGGGTGCCGTCTTTTATTTCCCAACCCTTGTCAGGAAATGTACTCTTGTACGCGCCCCGCCATCCGCTGGTGGTCTTGCCGTCCCACAGCAACACTACGCCATTTTGCTTCTCCTGTTCACTCAGGGTATTGGGAATAAGGTTGGCAACAAAGAGGAGATCGTTCGGTGAAGGCTTCCGGTTTTCGGTTTGTATGCGGATGTTTCTGAAATACACCTGTTTGCCGGCATCTTCCGGTTTGCTGACTGAATGTACTTGTAAGGCAATGAAGCCGCGTGCGGTCATATCATCCACGATGTGGGCAGCCGGAATACCATTCAGAAACGTTCGAATGGTATTGCGCGTACATTCAATGCGTGCCTTGTTCCAGTCGTTCTTCTGTAAGGCTTGTTTTGCCGGTGGATTATACTCCAGCGTGTACAGCCACTCCCTGCGGGCTTCATCGTAAATGCCTCCGGTCCAGGCACGTGTTGTCGGATCAATTTCATACTGGTAGCCATGCACCCTGCCGTTCTGGTATTCGGGTTTGCTCTCACTGCGGAACTGAATGCCGGAGTTGGTTCCGTCATCAATTTTGAATTCGAGCTCGAGTATGAAATCCCCGAAGGTCTCTTCTGTTACGAGGAAGGAGTTCGGTTCACCCGCAACGGTAGTGCCCACGATCATCCTATCGCGTACCTCATACTTTGCCTTGCCGTTCAGCGCCTTCCATCCGGTGAGGTCTTTTTCATTAAAGAGTTTTCGCCACGACTCTTTGGGTTGCGCAGCAATCAGGTGGGGAATAAGCATACAGAGGATAAGCAGCCGGATTATCATAACACGCGTTTTAGCACGCGATGAAATTAACCAAGTTTGGCGGCAAAGTAAACCGTTAATCTTTCCACTTGATGTTGCACCCGATGGACGGTTTCTGATCCGGTGATACCGGCATTCCCGTCAGTAACGCATCCAATGCTGCCGACAAATCATTACCGGTTACGGGCAAATTGTTTTTCGGACGGGCATCATCAAATTGCCCGCGATAGACCAGATTCAGTTGCTTGTCATACACGAAGAAATCAGGTGTGCAGGCGGCATCATAAGCGCGGGCAACCTCCTGCGTTTCATCATAACAATACGGAAAGGAAAAGCCCCATTGTTTCGCGGTGGCTTTCATCTGCTCCGGACCGTCCTCCGGGTATTGAGCAGCATCGTTTGCACTGATGGCAATGAACCGGATGCCTTGTTGCTGATAATGGTTCGCCACTTCAACAAGACGCTGCCGGATGTGCTTTACATACGGACAATGGTTGCAGATGAACATGATCACCGTAGCATGCTCACCGGGATGGGATGCCAGCGAAATGGTGTCACCGGTAGTTACATCAATCAGCGTAAAAGCGGGTGCCGTTGTGCCCAGCGCAACCATGGTAGAAGGAGTGGCGGCCATAAATGTGAATGACGAATTTTCGTTGCGTGAATGTCAACGAAAATTCGTCATTCTATAAGAACCAGGCAATTGTTTACTCTGACTTAATAATCACAGCCGCTGGAGCGGATGCAGGAGGTGTTACATCAAACGGTGTTGATGACGATGACGGCACCGGTGCATTACTGAACAATCCGAGAGGAAGACCCGCCACCTCATTCACATTACGGATGCGGATGCTCACTGCAGGTAAAGAGGAGTCAGATCCATCCGTGCGCTTACGAATCGAGAGAACATCAAAGGCCACGCGGCCCAGGTTAGCTCCCTGCAGATTTCCGTTTAACGGAGAATAGTTGATGCTTATGTCGCTGTCGTACACAATCGCCAGCACGGTTTTACCTTCGAGCATCTTGAGGCCGGTGGCGCGTAGCGGTGTTACATCCGGAATTTTGTCGAGTAATACTTCACGGTCATCATCCGGTACAGCGGCACCGAGTTTGGGGCCCGGTGTCAGGTAATTATCCAAACCATTGGCGGTGGGGCCTGTGCTTTTCCACGATGAGGGAATCGTCTTCAGCGCAAACCAGCCCTCATCACCTACTTCCCCGGTGTAGAGTTCGATGGTCTTCCCCACGTTGTCCTGAAAATACTTCAGCGGCTGGCGCAGGCCGATGGTGGCCAGCTGGTCGTTGACATCTTCTTCGGAAAAATTGTTGGGCTCATTGCCGTTGTCAATGCTGTCTTCATCAATTACCAAAAAAATGACTTCCGCAGTAGAACTGCCGTTGTCGTCATCATCGTTGGAAAAGAGGGAGTCACAGGAAGTGGCCAGCAGACCGGTGCTGATTAACAGGCCTGAGAGCAGGCGTAAGTAAATTGATGTTTTAAGGGTCTTCATCATGCTGTTTAATTGATCACCCAATATAAAACAAGTCAGTGTCGCGCTTGTTCAGCAGGTCTTTTAAGCAACGTGAATGGCGATAAACGGTCGCACAAGAAGATGACAGAAAGAAAACTGAATGGTCTCTGCAACACGAGGCATTTTAGTATCCTGGCGATGAGCGTTAACCAGTTACATGGACAAACTTATGTGGTAAACATCCTGGTCATTGCGAACAATGCCGGGAATAAAGAATCCGCCCGGCTGCGGTATTTCTTCGATGAGATCAAACTGCCGGCAGTTTTTCGGAAGGGATGAAAAAATCAAGAGAAAGGAGTAATCCAGTTTAAGCGGCACGAGTGTCCACAGCGGGGCATAGGTAATGTTCTCGGCATGAACCAGTCCGGCCCGGTGACCGCCTGCGCGGTCCACCAGGAAGGTGGTTCGCCAGATGCGGATCAGCATCTCTGCCGCTGAGCGCGGCACATGACAGTGCACATAGATATAGGCATCGTTCAGCAATTCCGGATGAATGGAGAAAAGTACATCCGTATCAATAAAGGGTTTTGCGGTTACCGGTGGCTCTTCGGTAACGGCAATAATTTTATTATGCTCCGGCTTATTCCGGCTGCTCATGATCAATAAAGATAAGACTACGTTTTACTCAGCACCTGGTGTTAATGACAAATACCGGTATCTCTTCGTGATTCACCAGGTTTTCAGCGAGGCTGTGATTGAACAGTAACGAACCAACTGTGATGTCGGTGGTAATGCCTATGACATCTGGCTTGATGTCCTTCGCAGCGTGTTTAATGCCCCACTCCGTATCGTTAGTGGTAATAAAGTTCTGCGTGAATTTTACATCGGTAAACCGGTTGCTTAACGCGTTCATTTTTTCTTCCACTTCTGCCTTGCTTTGCTTGTCCTTTTCCAGTCCGATGTACAGCAGGTGAATGGTACCATTCCACAGCCCGGCAAACCGGATCAGGCAATCCATATGGGGTGCAGGATCTTCATGGAATGTTGATGCAAACAGGATATTCGGAAACTCAACCGGATCGGGCTTATACTTCACCACCAGCACAGGCGTTGGCGAATGCCTGACTACCCGTTGTGTCTGAGACCCTACGATCAACTCACGAATTCCGCTCGCTCCGTGTGAGCCCATGACCACCAACCCTATCTCCAGCGGCTTGATATAATTTTCAATCTTATCTACACCCTTATCCAACACGAACAAGGGTTTCGCTTTAATTCCCATTCGTTCTGCCCGATGTACCAACTCATCCAGTCTGGCTTTTGCATTCCCGGCTTCAGCATCCTGTTCCGCGTGATGCGTAAGTTTTGATTCCGGTTTGAGCGTGTGCATGCTGCCCGACTTGTCCGGAAACAAATGAAGAAATGTTATTTCCGCTCCGGCCTTCCTGCCGATCTCCAGTGCAACGTCAACGGCATTGTCAGCGCAGGGCGAAAAATCGGTGGGCACTAATAATTTTTTCATGGCTCTAAATCTTATTGCCCTAATCTACCCAAAGGCATAAGCCTTTTGAATGACTGGCATCAAGGGGCTTAATGACATTTATCATGCCCCTGCCGGAAACAGTCAGCGTTATTGCAGATCATGCAGACAATGGAAACATGGCTCACCGAACTTGGCCCGGTGATGGCGGCATTGCTGGCCACCATTTTTACCTGGCTGCTGACAGCGCTGGGTGCGGCTCTGGTGTTTCTGGTGAATCGCCCTTCACGCAGGCTGTTCGATGTCCTCCTCGGTTTTGCCGGTGGCGTAATGGTGGCGGCCAGCTTCTGGTCGTTGCTCAGCCCTTCCATTACGTTGTCGGAACGCCTCTACCCGGACTGGGCATGGATGCCGGCTGCTGTTGGATTTGGATTAGGCGGGCTTTTCCTGTTTGGATTGGATAAGCTGATGCCTCACCTGCACATTAATTTCGGACAAGAAGAAAAAGAAGGTGTTCCAACATCGTTGCACAGCACCAGCCTGCTGGTACTGGCCATTACCCTCCATAACATACCCGAAGGTCTTGCCGTAGGGGTAATGTTTGGCGCTGCAGCTTCAGGCATTGAGGAGGCTTCCATCGGTGCTGCCATCGCGCTGGCCATTGGCATCGGGCTGCAGAACTTTCCGGAGGGTCTTGCGGTATCATTTCCTGTTCGCGCGCTTGGCGCCAGCCGGTTAAAAAGTTTCTGGTATGGACAACTTTCCGCTACCGTAGAACCGGTTGCCGGAGTGCTTGGCGCCTACGCGGTGATGCAGGTTCAGGGATTCCTCCCGTTCGCACTGGCCTTCGCAGCAGGCGCTATGATCTATGTAGTCATTGAAGAAGTGATCCCCGAAACGCAACGATCTAATAATACTGACCTCGCAGTACTCGGATTTATTTTTGGATTTATTGTAATGATGGTGCTGGATGTAGCGCTGGGATGACTCAAGGTACGAGGTACGAATTACGAGGTACGAATGACTAAGAACGAATCCAGACCAGCAGGGCGTTGATGGAGGTGATGCGAAGAGGTTCTACGGATGCTCCTGCCTGCTGAAGATCATTCATCATGCGCTTCAGGTTGTTGCGCTGCCCGCTGGTTTCCACGATCATGTTCATCATGCCGATGCCGGATGCCCCGGTGAGTCGCACAAGATCAGAGGCATAAGCCTGTGACAAGACTTCTTTCGGAATTTCTTTATCAACAAATACATCGCTGATTACCAAATCAAATGTTGCCGTGCAG
>JALOMI010000199.1 GCA_025455465.1 Cyclobacteriaceae bacterium | reverse complement strand
CTGGCGCATGTTGCTCCATACGGCCGGGCACCAGGTTTCACTGGGCTTTTCCTTTGTTGCCCTGATGATCGGCTACCTGGTGAACCTTGTCATTCCCCGGGGTGGTGAAGTATCCCGCTGCTACTACATTTACCGCCTGAACAAGACACCGGTGGAGGTTTCTTTCGGAACCGTGGTAGTGGAACGCATTGCCGACCTGCTGTCGCTGGCGGTTGTATTGTTACTTGCATTTCTGCTGGAGTTTGACAAGCTGTATTCCTTCCTGGGAAACCTGCCGTTTCAAAATCCTTTGCAAGGCAGGCGGCCCATGATCCTTGCTTTATGGCTGCTGGTAATCATCCTTGGTGTCATCGTCTTGTGGAAGCGACTCAGGCGGTATGAACGATTTCAGACCTGGTTCAGTAAAATCTGGAACGGCTTCCTGGCCGGTATCCGGTCAGCCATTCAGTTGGAAAATCGCGGGATGTTTTTGTTCCATACCGTGGGCATCTGGGTATTGTATTTCCTGATGTCTTATGCCGTCTTTAAGGCTTTTGAAGAAACCAGTCACCTGGGTGCTGCTGCCGTGCTCTCCATTTTTGCGCTTGGCACAATTGCCATGGCAGTGCCATTGCCCGGGGGTACCGGATCGTACCATGTGCTCATACCGGCTGGACTGGTCTGGTTATATCAGTTACCCGAATCCAACGCAGTAGCGTTTACGTTTATTTTCCACGGCTGGCAGACACTGGTGCTGATTGTTACCGGTTTGATTTGCTTAATTGCCGGAGCATGGATAATAAAAAGGTCTGCGAAGAATGAAGATGTGTAGTGATTCGCCACATACATTTACGAACTACAAAATAAAGCAGTGACGAAATGTCAGGGAATTTGTGTGGCTTGGAAGTTGTTAACAGGAAACATTAACTAAAAAATAGAAAACTATGGGTTTACTCGTAATTGGTATTGTGTTCATGATCATCGGGTCGATTGTAAGCGGACGTCTGAAAAGTAAGTTCCGTGAATACTCCCAGACCCGCTTAACACAGAACTTAACTGGTGCAGAGATCGCCCGCCTGATGTTGGCGGATAACGGTGTTCATGATGTGCAGGTAATCAGTGTGGACGGGCAGCTCACCGACCACTACAACCCGATGAATAAGACCGTGAACCTGAGTCATGAAGTGTTTAACGGTCGTAATGCGGCTGCAGCTGCAGTAGCTGCACATGAATGTGGTCACGCTATTCAGCATGCCACGGCTTACCCGATGCTGGAGTTTCGTTCTGCCATGGTGCCGATTCAGAACGTGACGTCCAAGATCATGAACTTCATTTTCATCGCCATGATGTTTGGTGCGTTTGCCGCCAAAGGGCTGTTTTCCTTTGACACCGCGCTGATTGTGATCATCGGTTCGTATTCCGTGTTTGCCTTGTTTGCAGTCATCACCTTGCCGGTAGAATTCGATGCTTCAAAAAGAGCCCTGGCCTGGATTGAAGAGCGCGGCATTGTTAACCGTCAGGAGCACGGCATGGCCAAAGATGCCCTGAAGTGGGCAGCGATGACGTATGTGGTTGCCGCACTCGCTGCGCTGGCATCACTGATGTACTGGATTATGATCTTCATGGGAAGACGCGATTAATCTGCTTACACCTGTTAGGAAATTAGCATTTCCCGTTATTTTTGCTGGCCTGAGGTTTTCCTCAGGCCTTTTTATTTTGTTTAACTGCAGGGCATAAACACATGAATTTTCAACTGACTGAAGAACATCTGGCGGTACAACAGGCCGCGCGCGACTTTGCACAGAATGAACTCCTACCCGGAGTAATTGAACGCGATACAGAGCAGAAGTTTCCGGCTGAACAGGTAAAGAAAATGGGTGAGTTGGGCTTCATGGGCATGATGGTCGATCCGAAGTACAATGGTGGCGGCATGGACACGATCTCCTATGTGCTGGCGATGGAAGAGATATCCAAGATCGATGCCTCGGCCTCGGTGTGTATGTCAGTGAATAATTCGCTGGTTTGCTGGGGCCTCGAGAAGTATGGATCGGAAGAGCAGAAAGAGAAATACCTGAAGCGTCTTGCTTCCGGTGAAGTAATCGGGGCATTTTGCTTGTCGGAGCCCGAAGCCGGTTCAGATGCCACCAGCCAGCGAACAACGGCAGAAGATAAAGGAGATTACTACCTGCTGAACGGCACGAAAAACTGGATCACCAACGGAAACAGCGCCAGTATATACATCGTTATCGCACAGACCGATGTTGCCAGGCGGCATAAAGGCATTAATGCATTGATTGTTGAGCGGGGCATGCCCGGTTTTGTCGTTGGCAAGAAGGAAGATAAGATGGGTATCCGCGGATCGGATACCCATTCCCTCATGTTCACGGATGTAAAAGTTCCTAAAGCCAACCGGATTGGTGAAGATGGTTTCGGATTCACGTTTGCCATGTCCACGCTGAACGGTGGTCGTATCGGTATCGCTGCCCAGGCATTGGGTATTGCTTCCGGAGCGTATGAACTAGCTTTGAAATATTCCAAGGAACGCAAAGCCTTCGGGCATTACTTATCCGAACATCAGGCCATTCAGTTTAAGCTGGCGGAGATGGCCACCAAGATTGATGCAGCCCGCTTGCTCGTCATGCAGGCAGCGTATCTTAAAGATCAGGGTAAAAACTTTGTGAAGGCAGCTGCGCAGGCCAAGCTGTATGCTTCTGAAATCGCACAGGAAGTAACGACCGAAGCGGTGCAGATACACGGAGGTTACGGATACGTGAAAGAGTTTCATGTTGAACGCCTGATGCGCGATGCGAAGATCACGCAGATCTATGAAGGCACTACCGAGATTCAGAAGATGGTTATTTCACGCGAGTTGCTTCGCTAGGAATTGAAAAAAATCGTTCAGGAAAAGACGAGGTCTGTGATGTCACAGACCTCGTTCGTGGCGTGTGTCAGCACAATCCACATCATTCTTTATCACTGGTCTGTGTCTCACAGACCAGTGAGCTGCTTAAAAAGTTACCGGCAGTGAAATGATGTCATTACCGCGCTTCAACTTTACCTGTATGGTTTGCCCCTTATCGAATTTGCCCAGGGCGCCCATGTAATCCTGAATGTCTTTGATTTCAATATCCCCCATCTGTATGATCAGGTCACCGGTTTTAATGCCGGCAGCCTGCGCGGGTCTTCCGTCTGTAACACCGTCAACACGTACTCCGGGAGTGTCGGAAGTATAACTTGGCATCACACCCATGGTTACGCGGAAAGATTGACGGCTGCCCATGGGCTTGGCTTTCGTTGGCAAAAAGGCCAGCTTGGGTTGATCATCCAGGTTGTCAATGGTGCGCGCAATCAGGTTCAACACATCGGCCTGTCCGCGGTAATTGATTTTCTCCCAGTCGTCAGTGGGTTTGTGGTAATCGCTGTGTGAACCGGTGAAGAAATGAAGCACAGGGATATTCTTTAAATAGAATGAAGTGTGATCGGAAGGGCCGATGCCGGAAGAATCGGTCTTCACTTTCAGGTTGTCTGTTTCCAGGCTTTTGATCAGCGTCTCCCACACCGGACTGGTGCCCGTACCGTTTACTGCCACTGTTTTGGTTTGCGGATCAAGCCGGCCGATCATGTCCATATTAATCATGTAATTAACCTTGGTCAGATCCAGTGTCGGATTTTCGGTGAAGTATTTCGAACCGTATAAGCCCAATTCTTCACCCGAGAAGCAAAGGAAAAGAAAGTTGTATTTCTCCCGTGTCTTATTGGTACTGTAATAGCGCGCAAGTTCAAGAACACCGGCAACACCAGAGGCATTGTCATCGGCACCGTTGTGGATTTTTCCCTGCGGGTTGGCATCGAGGGAACTACCCTGTTCACCGATGCCGAGGTGATCGTAATGCGCTCCGATAATAATGGTGTGAGGTGCCTTATTATCGAGGTAGCCAACGATGTTGTTTGCCTTCCCTGGGGTTCCTTCACCGTGAGAACCACCCTTGAACTCAAATTCCTGATAATACGATTTCGTTTTTCCGACAGGCTTCAGCTTCAGCTTTTTGAATTCACTGCTGATGTAGGAAGCAGCCATCTGTTCACCTTCGGTGCCGGTGCCGCGTCCCTGCATGGAGTCTGCGGCCAGAATTTTAATGTGTTTGCGGATAGCTGTTTCATTAAAGGATTGTGCCTTTGCCAGGGTCATCATACCGATAAGACACAGAACAGAAAAGAATGTATTTTTCATGGGATGCATATAATCGAGGCGCAAGATACTGATCCCCCCAACGAATTCGTGCCCGGGGAAGTTCAAAAAATGATGCTTTTTGGATAATCTGTCTTTCCATGATAAGGCACAAGAGTCAAGATACCTTTCAAAAGGTTGAAAGGATGACGTGCATCATGTCGATGAATGCCATTGGCAGTTATCTTGACCGCTCGAATCAAAGAACTTAAAAGGTTACCATTATGATACTTACAAAAGCCTACGCAGCCTACGACCAGAAGAGTCCGCTGGCACCTTACCAGTTTGAACGAAGAGAACCGAGACCACACGATGTAGTGCTCGATATTCTCTACTGCGGTGTCTGCCACAGCGACCTGCACCAGGTACGCGATGAATGGGGTGGTTCCATGTACCCGATGGTGCCGGGTCATGAGATTGTCGGAAAGGTAATTCGCGTTGGTTCGGAAGTGAAGAACTTCAAACCCGGTGACCGTGCCGCGGTTGGTGTGATGATTGATTCTTGCCGGCATTGTGCTAATTGCCAGTCGCACCTCGAACAATACTGTGAAGAGGGCATGACCGGAACGTACAATGCCTATGAGCGTGATGGTGTTACTATTGCGCAAGGCGGTTATTCAACTACCATCGTTACGGATGAACGATATGTTTTTCGGATTGCAGGCAGCCTTGATCTGGCCGGTGCGGCTCCGTTATTATGTGCTGGTATTACTACGTTCTCTCCGCTTCGCTTTGCCGGAGTTAAGCCGGGTATGAAAGTAGCCATTGTTGGCCTGGGCGGGCTCGGGCATATGGGTTTAAAGTTTGCGCATGCGTTTGGTGCAGAAGTTTCGCTGGTCAGCTCATCCGCCAGCAAAGAGGCCGATGCCCGAAGACTAGGAGCGCACAACTTCATTCTCTCTACCGATGAGCGGCAGATGAAGAAATACCGCAGTTATTTTGATATGGTGCTGAACACCGTATCGGCCAATCATGATTACGCACCCTACCTGAAGCTGGTGGGTATGAACGGGCGCATGATGGTGGTAGGCTTGCCTTCGAAAGCGCCCCATGTTGAACCGTTTGATTTACTGACCAACCGAAGAAGCATTACCGGTTCGATGATTGGCGGCACGGCTGAGACCCAGGAGATGCTCGATTTCTGTGCAGCGAAAAATATCGTGGCCGATGTGGAGGTTATCCCGATGCATAAAATCAACGAAGCGTATGAGCGCATGCTGCGAAATGATGTGCGTTACCGCTTCGTTATCGATCTGGCTTCCTTGAAGAATCAGTAACGCTATACGTATTGCAATAAATCAGGCAGTGAATCCAGCCGGGCAAATCGCTCGTGCCGGATTTCTCCCTCCACCCGTTCATGGGCCCACACCACATGGTAGGGAACATGAAAGGCATGCCCGCCCATGTTGAGTACAGGCAGAATATCGGATTTAAGTGAATTGCCCACCATGGCAAATTCCTCCGGTTGAAGATCAAGGTGCTTGATCAGCTTCCGGAAATCATCTTCTTTTTTCTCCGACATGATTTCAATGTGGTGGAAGTAATGTTCCAGTCCGGATTTCTTCAGCTTTCGTTCCTGGTCAAGTAAATCCCCTTTGGTGGCCATCACCAGTTTGTAGCGGCCTTTCAGCTCTTTCAGTACCTCCTCAGCTCCATCCAGCATAACAACAGGCTGATTCAGAATTTCACGGCCGTAGCCGATAATCTTTATAATGGTTTCGTTAGGCACCGTGTTATCGGTAATCCGCATGGCGGTTTCAATCATTGAGAGCATGAAGGCTTTGATGCCGTAACCGTAGAGCGGGAGGTTATCAATTTCTGTTTTCAGCAGCTCGCGGGCCACAGTATGCTGCGGCAGGTAATTTTCCATCAGGGCAAAAAACTTTTTTTCTGTTTCCTGGAAGAAGGATTCATTATGCCACAGCGTATCATCGGCATCGAAAGCGATTACTTTTATCATAATCTTGTGTTAGCCAACGAAACTAACGAAAGGGCGTGAATTAATTAGCGCTAGACCATAAGTCCCAGAAACAAGCTAACAGTTTTGCGCGTTCGTGGTATATTTCACTAATTATCTATATGACGTATCAGGATAAATGGCTCAGGCTGATAGCCTATCCCGTGCTGGCATTTGTGATCCGCCACTTCGGGGATATGACTCCCTGGGGCCAGTTGCTTAAACAA
>JALOMI010000198.1 GCA_025455465.1 Cyclobacteriaceae bacterium | reverse complement strand
TTTGCCAGCCTGGAAGACTGTCTTGCGATGAAAGCACAAGGCTACCTGACAGCCGGTGAACGCAACGGAGAAAAAGTGCCGGGCTTTGATTTCGGCAACTCTCCGTTTGAATATATGGATGAAGGTTTGCGCGGCAAGACCATCGCATTTACCACCACCAATGGTACACAAGCCATCGCGAAGTCTGCGGGAGCAAAACAAAATATCATCGGATCATTCCTCAACCTTACCGCTGTTGCCGACTACCTGCTCCAGGGTGATGATCCTATCCTTGTAGTGTGTGCGGCATGGAAAGGCAAGGTAAACCTGGAAGACACGTTGTTTGCCGGAGCACTGGTGGAACACCTCAAAGAATTTATCAAACCCGACTGCGATGCCCCGCTGGCCGCACAACGTCTTTACAATCTTGCAAAAAATGACATGGTTGATTTTCTTAAAGACTCCAGCCATGTGCAGCGATTGAACCGCCTCAATATTCACAAAGACATTCAGTTCTGTCTTACCCCCGATCAGTATCCGGTAGTGCCAAAGCTGATTGATGGCATGCTAGTGATTTAATTACACTGACTACTGCCTTCCACGTAGTAACGATAACCGTTCAGGTATAAACCAAGGCCTTTGGTTCCTTCGCGGTACTGCATGCGAAATTCATTTTGTGTGCCGTCCTGATTGTAAAGTGTAAGCACACCTTCACTGCCCTGACCGGTAGCTTTCCAGGTACCATTCTCCTTCCCCCACATGGAACCTGTGCCGGTAACTCCTCCGGAGATAGTATTCTTCGAGCGCGTGAATGTTCCGTTGGAACAGAGATGGATAAAATCAGTGTCGGAAAAATCCCCCTGGGTATAATAATACTTCAACGATTTACCTTTCAGGTAATCGCTGTAGGGCTTATCGGGCCCTGTTGAAGCCGTAGCCGCAGGAGCAGCAACCGGTGCAGTAAACTGCATGGAGGATGCCAACTGGCTCAATGCGCGCTTACCGGCATCGAACGCAGCCGGGTAGGCCATCAAAATCATCGCGGCACCGATGTTATGATCACCCAAATTCACCTCCACAAAACACTTAAGATCCTGTGTTGCTCCGAGTATGGAGTAGTCACCGTACCATCGTTTACCCTCTTTGCGGATGGTACCGGCAGGTTTTATGGAGATATTTTCGTCCAGCGCAATCTGCTGCTGCATCTCGCGAAGTACGTTCGCTTCACTCATTTCATCAGCAGAAATAATGATGGTCATCTCGTCTCCGGCATCGGCCAGAACCATATACGGAGAACCTGCACTGACACCTCCGTACCAATTGCTGGGTATGGTAAACTGAATGCCCAGTGCAGAAATTTTGATTTTGGTGTTGCCTTCATACCGCACATTCTCCTGCAATTCTTCCTGCGCAGTAGCAAGACTCAGTTTTAATACAAGCAAAAGAGTGAGCGATAATGGTTTCATAAATGGAAAGTATGGATTCTGTTCAATTCATCGTTCGCTTCTATTCAGCCCGGTAAACATCTTTACCGCCAGCCCCGGTCATCACAATATAAACTTCGTGAATTTTTTCCGGGGGTATTGAAAAAAGATTTTCCGAAAGAATAACAAAATCAGCCAGCTTACCCGGTGTGATGGAGCCCTTCAGGTTTTCTTCAAACGAAGCGTAGGCCCCGTTGATGGTATACGCTTTCAGGGCCTGCTCAACCGAAATCTTTTGCTCGGGTATCCATCCACCTGGATTTTTGCCATCCAGCGTCTGCCTTGTTACAGCTGCATAAATTCCTACCAGGGGAATGGGAGGCGCCACAAACCAATCGCTGCCAAAGGCAACGCGCGCATCGGCATCGAACAGTGATTTAAAGGCATAGGTAGTTTTGCAGCGATCATAGCCGATCAACTTTTCGGCCCATCGTCCGTCATCAATGGCATGATAGGGTTGCATGCTGGGAATCACCTCCAGTTCAGCAAATCGCTGAATATCTTCTGGACGAATATGCTGTGCGTGTTCAATGCGAAAACGTCTGTCGCGAAAACCATTTTCAGTGGCCACACGCTGGTAAATAGTGAGGAGTGTATGAATGGCTTTATCACCGATGGCATGCGTCATGATGTGAAGTCCGGCACTGTCGGCTGATTTGATGCGCTGATAGAGTACGTTCTCCGGTGTTACAAAAAAACCGGAGTCGTTCGGAGCATCCGTGTACGGCTTGAAGAAGGCTGCGGTGTGCGAGCCCAGTGAACCGTCAACAAATTCTTTCAAACTGCCGATTCGCAGCCAGTGATCACCCCTGCCCTGCTGTTGGATTTTTTCAGCCAGTGTGCGCCACTCCGACAACGGCATGCCGGCATAGATGCGCGTGCGCAGCTTACCGTTCGCCCGTGCGCGTTCAAACACATCCATGTATCCGCTTACATTGTGCACGCTGGTAACGCCATGCGATGCCACATACTGCATAGCCGTCTGCAGGGCTTTGTCTTTCACATCATTGTCGGGTTCCGGTACAGCAGGCCAGATCAACCCCATGGCATTGTCTTTAAACACTCCGGTGATTCTTCCGCGTTTATCACGGACAATCGTACCACCGGACACATCCTTTACCTTGTCGTTAACGCCTGCAGCATTCAGCGCGGCTGTGTTGGCGAGGCTCATATGTCCATCAAGGCGGTTGATCCACACGGGATTGTCCTGTGTTACGGAATCAATCCAATCCCGTGAAGGCAGTTCACCGCCCCAATTCTCATGATCCCAGTCACCGTTCAGTATCCAGGCATTTTTAGGTTGTGTCCGTGCAAAGTCGGTAATGCGTTGTATAAATTCTTCAGGAGTGGCGGCATCGCGCAGTTGCACCGAGGCGAGCGCAAAGCCTCCTTCCATGAAATGCGTATGGCAATCGATGAAGCCGGGAACAATCAGTTGTTTGGATGATGCCTGTGTCACCCAGGTTTCCTTGCCGATCCATTTACGGATTTCATCGTGTGAGCCTACAGCCACAATCGAATCTCCGATGACGGCAAATCCTTCGGCCATCGGCTGATGATCATCACCGGTCCATACTGTGCCAAGCACAACACGGTCGGCAACAGGATGCTTCATGCAGGCGCTGAGCAACAGCAGCAGGGCGACCGGAAATAAAAATGGTTTCATTGCAGTTTCGGATTTTGACGATGACGATGCTGATCACGATCATTTTTCTTTTCCAGATTTTTCTGAAAAGCTTCTGTGAGGTTGACCCCGGTTTGATTAGCTAGACAGATCAACACCCACAGCACATCGGCCATTTCATCCCCTAAGTCTTTGTTCTTGTCGCTTTCTTTTTCAGATTGTTCACCATACCTGCGGGCGATGATGCGTGCCAACTCCCCTACTTCTTCGGTGAGGATGGCCATGTTGGTGAGTTCATTGAAGTAGCGTACGCCAACGGTTTTAATCCATTGGTCTACCTGGTGCTGGGCTTGGTCGATGGTCATGGGAAACTGATTCTGGATGCTGGGTACTAGTCGCTGGTTACCTTCGTAAAAGTACTGCATTATGTGCACCAAACCGCCAGTGCCAAGAGACCAGGGACCAGTATCTAGTTCTCCAGTTCCTCAAATGCAATATCCATCACCTCATACTGCTGCCATCCGATGTAATCGAAGTGCCACCACTCGGAGGCGTTTACACGGAAGCCGTGCTTGAGCATGACGGAGATGATCAGGTCGCGGTTCTTTTTGATGAGAGGATCTTTAACCGGAGTTGATGGCCACGCTTCTTTTTTGAAGGAATCAAACTCCGTGGGCATTTTTAATTCTTCACCGGTTTTGAGATCAATCAGTGTCATGTCCAGCGCGCAGCCGCGGTTGTGACGCGAGCCGCGGTAGGGTGATGCCACATAGGTGGTGTCGCGATACACTTCATAAAATTTTACGGTGGCGGCATAAGGGCGGTAAGCATCGAAGATTTTTATACCTACACCGTGCGTAGCAAATTCGGCCTGGGCTTTTTTCAAGGCTTCGGCCACCGGCTTACGGGCATAGGCGCGCGGCAGGTTGTAGATTTTTTCTCCGGTGAAATTGTTGGTGGTTGCGTAGCGGATGTCAAGCACTATGCCGGGAATGACCCTTTGCAGATTAACCAGTTCGTTCTGCGGATTGGCTTTCACAGACTGTCTATAGCCTGTGTAGGTTAATGGTTTAAGGCCGTAGTTGTATTGACTAAAAACCGGAACAACTGACAGAAAGAGTACATATACCAACAACCGAAGAAGAATCATTTTCAAATTAAAAATTAGTCTAATGTACAAAGAACCCCTTACTTCATGCTGATGCAGAATTTACTTTTCATAATGAACTAAGCTTCATTGATCATTTACAAAAATGAGAACATACCTTAAATGAGTATATAATTCGGTAACCATTTACTCAGGTTGTTTGCCCAACTGCATGGTAAGCATCAGTTCGTGAGAATGAGAGCCTACCGAATTATAATTGGGTAACTCCCAAACATAATTTACCCGAAAATTCTTATGAATAGTAAACCCAAAGAAAAAACCGGCTCCATAAAATTGATTCCACGAAAAACCTGCCATAAGTGTTTTATCGATATGGATTAAAGCCGCTGCTTCCCAGTAGTTCTGCAAGTCGCGGTTCAGTCGGTACAACACATAGGGCTCCAGGGACAGCCGCTCACTCTTCAGGTTGAATTTATACCGCACGGTAAATAACTGGTTTAACAGGTGCTGGTAGGGATGAATCTGTACCGGGCGCTCACCAATTTCCTGATGGTTGATGAGCGTGGGCATCGTAAAACCGAACCTGAATTCACCGGCTGTATAGAGCATACCAAAACTGGCTTCACCGTAAAACCGGTCTTGTGCAGCCTGTAAAATGAGGGGGTCATTGCTGTAGTCGCGCCCCTCCAGGTCAAGCCGGTCAAGACCAGCTCCCCCGCTCAGGGCAAAACGTAAAGATTGCCTGGACGAAAGCGGCACGGCATAAGATACCGCAGTCTGAAAGACGGAGGTCACCATGCTCACCGAGTTTTGCGTAAAGAGGCTGAAGCCGATGCCAGTGCGCTTCGATACAGGCGTGCTCAGGGTAAACCCTGACGAACGGGGGGAATCCTCAAAATCAACCCACTGCTGGCGGTGCGCAATGCCGATCTCGGTCATGCCGCTGAAGCCGGCAAAGGCCGGGTTGAAGAAGAAGGGGTTGGCGTACACCTGCCGGAAGTCGAGTGCATTCTGCGCCTTTGCGAAGCAGGACAGCAAGAGTAAGCAGAGAAATAACCAGCGCCTTGTCATGTTTACCTGATCAGCCGTACACTACCTTTTATATCCCGTTCGCTCGCGCACTTCATAATAAAGAAGTAGGGCCCGGCTTCCAGCACAATACCATCGTCTGTGCGCCCGTCCCACGAATTATCATACGATACCTTTTCATACACCGGCTTACCGAAGCGGTTGTACACCGTCAGCAGGCACCCATCATATTTCAGGGTGTTTGTCCACCGCCAGAAGTCGTTGATGCCATCACCGTTCGGAGAAAATATTTTCTCGTACTCATAGTCGGGCGGATTATCACTCAGCGGTATCAACAGGCTGGCCCTGCGCGGGCTGCTCTCAAGGATGATGATCATGCGTGCCACCTGTCCTGCAGTAAAGATGTTCATGCAAGCATCCTGGGTGAAGTCCATGTAGTTCTGGAACATTTTTTTACCGGGTGCATCGGCCGGACAACTGAACTGGGGGTGTGACGGGCATCCGCTGCTGCTGCCGGCCTGCGGAGGAGTGTCTACCACGAAGTCGGTGCCGCTGCAGTCGTTTTCATCACCCCAGATGTGGCGGAGGCCGAAGAAGTGCCCGACCTCATGCGTAGCAGTACGCCCCTTGTTGAAACTGGTATTCAGCACCGGAAAGTTGCCGTAATCATTCGAGCCGAAGAAACGATAACCGATCACGATGCCATCCAGCAGACGGTTGGTGGGCTGCACTTCCACTCCGGGCAAAGTCGAGAGCGGAAACTGCGCATACCCCCTGAAGCCAAAGAGGTTGCAGACCCAGATGTTGAGGTAACTTTCGGCAGGCCAGTAGCTCTGCGATTTCAGCAGTTCATCTTCTTCGCGCGTCCAGGCACTTAGCGGTCCCTGCCTGCGAACAATGCCGTTGGTATGGCGGCCTTCCGGATCGGTGGCGGCCAGAACAAATTCAATGTTAAAACCGGAGGCTACCGGAAGAAAATCAGTGGGTGTATTGGCAGCATCCGCGTTGAGGCGTTTGAAGTCGAGGTTCAACACGTTAAGCTGCGACTGTATCTGTGCCTCCGAAATATTAGTGCCCGTACCTACCGGCTCACCGTTATGAATGACGTGCACCACGACCTGGATGCGGTATACTTCTTCGCGTGTACGCGCCATGAAGCCGGGAGGCTTC
>JALOMI010000197.1 GCA_025455465.1 Cyclobacteriaceae bacterium | reverse complement strand
GAATACATCCAGGAAATAGATAAGTGTATCGCTTATTTAAGCCGTTAACTCTGTAAGACGTTGTACATGGAAGAACTTTCCATCCGGATTAAAATAGCCGACCGCGAGTACCCCATGAAGGTAAAAGCGAATGACGAAGAAAAAGTGCGGGTAGCCAGCCGGCTGATCAACGAAAAATTAAAGTCCTACAGAGACCAGTTCGGCATTGACGATAAACAGGATTTGTTGGCCATGGTGGCGTTTGACAGCCTTGTTGAGAAGATGTCAACGGAGCAAAATCACCAGGAGATCGATCAAACCGTATTCGATAAGGTCAGCCAGCTGAATCAGCTCGTCTCCCAGTCCATCCTCTGATACTCCACACCTTCGGGCAGGTAGCCGTTCCGGGTATTATAAACCCTTAACGCTACACGTATGCCTGATCTCATGATCATACTAACTTCAAGCATAGCCGGTGCAATAATCATCGGCCTGCTGTTCGGTTCCTTTCTGTACAAACGCAAGTATAACAGGCGCCAAAAAGAACTCGATGCCAAATCCAAGCTTATCCTGAAAGAGGCAGAGATTGCCGCAGAAAACCTTAAGAAAGACCGCATCCTGGAAGCCAAAGAAAAAATCCTCAAAATGAAGTCTGAATTTGAGGAAGAGGCCAACCGGAAGAAAAACCAGATTATCTCCAACGAACAAAAAATCAAACAGCGCGAACAGCAGATTAATCGCGAACTGGAACAAGTAAAGCGAAAAGAGTCCGATCTGACAGAAACGCAACAGAACCTTGCCCACCAGCTGGAACTCGTTAAGAAGCGCAAGGAAGAACTCGATCGGTTTAATCAGCAGAAAGTGGAGATCCTGGAAAATATCTCCAAGCTCACCGCAGACGAAGCACGCGAACAGCTGATTGCCTCCCTGAAAGATGAAGCCCAGACCCGGGCATCCTCGTATGTGAAAGACATCATGGAGCAGGCGAAGCTTTCCGCTACAAAGGAAGCCCGTAAGATTGTGATCGAGACCATTCAGCGCACCGCTACGGAACATGCCATCGAAAACTGTGTATCGGTTTTCAACATTGAAAGCGATGACATTAAAGGAAAGATCATCGGCCGGGAAGGACGTAACATCCGCGCCCTGGAAGCGGCTACCGGTGTAGAAATTATTGTAGACGATACCCCGGAAGCGATCATCATTTCAGGCTTTGACCCGGTACGCAGGGAAATTGCGCGCCTTTCGCTGCACCGACTGGTACAGGACGGCCGTATTCACCCGGCACGCATTGAAGAGATTGTTGCAAAGACTTCAAAAAATATTGAAGATGAGATTGTGGAAATCGGTGAGCGCACCGTGATCGATCTAGGCATTCACGGCCTACACCCGGAGCTGGTGAAGATGGTGGGGCGCATGCGCTTCCGTTCCTCATACGGGCAAAACCTGCTGCAGCACTCCCGCGAAGTGGCTAATCTCTGCGCCATCATGGCCGCTGAGCTGGGCTTGAACGTGAAGCAGGCTAAACGTGCAGGTCTGTTGCATGACATTGGCAAAGTATGGCCGGAAGAACTGGAGAAACCCCACGCCATTGCCGGTATGGAGCTCGCCCAGAAATATAAGGAGCACCCAATCGTATGCAATGCCATAGGTGCCCACCACGATGAAATTGAAATGACCAACCCAATCTCACCGATTGTGCAGGCGTGCGATGCCCTGAGCGGTGCACGCCCGGGCGCCAGACGCGAGGTAATGGAACAATATATCAAGCGCCTGCGCGAACTGGAAGAACTTGCCGCCAGCTTTGATGGCGTTGAAAAGTGCTATGCCATCCAGGCCGGCCGCGAACTGCGTGTGATACTTGATGCCGAAAAAGTAACCGATGACCGCGCCAGCCAGCTGAGCTTTGATATCTCCCAGAAAATCGAACGCGACATGCAGTACCCCGGACAAATCAAGGTTACAGTTATTCGCGAAATGCGATCAGTGGCTTACGCTAAGTAATTACCTGATAGGCCCAACAAAAAAGGGAAGCGCTCAAAAGCACTTCCCTTTTTTGTTATTCCAGGTTTAATCAACCCGCAGCAACCGGCTCACGATGTCCTACCCAGGTGAAGCGCTTCACCACAAACTCCGGGTTCGTAAACGAAGCATTACCGGATGGATTGCCTCCGGTAACATGGAAATCAGAGAAGCCGGCATTCTGATTCATGTAAATGCCGCCTACGAGATTGAATGACACGGGCGTTGCCGCCAACGCCATTTCATCGGCAATCCTTTCGCGCACGGAAGGATCGGTTGTGTATGCACCACATGAAATTGCACCATGATGCATGGCCATCTCCTGAGCGAGTGCGATCGAATGATTCGTATCATTAGTCTTGATGAGCAAGGCAATCGGACCAAACAATTCCTTGCTGAAGATTTCCTTGCTGGATGCATCCACTTCCACCAGCACCGGTGTGTTGATGCGCGCGTTCTTGAACATGGGGTTTTCGATGCTTCGCGATTTCAGCCACACCTTGCCGGGAAGTTTTTCCGCCTCCGCTATTCGGGTGCAAGTGTTTTTGTTTTGAATAGTGCCCAATACAAACGGCCCGGCCTTCGGATTGTCGACCAGTCCATTGATGTTATCGACAATCTTCTGTGCGAATTCATCAAACGAAAGATTTCCGTTGAGTGTTTTGATACCCGATGCCGGGATATAAAAATTCTGCGGAGCCGTACACATTTGTCCGGAATACAGCGTGAGTGAAAATGCAAGATTCGCAGCCACTTTATCCGCATCAGCCACCGAATCAATGATTACCGAATTGACACCGGTCTTTTCGGTAAACACGGTTTTTCCTTTCAACCCCTCGAGGTAGCTTCCGAATACCGAGTTGCCGGTGAAGTCAATCAACTTGACATCCGGATGTTCCGCAAGATCTTTCGTAATCATCTTATCGAAAGTATCTACGGCCAGTTGGCAGATATTCGGATCGAGATTATTTTCAGTCAGCACGTTTTGAATTTCAGCCACGACAATGGCGATGGGTAATACTGCACCCGGATGCGGTTTTACAATAACCGGATTACCGGTAACGAGACTGGCATATACACCGGGCACGGTATTCCAGGTAGGGAATGTTGAACATCCGATAACCAGCGAGATGCCCTTCGGTACAGCACGCCATTCCTTATTCAGCTGGATGTTGAACTTGCCCATAGGCTTATCCCACAGTGTGGAAGACGGAAAGCGTTTCAGCTCTTCATAGCCTGAAGCAACGGCTTCCAATGCGCGGTCGGCCGCATGCGGACCGGAAGCCTGGAAGGCCATCATATACCCCTGGCCGGTGGTATGCATGGTGGCATAAGCGATTTCAAAGAAACGCGCTTTAACGCGCTCAAGGGATTCAACCAGAATACCGGCACGATTTTCTGCGCTGACTTTGCGCCAAACGTGATAGGCTGACTTTGCACGATTGATTATTGTATCGACTGAAAATGAAGGGTACGCTATTCCTAGAGGTTCTTGTGTGTAGGGTGATTCTTCCACACCAATCCATCCTTCAGGACCTTCCTGTTTCAACTCTCCGAACTTATTGCCCAGTGAGGCTTTGAACTTGGCCTGCCCATCGGCATCGGAAGTTTCTCCATAAACGGCCGGTGCCGGATGCTCCGGGTAGGCCGCAAAAAACGTCCGCTGATGTAACGCCTCAATGGCTTTTGTAATCGTTGATTCGTGCTTAGAATATAAATTCATAATAGATATTGATTACTTGTTACTACCAAAAACCCGCTTTAACAACTCCGTGGTGCGCGCCATCGGATCTTTCCTGATCTTTTTCTCTTCGTCTGCAATTAACAAAAACAAACCTTCCATGGCTTTGTTGGTGGCATAATCATTCAGGTCGGGATTGACTTTTTCCACCATCGGTATTTTGTTGTAGGTGTTCACCAGGTCGCCATAGTATTTAGTGGCGTTCACTTTGCTGAGTGAGTTCGCGATGACCGGCTGAAATTTCTCATAGAGTTGTGGGGATGTAGTGCGCTTCAGGTATTCCGTAGCTGCGTTTTCATCTCCCCGCAAAATACCCCAGGCATCCTGGATGGTCATCTGCTTAATCGCGGCAATGAAGATAGGCTTCGCTTCTTTAGCAGCATCTTCTGCACCCCGGTTTAAGGACATGATGAATTTATCCACTTCACTGCCCATGCCGATCTGGCGCAGGCGGTCTTCCACGCGCTTCACATCCGGTGGGAACGGAATGCGGATCTGCGGATTCTTAAAATACCCGTCCAGCTGTGATGCCTGATTGGACCCATTGGAGATACCGTTTATCAACGCCTCCTTCAATCCTTCAGCAACTTCCGCGGTGGTCAGTGGTTTTTCAACCCCAACGGATTTGTTCAGATCACCCAGCGCCTGGTTGATCTGGGTGGAGGTGCAACCAGCTAAAACAAAAAGAACGAGTACGAGTAATTGCTTCATGACCATTATTTGATGATGCTAAATTACCGAAGTATTCCCGGAAAACGATACTTGATTTTGTGACACTTTTACAGCAGGAAAATTCTTCATAGCAGACCTACACCTCATTACTCCCCATCAGCGTCACTTGTAAGAGGAAGCTGATAATTTGTTCATTGCAGGATGGATTGACTTTTCTGTTTGAACAACCTGGTGTACCTATACAGTTACCCGATAAAGCAGTATGGGGATGAATAAATTTCCAAAAATGATCGACCACCTTGTAAGATAAGCAACTCCCTATTCCTGAATTCTTAAAATTCCTTAACATCTCTACGCAATAGCTCGTTGTAAAAAGATTTTATGTTTGCAGTATACTGCATAAAATACTATAAGTAAGCATACATGAAGCATGTTATACTAATGTAAGTTTTCCATAAATTTAGAAAGTGTATGATTCACCGGGTGAATTAAATTTACACTACCTAAACAAAAATTCTATGAAACATAAAGTTACCCCCCCCCGCGGAAATTCACAGTATTAAAACATTCTCCGCTAATTGCCCTGGCAATTTTAACCTCCATCATTTTCCTGGAATCATGTAGCGTTGAGCCTGAGCTTGCTGATAATGAAAACGTACATAAGGAAAACGAAATCCCATGCAAGAATCCATTTACGACTGAAAACATTCTCAACGCGCTAAATAACGTAGCTGCTCGCTCAAGTGGCAGAATAAAAATGTTACCTCCATCCACAACGCATAACTATGTTCGCTTTCAGCCCCAAAATCTCAATCAAATTATGCAGCTCTATGATTTGGGCTATGAATTATGGGATGAGCCATTGGATCAAAATATTGATAATGGGCAGGATTACTATCAACAGCCGGGAATTCCAGATTCATTAAATTACTTCTACACCCTTATACCAGTTAATTACAGCATCGTTCAAACTGTACCACACACTATTCTTGGGCAAGTTATTTTGTTTGATGAAGATGCTGGAGATGAACAAGATCCAGAGGATGATCCGTGGATTCCAGATCCTGACAATTGCCCAGACCCATATAACCCTAATTGCCCATGTTATGAAGGGCCCTGTGCCCGAGTTTCAAATGACGGCAAAGTTGACTTGAGAGAAGATCTGGTAAAGAAAACCACTCGCGACTTGTTGGATGCCGGTGTTAATCTCATTGAGTTGTATAACGAAGCCATGCAGCTAGCAGGCTATCCCGAAGAAGTAATCGATGTTGGTAATAATGGAAGAATTCAATCCGTGAGGTATTATCCCGCTGGTTATATCCGAGTTCAAGATAATACATTGAACCAAAATGTACCCGTAAAAAATGTTCAAGTAAAAGCTCGAAGGTTATTCAAAATTAAATCTGAATGGACTAACGATTTAGGATATTTCTCAATAAACAAAGGTTATCGGCAAAAAGCTTCCATTATTGTTAAATTCAAAAACAGTATGGTTAAGGTAAGAGGTATAAACGGTGCATTAAAAGCCTGGCAGTATGTCTTTCCAGTCAGGAAAAAGATTGGCCTCTTTGAAAAATATTCTCTGCAAAATATAAACTATACATTTACCTACTCAGCAAACGCGAACAGCCTGTCAGCCCTCCAGTGGTCTGCTGCACACTGCCTGAATACCTTTGCGGATACACGTAATTACCTCCAGAATAATGGATTGCTAGGATGGGCACCTGGCACGGAATATGGCATACGGGTATGGATTTCATCAGTAATAACTCAGAATGCGGCAGCACCTATGTTACGGGCAATTGCCAATAGTTCCCTGGTTTCACAAACTATCAATTATTTACTTCCAACAGCAGGTGAGGCAGCCAAACGTGTAGTACAGAATTATCTGCCGGATATTACATTACGATTACAAGACGGCTCAGGTAATACCCGCATTGCAGGTGACTTAAACGGAACATTTTTCCATGAGTTTGCCCAT
>JALOMI010000196.1 GCA_025455465.1 Cyclobacteriaceae bacterium | reverse complement strand
TTTTCCATCAAGTGTGGCATCCACCATAATTACGCGCGGGTAGGCTTCGATGTATTCCATCAATTGAAAGCCGGCCGTGCCCCCATCAAGCACATCGGCTAATCCTTCCGGAATTTCTCCTTCCAGTTCGCGGGCCAAATGAACACCCAGGCCTTCATCACCCATCAGGTAATTGCCCACTCCGAGAATTAAGGTATCGCTTTGTTTATCCATCATGCTTAATTAAACGCTTCTCCTTTGTGCCTCTTCGTGACCTGGTGCCTTCGTGGTTCAATTATCGAAGTTAAACCACGAAGGCACGAAGGGCACCAAGTATCACTAAGTTCTAATTATTTCTTTTCCTTTTCGGATTCCTTATCGGCTTCAAAAATTTCTTCTTCCACAAATTTCCATCCACCGCCCATGGAAGAAATTTCTCCGCGGCCTTCCACATAATCGTGGTAGAACACGAGGTACACATGCACCACAGTGAAGAGGATGAAAAACCACATCGTCCAGTGATGGATTTGCCGCAGCATAAAATCACCACCTACTACCGAAGGCACCCACGCAAACAGGTTCGGGAACCACCAGTCGCTGGTAGCGGAATACAATCCGAAACCGGTGAGACACTGAATACCGAACGCAATGAAGGTAAGGAAGTAGATAAACCCTGCCAGCCGGTTGTGCCCGATGGTGTGAATATCTTTCGCGGAAGTCATCAGGATATCCGTCTTGATCACCGTCCACATGTCACTGAAGAATTGCTTATTGGTGGGAATGAAATTCTTCCACCGTGCATACTTGTTGCCCACAAAGCCCCAGTAGATGCGGAACAGGAAATTGAAAAAGAAAATATAAGCCGCCACAAAATGCACAAAGCGGAAGGTGCCCATGATAAACAGATCGGATGCCTCCTTGCCGGAAAGCAGTGCGGGCGGATCGCCAATGTAAAAGCCGGTGGCAATCAGCGCCATAATGCTCAGCGCATTAAGCCAGTGATATACACGTACGGGCAGTTCCCACACAAACACTCGTCTGAGCCGGTGGGGTTTGGTTATTGTTACAGTTGCCATACCCTTCGCTTTTAAAGAACCTTCACCTGATTAACGTGCTTGCCTTCCTCATCGTAGAGGTGTACTGCACACGCCAGGCACGGATCGAATGAGTGCACCGTGCGCAAAATCTCGAGCGGCTGGTTCACATCGTGAACTGGAGTGTCTTTCAATGCTGCTTCATAGGCGGATGATTTACCTTCCTTATCGCGCGGAGAAGCATTCCAGGTAGAAGGCACCACCAATTGATAATTCGCGATCTTCTGATCTTCGATTACAATCCAGTGGGCCAGCGCACCACGCGGTGCTTCGGTATGTCCAACGCCCATAGACTTCTTCGGCCAGGTTTCCGGACGGAATTTATCGGTGGCCGCCATGCGGGTATCCCCGTTTCGGATATTCGCCAGCAGCTGATCGTAAAACTCCAGTCCCCAGCCGGCAACGAGTTGTGCCTCAAGGCCGCGGGCTGCTGTACGTCCCAATGTAGAAAAGAGTGCAGTGGCGGGTACATTCAATGCCTTGAGTGCGCCATCAACAACTTCTTTGAAATCAGGCCTGCCACTGGCATAACCCACCAGCATGCGTGCCAGCGGACCAACCTCTACGGCATGTCCTTTCCAGCGCGGTGTTTTCAGGTAACTGTATTTGTCTTCGGTATTCAGGAAATCGAAGGGCGGTTTCGGACCCGTGTATTTCAGTTTTGTTTCACCTTTCCACGGGTGCAGACCAACATCATTGCCACCGGCATATTCATACCAGCTGTTGGTGATATACTCCTCCACTTCATTGTCGCTGCGCAGATCTACTTCATGTACTTTGCTTAAATCTTTATCGAGAATAACACCTGCAGGGAATTTGTAGTTGGCCACATCACGGTAGCCGGAGGTAGACAAATCGCCATAGGCCATGAAGTTACCAAGGCCGCCACCAATAGCTCCCCAGTCGAGGTAGTACGGAGCAATGGCCAGCAGATCGGGTATGTATACCTGTTCAACAAATGTTTTGGCATCGCGCAGCAACTTGCCCACCAGGGCGAGGCGTTCTGCATTCAGTCCGCTGGAGTCATCAATAGCTATCGCACAAGCCATGCCACCCACCAGGAAGTTCGGGTGCGGATTCTTGCCTCCGAAGATGGTGTGCACTTTGGCAATTTCTTTTTGCCATTCCAGTGCTTCCAGGTAGTGGGCTACACCAATAAGATTAATCTCAGCCGGCAGCTTGTAGGCCGGGTGCCCCCAGTAACCGTTGGCGAAAATGCCGAGCTGTCCACTCTCAACAAATTTGATCAGGCGCTTCTGCAGGTCGGAGAAATAGCCAGGCGAGCTCTTTGGCCAGTTGGAAATGCTTTGAGCAATTTCGGAGGTCTTCTTCGGATCAGCTTTCAGTGCGCTGACAATATCCACCCAGTCTAATGCATGGAGGTGATAGAAGTGAATAACATGGTCCTGCACATTTTGTGCACAGAACATGATGTTTCGTACCAGTTCAGCATTGGGCGGAACATGGATATCCAATGCATCTTCTACCGCCCGGATGGATGCGAGCGAATGCACGGTGGTGCAAACACCGCATACGCGGCCTACAAATGCCCACGCATCGCGCGGATCGCGGCCGCGAAGAATTTCTTCAATCAGTCGCACCATGGTTCCGGAGCTGTAGGCTTCTTCAATCTTTCCGTTTTTTATTTCCGCCTCAATGCGGAGGTGTCCTTCAATACGGGTTATCGGATCTACTACTATGCGTGTCATGGTTAGTCTTCATTAAGTTCGTGTTCGGATTGTTTTCCTTCGGCAATAATCTTGTCGATGTTCTTGCCTTTGCGCAGGTTGGTGACCACCGCATGCGCGGCAATTCCGGCAGCCGTTACACCCAGTGCCACTTTGCCTACGGTATCGGCATTCGCTTCAATGCCAAAGCCACCGGCCGTTGCCATGCGTTCGTAGATCGGTCCGTTGTCCCAGAAACTTTCTTCACTGCAGCCGAAACAGCCATGCCCGCTTTGTATCGGGAAGCTGACCCCGGCATTCCAGCGCATCACACCACAGGCATTGTAGGTGCTCGGTCCTTTGCAGCCTACCTTATAAAGGCAGTAACCGCGTTTCGCATTTTCATCATCGAATGTTTCCACATAAAGACCCGCATCATAGTACGGTCTGCGGTAGCAGCTGTCGTGTACCCGCTTGGAGTAGAAAGCTTTCGGACGGCCGATGCCATCCAGTGCCGGCAACGTTCCGAATGTAAGGATATGCACAATGGTACCGGCCATTACCTCCCCTATCGGAGGACAGCCGGGCACTTTAATAATCGGTTTGTTTTTTATGATTTTATGTATTGGTGTTGCTCGTGTAGGATTCGGCTTGGCCGACTGCACACAACCGTTGCTGGCACAGCTTCCCCAACAAATAATTGCTTTCGCTCCTGCTGCAGCTTCATGTAAAATATCGAGTGACGATTTTCCGCCAATCAGGCAATACACACCATCAGCACCGGTAGGCACTGATCCTTCCACACACAAAACATATTCACCGTAATGCTCCTTCATCGTTTTGTGCATGGCTTCTTCCGCCTGATGCCCGGCAGCAGCCATCAGGGTCTCCGTGTAATCCAGGGAAATTTTGTCGAGGATGATATCCGCGACAATCGGATGGGATGAACGGATAAATGATTCACTGCAACAGGTACATTCCTGAAAGTGTAACCAGATGACAGGAAGACGAGGCTTGGTTTTCAGCGCCTCAGCCACCTGGGCAACACCCGATGTTTGCAGACCCATGTAGGCCGCCATCATGGTGCAGAACTTCATGAAGTCTCTTCGCGAGTACCCCTTATCCTGAAGTTCTTCATAATACGTTTTGCGTTTTGCAGGAGCTTCGGTAAACATACGTTTAGGGTTATGTGGAAAGTTTCTAAATAAGTCACTACCTGAGCTCGGGGGAACAAAAGCATTTTCGAAGATGCCGTTTCGCTGAAAATGAAAACCTGACAATTCTCAGCAACCGTTTGTGATCCTTGTCAGTAAAGGTTTTTCAAAAAAGAAGGTGATTTGATTTCATCACTAAAATCTCATGCTTATGAAATCACTTCGTTCACTGCTGCTGACCATCGCCTCTGTTTTACCACTGATTACGATGGCCCATGAAGGACACGGACATGAACATCCCTGGAGCCCCGGGCATTTCCTTGCGAACCCGGAACATTCCATTCCGCTGGTATTGGCTATTGCCCTTGTTACTGCATTTGTCGTGCGCAGGCACATCATCGCCAAACGCGCCCGCAAGTAGACCCAATTGTTAATTGATCATTGTTCATTGAATTATGCACGAGCTTTCCATTGTACTGAGCATTGTCGATGCAGCCGAAGAGCAGGCCCGTAAACACGAGGCCAAAGCAGTGGAGCGCATCGATCTGGAAATTGGTAACCTGGCCGGTGTGGATGAGCACGCCCTGGAATTTGCCTGGCAGGTAGGTGTGAAAAATACGATGCTCGAAAAAGCTAACATCGAAATTCACAAAGTGAAAGGCTGGGCGCAATGTGCCGATTGCGAAAGCGAATTTGAAGTAAAAGATTTATTTGACCCCTGCCCCATCTGCGGGGAGCACCTGATTAAAATCATGCAGGGGCGGGAAATGAAAATTCAGTCGATAACCTTATTAAACTGATTACTATGTGTGCAACCTGCGGATGCGACCAGCCGGGAATGGTAAAAATCACCAACGTGCGCGACATGCTATTTCCGCAAACACATACACATGCACACCATCATGAACATGGTGATCATAATCACCATCATTCACATGAGCATCACCACTTAACGGAGCAACCATTAAAACGCACCCAGATTGACCTGGAAATGGATATCCTCCACAAGAACAACCTACTGGCCGAACGCAACCGCGGTTACTTTGCCGCGAAAGATATTACCGCCTTTAACCTGGTGAGTTCTCCCGGCTCGGGCAAAACTGCACTACTCGAATGCACACTGCGCGATCTCGGAAAGGAACTTGACTTTTTTGTCATTGAAGGTGATCAGCAAACCACCAACGATGCTGATCGCATTGCGCAGTATCACGTGCCCGTCATTCAAATTAATACCGGGCGTGGCTGCCACCTGGATTCTACAATGGTGTGGGATGCCCTGACTGATCTCAAGCCCAAAAACAATTCCGTAGTCTTCATCGAAAACATCGGCAACCTGGTGTGTCCGTCCATGTTCGACTTAGGCGAAAACAAACGCGTTGTCATCATCAGTGTAACCGAAGGGGAAGACAAGCCCCTCAAGTACCCGGATATGTTTGCCGGCAGCCAGGTGTGCATCATCAACAAAATCGATTTACTTCCTTACCTGAAGTTTGATTTACCCAAACTGAAGGAATACGCCAGACGCATCAATCCGAACTTGCACTTCATTGAATTGTCATGCAGCAGCGGAGAAGGTCTTGACCAATGGTATGCCTGGCTGAATAATGAATTGAAAACTGCCAGCCGCAACGAGTTGGTCTCTTCCTGAATCAACCATTTTTTAAACCGTAACGCCATGCAATGCATCCACATCCACATTGAAGGTCAGGTACAGGGTGTAGGGTTCCGCCCTTTTGTTTACCGGTTAGCCCAGGCGCTGCAGTTGAAAGGCTGGGTATGCAATGGCGTTGACGGTGTTCATATTGAAGCAGAAGGTGACGAAGAGACCCTGCGTCAGTTCCGTACCCTGCTGCAGGAGGAATACCCGCCCATTGCACGCATCACCCGTTTTGTCATCGAGGAAAAGTCGCTGAAATATTTCACCGATTTCAAAATCATCGAAAGCTCAACATCCGGCAAACCGAACCTCCTCATCACTCCGGACTTTGGTCTGTGCGACAGCTGCCGGCATGAATTGCACGATACAGCTAATCAGAGGCACCACTATCCGTTTATCACGTGCACTCAATGCGGTCCGAGATACTCCATTATTCAATCCTTACCGTATGACCGGCCCACTACCTCCATGCGCGATTTCAGGATGTGTACCCATTGCGAAGAAGAATATTACAATCCCCTGAATCGAAGATACTATTCACAAACCAACTCATGTCCGCATTGCACCATTGATACCTGGCTGGTGAACAACAGGGGTGAACTGCTGGCACACACCTGGGAAGAAGCTTATCCATTATTGTTGAGTCAACTACAAAACGGAAGTATCATCGCCATGAAAGGCATTGGCGGATATCTTCTTTTAACCGATGCCACCAATGCTTCCTCCATTGAAAAGTTACGCGAACGCAAACATCGCCCGACCAAACCGTTTGCACTGATGTATCCTGATCTGGATGCCCTGAAGCTCGATGCCTTTGTCAACGATGACGAAGCCAAAGCCTTCAGCAGCCTCTCAAGTCCGATCGTATTGGTTCCTGTCAGGCAAACACCGGC
>JALOMI010000028.1 GCA_025455465.1 Cyclobacteriaceae bacterium | reverse complement strand
CCAGTGGCGCGATGAAATAAAAACACCCAATGACATCTGGAACGAAATTGTCAAAGTAGCAAACATTCCCGGTGTAACCTCCGCACCCAAACTACAGCCGATCGAAACACGATTAGTGATGCTGCAAACCGGTATGCGTGCACCGATGGGATTGAAAGTCTATGGACCTGATTTAAAAACCATTGAAACCTTCAGCCTTGAGTTAGAGAAACACCTGAAGGAAGTTCCTTCAATAAAACCCGAAGCAGTCTATGCTGATCGTTCCCTCGGTAAACCGTACATGGAAATCGACCTCAACCGTAAAGCCATGGCGCGATACGGTTTGAATGTATCGGATGTGCAGGAATACATTGAAGTGGCATTGGGCGGCATGGGCATGACCACTACGGTGGAAGGTCGTGAGCGTTATTCCATTCGGGCACGATACGCCCGTGAATGGCGCAGCGATCCGGAATCCATCAGCAGGGTATTTATTTCAACACCAACCGGTGCACAGATTCCACTCAGTGAAATTGCTACAGTTACATATAGGCCCGGGCCGATGATGATCCGCGGTGAAGATTCCTTCTTGGTCGGGTACGTACTGCTCGATAAAAAAGACGGGTATGCCGAAGTATCGGTGGTGGAAGAAGCCCATCGCTTCCTGAATGAAAAAATCTCCCGAGGTGAATTGACGGTACCGGCTGGTGTGAGCTACAAATTCTCCGGCAGCTACGAAAACCAGGTTCGTGCGGAAAAACGCCTGGCGGTAGTCATTCCGTTATCGCTGTTCACCATCTTTCTGATCCTGTATTTCCAGTTCCGGTCGGTAGCTACTTCGTTATTCATCTTCTCCGCTATCGCGATGGCCTTCAGCGGTGGCTTTATGATGCTGTGGCTGTACGGACAGGATTGGTTCATGGACTTCAGTTTCTTTGGTACCAACTTCCGTGAACTGTTTCAGATGCGATCGTTCAACCTGAGCGTTGCCGTTTGGGTAGGCTTCATTGCCTTGTTTGGCATCGCAACAGATGATGGTGTAGTGATCGGCACCTACCTGACACAGAGCTTACAGAAACACAAACCCGAAAACATTTCAGCAGTACGCAAGGCTGTACTTGAGGCAGGTATGCGGAGGGTCAGGCCGTGTTTGATGACAACAGCTACGACCTTGCTGGCGCTGTTGCCTGTACTCACATCTTCCGGACGAGGTTCGGATATCATGATCCCTATGGCTATCCCAACGTTTGGCGGGATGGTGGTTGCGTTGATTACGCTGTTTATAGTACCGGTACTATACGCTTGGAATGAAGAAAGGAAAATCAAATGAGAATTGATATTGATCGATATGTATTGATACTGGTGGCTATTAATTGAGATCCTCAAAGCAAATTTCTGAATATGAAAAAGAAAGAATACATCCCGCTAAAAGATTTGGAAGTTTATCAATTGGCAAGAGAACTATCCAAACTAGCCTGGGCAGTCTATGAGAAAATGAATTGGCACGACAAGAAGATTATGGGTGATCAATTCATATCGTCTATAGATTCTATCGGTGCCAATGTCGCAGAATCATACGGCCGTTTCCATTATCTTGATAGAGTCCGGTTCTTGTATAATTCAAGAGGCTCCATGGTGGAGGCAATCAATCATTGGCTTGAGCTCCTTCTCGAAAGGAGCAAAATAAATCAATCTGAATACGATGCCATGAAATCAGTTGCCGACAAACTTTCTGTTAAGCTTAATAATTACATCAACTCAATCTATAACTCCAGAGAGAATAAAGACAATGAATAGGCTAAAAACAATATCACCCAATATCCATCAATATCCACGCATATCAAAAAATTTCCTGCGAGTGCTGGTATTGATGCTGTTATGCTCTGGTGCTAATGCTCAATCACTAGAAGAGTATCTTACACTTGCCGGGCAAAACAACTCTTATCTGAAGGCTAAGTATACCGAGTATTACTCCGCATTGGAGCGTGTTCCTCAGGCAGGAGGATTACCTGATCCTCAATTGAGTTTCAATTTCTTCGTAGGAAGAGACGGATTGTATATGGATCGGTTCATGGGTCAGCAACTCGCTGAGCTTTCTATGATGCAAATGTTTCCCTGGTTTGGATCGCTGGATGCCGCCAAAAATGAAGTCACATACATGGCGCAGATGAAATTCGCTTCGTTCCAGGAAGCCAGGATCAACCTCTATCATGATGTGCGCAGCACATGGTATAAACTCTACCAGGTTGAACAGGAATTGAAACTGCTCGAACAGGAGAAAAACATTCTGAAAAGCTATGAGCAACTGGCGCTGACGCGATTCAAAACCGGCACCAGCGGAACCAGTGCTGCGATGAGTACTAACACGGCCTCTGCTGCAACCCCATCTCCATCAGCTTCCGGGAACATGGGTAGTATGGGCATGAGCAATAGCACCTCAGCTACCGCAGCAACCTCCACCTCAGGAATGGGCGGCATGCAGGGTGGTTCATCCGGCTCTATGGTTGATGTTCTGCTCATCCAACTGCAACTGAAGGAACTGGACTCGCGCATCGATATCCTGAAAGCTTTACGCAAACCGCTCGAGACTCGCTTCAATAATTTACTAAACCGAGCAAGCGCAGAACCGATTGTAATTGCCGATACACTTCAACCGGCACCCTTGCCAACGTCTCTGTCCATCATTCAGGATTCAGTCATTCAGAATCATCCCATGGTCAAGATGTACGCTTATGATGAAAAAGCCCGCGAAGCGCAACAGCGTATGGCCACGCTGATGGGCAGGCCGATGATTGGTGTTGGATTATCCTACATGATCTTCCGTCCGCGATATGATGAGATGCTGATGGAAAACATGGGCGGAGAAAACATGTTTATGCCGATGGTAACGATGACGCTGCCCATTTACCGCAAAAAGTATACATCACAACGAAAGGAAGCCGAATACCTGCATCAATCAGCAACACAAAACAAGGAGGCCGCCAAACTGGATTTACTCACTGAACTGGAAAATCTGCTGAACGAATACGAAAACAGCAACAGGCGGCTGGCCTTACTGAACGATCAGATTATCATTACGGATCAAGCCATTCGATTGATGACAACTTCATACAGCACCGGAAGCAGCAACCTGGAAGATATTCTGCGAATGCGTCAATCATTGCTCAACTACCAGCAACAACAAGTGTCATCTATTACTGAACAACACATTATTATATCTGGTATTACTAAACTAATGGGAATTGAGTCACTATGATATTGATAGATACGGGTGGATATATATTGATATTAATCGTTCGCAGAACTTCGATCAATATCTACCAATATCAATGAGTATCAACAAATATCAAATAAAAATATATGAAACTTAAATCAATCATTATCAACATAGCCCTCCTGATTACCGGACTAGTGTTAGGCTGGTTAATCTTTGGAAGCGAGAGCGCTTCAACGCACGATCATACCTCGGAAGCAGCAACCGAATACACCTGTTCCATGCATCCGCAAATCCGTCAGCAGGGACCGGGCAAATGTCCGCTGTGTGGCATGGATCTTATACCGGTATCATCCGTAAGCAGCTCTTCCAATCCGCTTGTACACGAGATGACACCGGAAGCTGTCGCGCTGGCCAACATTCAAACCACGACAGTAAAATCTGTATCAGCTACAAATGAGCTGACGCTGACGGGTAAGATAAAGGTTAATGAACAGCAACTCTCTGTGGTGACCGCCAAGTTTCCCGGGCGCATTGAAAAACTCTTTGTGAATTTTGAAGGCCAGGAAATTCGCAAAGGCGAAAAACTTGCCACTATTTTTTCACCGGAGTTAGTAACAGCTCAACGTGAATTACTGGAAGCCAAAAAAATGGCGGGCATTTCGCCTCACATTTATGAAGCTGCCAAAGAAAAACTTCGCTTGTGGAGAATCAGTGATAAGCAGATTGAACAGATTGAAAGTTCTGGCAACGTTACCACCACACTGGATGTGTATGCCGATGCTTCTGGTGTGGTTACCAAACGCCAGGTCGCGTTGGGTGATTACATTTCCACCGGAAGCATCATGATGGAGATTGCCAATTTATCATCAGTGTGGGTCGTGCTGGATGCATATGAAAGTGATCTGAGCTGGATCAAAACAGGTTCAACCATAACCTTTACCGTTCCTTCACTTCCGGGAAGAGAATTTACTGCCGCCATTCAGTATATCAACCCGGTGGTCAATCCGGAAACACGGTCGGTAGATGTACGGGCAGTTGTACCGAACACTGGCAATTTCCTAAAACCCGAAATGCTGGTGAACGCCACGCTGCAAACCAAACTCGCTGCAAAAGCTTCAGGCCTAGTTGTTCCGGCTTCAGCCGTGTTGTGGACCGGCAAACGCTCTATAGTATATGTAAAACAAAAAGGATCAACACCGGCTTTCGAGCGCAGGGAAATAACCCTGGGCGCACGGATGAAGAATATGTACCTTATTGAAAACGGACTGGACGAAGGAGAAGAAGTGGTAAGCAACGGTGTATTTGCGGTAGATGCCTCCGCCCAACTCAGCGGTAACTACAGCATGATGAGCGTTCCGGAAGATAAATCGATGGAAGTTCCAACTGCATTCATTGATCAGTTGACCGCGGTAGTCAACAAGTACTTCGATGTTAAAAACGCATTGGTAGAATCCAATCCGGTGAGTGCTGCTTCAGCAGCGAAAGAAGTTGAAAAAGCGCTCAGGTTAGTTGATATGAAATTACTGGATAACGAAGCCCATCAGGAATGGATGTCTTTAATGAAACCCATGGAGCGGGGCACCAGCGGCATCAGCACCAAAACCGATGTGGAAGAAATGCGTAAAGACTTTGAACTGCTTTCCGATCATCTGATTGAAGCGGTTGAACGCTTCGGAGTCAACAGCGATAAAGTATTCCGGGCGTATTGTCCAATGGCGTTTGATGATAAGGGTGCGTACTGGCTAAGTGAATTTGAAGCCATCAAAAATCCGTATTTTGGCGCCTCGATGTTGCGGTGCGGGGAGAACCGGCAAGTTTACCGGAAACGATGAGTTGAACCGAACTGACTGAAAGTCAAAAAAGATATTGATAGATATAAGTAGATATTAGTTGAAACTGGAAATGAAACACAAACTTTAAATTAAACTGAAGATGAAAATCAAAACTATTCTAATGATCGCAGTGGTTGCCGCAATTATGGGAGCCTGTGGAAAGACAGAAAAAGCTGCTGAAGAGCAGGCTCAATCTGCAACCAAAGAAACCAATGAAGCGCTGAAAGCGGTGACGATTGCCTCCACCGAAGACATCGAAGCCCAGCGTACCGCTTTTGAAACCTTATCCATTAACCTCTATGAGGTTGCCAAAGACGGAGGTGCCGGCATGACTGTTTACAAACAGTTCTGTCCGATGGCCTTTGATGACAAGGGTGCCTTCTGGCTGAGCAGTGAGAAGAAAGTGATGAACCCCTACTTTGGCGCATCGATGCTGCGCTGTGGAAAAGTGCAGGAAGAAATTAATTGATTGCTAACCAATATCTCCGGTGGAAGTCAGAAGATATCTTCGCTTCCACTGGATTCGATTCTACACCTATGCGCTATATACTGTATTTGCTAATCACCAGCGTGATTGCTATTGCCTGTCAGTCAAAAAAAGAGGTAGCTGAAAATCACGAACATCATGCCCCAGCGGTTCAGCCGGAAGCTGATACCGTGAAGAAAAGCCTGCCCCAAGAAACGCACGCCATGATTGGGGACGCCCACATTACTATCAACTACACGGCACCTGTTGTAAAAGGCCGGGTGATCTGGGGCGGACTGGTTCCTTACAATGAAGTATGGGTTACCGGTGCCCATCGGGCTACGTCTTTTGAGATTAACAAGTCCTTTAGCATGGACGGTAAAACCATTCCGGCAGGCAAGTATGCCATCTTTACCATTCCGGGAGAAGAAAGCTGGACGTTTATCGTAAACAAAAACTGGGATCAGCATCTGGCAGATGATTATACCCCTTCAGAAGATGTGATCCGGATGACAATAATTCCTGAACGACTTGATCAAAACCAGGAGCGGTTATCGTATTCAATTGAGGCTAATTCCGTGAACGAAGGCGTTCTGTATGTGCGCTGGGAAAAAGTTCAGCTGGCCGTGCCGATCCTTGTTGCACAAAATCAGTAATCATCCAGCATCAGGGTTGTTTCGAAATTCGGGTTCAACCGGTTCGATTCGGTGAGGTATTGCTTAACCTGATCGTATTGTCCGAGGCTTTCACAGAGCACCGCACAATTGAAATTGGCCCGTGCCGCGATGCGGGCATTGGGGTGGTTCACTAATTTCCTGCATTCGGCCAAAGCCTGATCAAAATTCTGTGAATCATAAGCCTTTTTCATCGCCTTAAAATCCCCGCCTGTATACAGATTGCGGGAACGGAATTCATAACCAGGCAAATACCGGTTCAGGTACTTGATGAGATTTTCCTCGGTAATGCCATAGGCGTCACTTTGCTGTGTGACGATGTTTGGCCCGGCTGCCAGCACCCCGCTGATTACCGATCGTGAGGAGTGATACCGGCTAACATGAATATTATCATCGTGCTGCAATCCTGATTTCGCAAACCACAGGTAGCGGATTTCCGATTCAAGATCAAATTTCATTTCGCGGCTTTTGCTTCCGTCTGGATTTTCAACCACTTCAACATCGTGCTTGTAAAAATAGGTGTCGAACGATTGTATCACGACTGCATCCGATACTGCTGCTTCAGCCATCAGCTGTTGAATAACGGAATCGCGGTGCAGTGCGGTTTTACCTGTATCCAGAAAGCCCTGGCGTACGACCGATTCCACATTGCTGCGCTGTTTTATTTCCCGGGCCATATCCAACAGGGTTTTATCCAGAATCTGGTTGAAGAGTTCTTCCTTGCCGTCACGGTATTTCTGGCCCGCAATATCCGCAGCGTTGATCAGCAGCACACGCTCAGGAACCAGGAGCTGAACCGGTACGGTTGGTTTCCGGGTGCGGACCATTTGTGTGCTTTCACAGGCGGTCAGTAAAATGAATAACAGAAAACTAAAAATCGTGCAATGGAAAGGCTTCATAGACAGGAATATGGAAGGCACACTCAAATACGCTAATCCGGCAAGAATTACCAAAATAAACTACCGGATGATTGCCTGTGCGTATTCTCCCGTTTACCATTGCATATGCTCAGGCAACCGTGATTACACTTTTTCAGAACACGTATTTGCACAGTAATCCGGTTGGATAATCGGATAGCCTTTATTCAGCTGACTACCCGGCAAGGAGATCCATGAATAAGATTATTTTTTTGCAAGAGTAATCCGTCAATTAAGGATACGGATGGATCATTCGGATAATTATGCGCACTATTCTAAAACCATGCATTATTTTAACAACCGTTGCAGGTCAGCTTCAGCTGCAATGAATCCGAAAGCAGCAAATTGTTTTCCGGCTGTTACCATCCTGAAGATGTCGGTAGCCCGTGTTGTATCACCATGGACCAAGTACCAGTTGCCAACTCCGTAGCCCTGGGTGGCCACGGCCAGATCGAAATCGGAAGCACCCGTTTCCACATCGAGCAGTGAGTCGGGTGTGAGCAAACCCCTGTACATTTTCAGGCGCAGGTAGTAACTGTCGTTTTCAATGATGTTCATGTTATCATGAATCAGCGTCAGCACGCTTTCTGCATCTTCAATGGTATTCATTCTCCGGTAGGTCATATAGAGCCAGTCCGCGGTGGCCACCATCAGATCGTCATTATCCGATACATCGAGGCATTGCAGGTAGGCCTTCTCCGCGCTTTCAAAGTCACCCTTTAAATAATGTGCCAGGCCAAGGTGATACCAGACATTGAATTGGGTAGTGGATAACGGCTGATTGAGTTGATTAGGCTGTCCGTCCGGCTCTATTTCAGGTGCGTTGGCCGGCATCAGCGAGGCTGCCATCTGCAGGTCAGCAATGGCTTTGCTGAACTCACGGATCGTGATGTACCGGTGCCCGCGGTGGCGAAAAAGTTTATACGAATCCGGATAGCGCTCGAGTCCCTTGGTAAAGACAGCAATAGCTTCCTTGTAACGCGACAGGTACGCCAGTCTTCTTCCCAGCCAGATGTAATTTTCTTCCGAAGCATCGGCTTCAAAATTACTCCGGGCCACAGCCAGGTTGCTGTCCAGGCGTGCCTGAACTTCTGCGCTTCGCAGAGGTTCATAATACGCAGTGCCATCCAGACCGATCAGCACGGGTTCCGGTTCATGTTTCTGTTCCTTCGTTGAGCAGGCAACGAGCAAAAGCAGGAATACAGGAATAAAATATTTCATGGTATCAATTCGTAAGTCAGAACAAATTGCCAATTTATTCGCGGAAAACATAAACGACTTCAGTTATTTACTCATCATCCGGAATGCAATAGAACTTTCTGAGCATGAATTTCCTGGCACACTCCTTCCTCTCCGGTGACAATCCGAAAATTCTGATCGGGAATTTCATCGGGGATTTTGTGAAGGGAAGAAACCTGCTGGAGCAATTTGATCCGGACATTGCACTGGGTATTGAACTGCACCGCGGCATTGACGCGTTTACCGACACTCATCCCATCGTTGCGCTCAGCAAGCAACGCCTGCGGCCAACGTACCGGCACTATTCAGCCGTGATTGTTGACATGTACTACGATCATTTTCTCGCTGCCAACTGGCAACGCTACCATACCTTACCGCTCCAGGAGTATGCCTGCCAGGTTTATGATATCCTGAAAGCGAACGAGGAGATGCTTCCCCAGCAGGTGAAGTACATGCTTTCCTATATGATCCCGGGAAACTGGCTGCTCAACTATGCGCATACAGAAGGTATCCACCGTGCCTTGTCGGGAATGGCCAGGCGTTCCAGGCATGAATCAAAAATGGAACTGGCCGTTCATAATCTCGTTGAGTACTACGATGAGTTTGAAAAGGAATTCACATCATTCTTCCCCGAGTTGCAATCGTTTTCAGCTGATTTTTTATTTCGTACGAATAACCCCGATCGATTATCCACTTAATCAAAAGCAATTCTTGAGGATAACCGGTGCAGGAAACCCGAAGTAATATCAGTTAAAACTGCATAGTTTCCGCTAAAATTGTCATCTGGTATTTGTATTATTTATGGTTCATCATCACCTTTGAAGCCCATTATAATAGAACTTTAAAATAATCTTGATTATGAAGAAACTGTTTACCCTTCTCGCTTTTCTCACCGTCTGTACCTTTGCCCAGGCACAGGAACTCGGTATTCGTTTTGGTGATGTGCTTGGCAACAATGTTGCCATTGACGGATTATTCAATGCCGGCAAGTTCAGCCGCATTCACGCTAACGTTTCCTTCGGCAACGATGGCGTTGGCATTGAAGCCTTGTGGGATTTCTTATACCGACCACTTGGCAATGAAGCATTCAACTGGTATGTAGGTGTTGGTCCTTCACTGGGTATTTTCGATCCGTTTGTGCTGGGTGTCAGTGGTGAAGCAGGTCTGGAGTACACGTTTAACACGGTGCCGATCTCACTCAGCTTGGACTGGCGACCCACCTTTGTCATTGTTGAAAATACAGACTTCTGGGCAGGCGGCTTCGGCTTCAACGTACGATACGTTTTCAATAAAAAGTAATCATAAGATACAATTCATAAAAAACCGGTGGCCCACAATCACCGGTTTTTTTATTGCCATCCCCTGGCCTTCAGCGGTTCAGCAACGCATAGCTCTGGCGCGCGATTTCAAGTTCCTCATTAGTCGGTACAACCAGAATTTTTACTGAAGCGCCTTCCTTGTTTATCTCCCGTACACCTTTTGAACCTAATGTATTTCTGGTTTCATCCAACTGAATACCCAGATACTCCATGTCTTTGCAAACAAGACTCCTCGTCAGTTCATCATTTTCTCCTACCCCTGCTGTAAAGACAATTGCATCGATGCCATTGAGTACAGCCGCATAGGCGCCAATGTATTTTTTAATCCGGTACGCATACATGGCATAAGCCAGCGTGGCATCGGGTTTGCCGTTGAGATATTCTGCCTTCACATCGCGCATATCACTGTGGCCTGTTAAGCCAAGCATACCGCTTTTCTTGTTCAGGATGATATTCACGTCCTCAAGTGAATAGCCCAACTGATTGACCAGGTGAAAAATCACCGACTGATCAATATCTCCGGCACGTGTACCCATCATCAAGCCATTCATGGGCCCCATGCCCATGGTAGTATCCACACATCGTCTCTGATCAACTGCGGCCATGCTGCAGCCGTTGCCCAGATGGATGGTGATGATTTTAGCATCGTTATTCATCAGGTAGTTGATGGCCTGTTCTGAAACATACTTATGACTGGTGCCATGAAACCCGTATGCCCGGATGCCGTGTTGTTCATAAAATGAATTTGGTATGGGCATACGAAAAGCAATCTCCGGCATCGTTTGGTGAAAAGCCGTATCAAAAACCGCCACTTGTCTGGCAGACGGAAATACACTGGTTGCTACTTCGATACCGAGGTAATTAGGCGGATTATGAAGGGGCGCCAGCGGAAATAATTGCTTAATTTTTTCCATCACCTCCTGCGTGACCAGGCAGGTGGATGCGAAGCTCTCCCCTCCGTGAACCACACGATGACCGACCACCTCAATCTCCTCCGGATGACGGATCACTCCGATTTCCGGATCCGTGAGCAAACGAGCCACTGCCTTCAGTCCTGCGGCATGATCCGGTACGTTGATCGTCTCTTCACGTACCTGTTCTTTGCCAGAGAGAAAAACTTTATGACGGACAGTAGCATGATCCAGTCCGATACGGTCAACCAGGCCGGAGCACACTACGATTGCTTCCGGCATGCGGATGAGCTGATATTTGATGGAACTGCTTCCTGAATTGATTACAAATACATTTATCATCGTTGTGCTTCTCTCCGTAAAACTCATTATTCGATTCTGTTCCTTTTTGAAAAGCGTCATCTGCTAACACTTATTGCTGTGCCTGTATGGCCGTTATAACCACGGTATTAAAAATATCGGGTACTGTGCAACCGCGGCTCAAGTCATTCACTGGTTTGTTTAATCCCTGTAACATAGGTCCAATGGCCAGCGCACCCGTTTCACGCTGTACAGCTTTGTAGGTGTTGTTGCCCGTGTTCAGATCCGGGAAGATCAGTACACTCGCCTGACCCGCTACTTTCGAATTTGGCAGTTTCTTTTTTCCTACGGACGGATCCACGGCTGCATCGTACTGGATGGGGCCTTCAACCTTCAGATCGGGGCGCTTTTGCTTGACTATCTCCGTTGCCTTACGGACCTTCTCTACATCCTCCCCTTCACCGGAAGTACCAGAAGAATAGGAAAGCATGGCAATCTTGGGTTCTATGCCAAACATGGCGCTTGTTTCCGCTGATGAAATAGCAATATCGGCCAGTTGCTCTGCCGTGGGATTCGGATTCACTGCGCAATCACCGAAAACAGATACCCTGTTGGGAAGGCACATAAAGAATATCGATGACACCGTATCGATGCCCGGCCTGGTTTTTACAAACTGCAAGGCCGGACGAATGGTATGCTGGGTCGTATGGGCTGCTCCGGAGACCATGCCGTCCGCTTCGCCTTTATACACCATCATGGTGCCGAAGTAGGATACATCCAGCATCAGGTCGCGGGCCATCTCAAGGGTCAGTCCTTTATTCTTTCGTAACTCAAACAGCGTGTTAACATAATCGTTGTAGCGCTCGGATGTGGCCGGATTAATGATGTTTACCTGGCTTTCATCCAACAGCAGGTTTAGCCGTTTGAAGGAAGTCAGCATATTTTCACGGTTGCCGAGGATGGTCAGCCTGACAATGTTTTGCCGGATGAGCATATCGGCAGCCTGAAGGATGCGGTCATCATCTCCTTCCGGAAGTACGATGTGTTTCTTCTGTTCTTTGGCGCGCTTCACCAGTTGGTACTGAAACATGCGCGGAGTAATCGTTGTGGTGGTGAAGGAAATCATTTTTGATTCCAGCGCTTTAACATCTACATACTGTTCAAACAAACTGATAGCACGGGCTATTTTATCCTTATTCCCGATGGTGATGCGCGATTGTGTGCTGGCGACTTTATTTACTGTGCTGAAGGTTCCTTCATTCACCTGAATAATTGGTACAATGGTATCCAACCCTTCAATCAGTTTCATAATGGCCCTGTCCGGTATCAAGCCACCGGTAAGCACAATGCCGGCAATCTTTTCGTAGTTCCTTGACAGGTTCGCCTGCAAGGCGCCAATAATCAGGTCACCTCGATCCCCCGGGGTAACAATGAGTGTATTTTTACCCAATCGGGTCAGACAGTTTTCCAGTTGCATCGCCCCTACAATGGAATTTTCCACCGGGTTCGACAGCAGGTGTTCACCGAACAACAGGTTACCCCCGACAGATTCATGAATTTCCCGCATGGTTGGATTACCCATATCCTGCTGACTGGGTATGGCCGTGATCAGCAGGTCAGATGGCAGCATTTCGTTGAGCATTTTGAGCAATCCTTTCTGATCTGCAGCATTAATTTTATTGACGATAACTGTAATAACCTGTACGCCTTCATCGGTAAATCCTTTTACCGTAGATACCGCCATATCAGAAATTTCCTGCATTGATTTGCCTTCTCCTTTCAGGATGACGGCCACCGGGATACCGAGGTTTTTTGCTACCGCCACATTACCATCAAATTCAACAAAGGTGCTGCTGCCCATAAAATCAGTTCCTTCCACTACCACAAAGTCATGTGCATCCTGCAAGCGTTTGAAACGATCAATAATAGTATCGATGATAACCGCCTCATTACCCCGGTTCGACTCCCGGTTAACCTCCTGCCGGGTAAAGACATACATCTGTTCGTATGGGAGGCTGAGATTAAATTGTTTGGCGATCATCTCCAGGTGCCCGTCATTATCTCCTTTTGGCCGGCTGATAACGGGCTTGAAATAAGCGATCTTATCAGTTCGGCCTGCCAGCAGGTTCATCAGCCCCAGGGCAACAATGGATTTTCCGGAATAAGGTTCAGTGGTGGTCAGGTATATAGCGTTCGTCATAACTTTTCTATTGCACTAATTATTCATCAACTAAATGACATGACTGTACATCTGTTCAGTTATCAAGTGTTCTAAATCGTAAAACTCACTAAGATGTACAATTAATAGTATGACAATTATCAGGGTATAAAATGAAATATTATTCCTTTGGAACAGTCTCTGCCTTGGATAAAATAATACGTGGTGAATTTTTAACTAACTCAGCACGTTGCCTCATCAGAACGGATATCCGATGGCAATATTGATAGCCGGATTCCAGAAGTTGAAACTTGTTGCCCACCGTTCACCTTTCGGCAAATAAGGCGTGCGTAATGTATACGCAAAGTCGAGCCGTGCTACGATAAAATCAAAATCCCAACGCAAGCCCCAGCCGGAACTGATGGCAATTTCATTGACAAATGTATTCATCCGAAATGTGCCGTTAGGACGTGAAGGGTCTTCGTTGAACAGCCATATATTTCCGGCATCTACAAATAAGGCGCTCTTCAGTTTTCCCGACACGGTAAACCGGTATTCCAGATTACCTTCCAGCCGGATGTCACCGGTTAAATCATTAAATCCTCCGGGGGGCATTTCACTTCCCGGGCCCACCGTACGGGCCACAAACGACCGGAGACTGTTTGTACCGCCAACATAAAACTGCTTCACATAAGGAAGTATGTCTGAATTATTCAACGGCACGCCCACCCCAGCGCTGAAACGGCCAACCAGTTTGGATTGCTGTCGTATGGCATGCCCGTACCGTATATCAAACCTGGTTCTGATATAATGGGAGAACGGAACGCCAAACAAGGTGTATCTGCCTAACGAATCCTTCGTTGAATTTGCTGCGGAATACAATCCGTACAATAGGTTACCGGCCATGTCAATACCGCCACGGAAAAAAAAATCATTCCGTTTACCGGACGCATTCTGATAAATGAATTCATAGCCAGTACCCACAATGAATTGTTCATCGAAGCTTCGCTGCACGCCAGGATTGTCCTCCAGGTATTGCCTGAACTGATCTGATTTTGATTCCTCCGGAATTCGGGTGAAAATAACTTCCAAAGGATTAAAGCTGTGGCTTATACGGTCACCCTGACTCCAGCGATATCCAAAATTGGTATAAACGGAATTCAACCGGTAAAGGTCAAGGCGGTTAAACAAATTGTATCCGGCCGATATGTTTGTTTTTGGCAAATTAGTTTTGCCAAGATTCAATAAAAATGACGGATAGAGCCGGGGTAGCTGGTATTTCACCTCAACGCCCATTTCATAGGCAGGGTTAACCACGCCATCCACAATCTGTACTTCAAACCGGCCGCGCAGATTTACTTTCAGCTGTTCAGCACCTCCCTTCAGATTCCGGTCGGTATAACTGAACTGTACACCCGGACCAAAGTAATTGGTCGAACGGAATATGGCATTGAATTCAGCACTGTAGGCAAAACGTTTTCGTTGCGACAAATAGACCATCATGTCGAGTTCATCCGTATCGGCATGCCGTGAAAACCGGATGCTCGCATTCCTGACGATGGGGAGTCCATTCATATACCGGATAGTATGCAGGTAATTCGACTGCGCAAACCGGTCACCCGGTTTCAGAAAAATTCCGTGTTGCAATACATCAAAACGAATTGCCCTATGCTGTGAAATCAGGTAATAATCACCAAACTGAAGCGTGTCGAAGGGCACATTGTCAAGTGTGTGATCATCGTGAATGTAAATCTTCCGAATCGTATACGGCCTTCTGGATTCGGGCGGAGTTTCGGGCTTAACCGTTACCACTGCCCGAACCTGATGTTCACCTGTGACGGTATCAGCTCGTATAGCAATGAATTCCGGATTGAAATAGATATAGCCTTCCTCTTTCAACTGGCGATCAATTCGAGAGCGTTCATTCTTTACCGACTCCAATGAATAGATGTTTCCCCTTTTCAACAAAGATTCTGGCTGAGTCTCAGCAATTTTTGCGGCCAGGTCATTCGTGAGCTTCGGAAATTCGATGCGGTCAAACCGATAGGGTTCATGCAGTGTAATGGTATATTGATATTTCGCTTTTCTGTCGCTGACAAAAAGTGTATCATACTTCACTACTGCGCGGAAATATCCATTGTGAAACATCCTGTTTTGTATCGCTGCAGCAACCTTATCAGGCATTGTCTGCGAAAGCAGCACCGGCTCATCAATCTTATTTTTCCAGAATTTTCGCTGCTTTGCTTTATCCGAGAGCATGTTGTTACGTGCCAACCGGGGTCGCATCCAGAGCAAGGTGGCATTAGGTTCTGGCTTCACCACAGCATTGGCTACACGGGTCAACTGTCTGCTGCTTTTAGCCTTCTCAATAAATATTAATTCATAACCGAGATACAGCGGATCTTTCGATGTAACATGTTTCATGCCTGTACATCCGGTCAGCGCCAGCAAGCTTATTACAAACAACCGATATGGTAATAACCGCATCATTTCTGCTTGCGCCTGGCTTTTTGTTTACTGTCAAAATCCCGAATGAAAATCAGCGAAATACCGGTATTGCGTATCTCCTGATATACGATATCAAAAGTTTCATTATTGAACAATTTGAGCTGTTTATCTCCATTACCGGTAAGGTCGTATATGATGGCAATGTCTCCGCGGTAATTCTTGGTTCCGGTGTTGGCTCCGGATTGATCCTGGCTAATATTAAAATCACCTCCGATTTCAAATGACAGTCGGTCATTCATCATACTCTTCGAAACACGGAAATCCATAGCCGTTTGTGTTTGTCCACCGGGCGCTGAAAAGTCGCTGTACGATTGTATTCCTACATCGATGCTCACTCCCTTAATGTACTGACTGGCAAACCGGTTCAGCTGACTGGCTAGCAAGCTGTTAACACTGTTAGCCAGCGCAGTAGTGGCAATGGCACTCGAATTGATATCAGCGGTGCTGCTTTCGGGTATGAATCCGCCCAACACCAGCAAACCAAAAACCTGTTTATTCAATTCAGATTCATGCTCCGGCTGGTGTAACCGCTCCAGCTTACTGGCCAATACCGGAAAGTTGCTCTTTTCCCTTTGCGGAAGATCCAGCGAAAAAGAAATGATGGGCCTTTCAATTGTACCGCTGATGTTGATTCCCACCTGATAGCTCAGTGTGCGCTTATAAATTGATTTCTCATTTTCACTGATTTCATGACCTATCAACCCGATGGAATTCGATTCCACCGTGTTCACGGCCTTAATATTCAAGTCTCCGTTTTTTGGATTTCCGCTCCACGTAACCGAAGAGCCCGGTATGAGTTCAAAATTCTTTTTTACCAGATCGTAAAAAGACAAGCGATATACACCCTTTGTGATCGTGTAATCGCCCACGAGTCGCAAATTACCAGTGCGGTCATACCCCAACTCCAGGTTGGCGCCACCGGAAACAGCGAGGTAATCCCCTGACTGTTCATCAATCAGTAACTTGAATCCGGCATTATCCTCGATGGTTACTTTTGCCTGAAGATTAAAATCCGGAAGTGATGCAATTAACGAATCGTATAATGTAGTGGCTTCCTCCAGCCCAACAGAATCCATCAACACAGCAGGCTCAACAAAATCTACAATTCCTTCAGCAGTTATAAGGTCAATGTCATCACCGGGCGTCAGGAATGTCAGCGCTGTTTTGTTCTTAATGTTTAGCCTGGCATCGATACTTTTGTTCCTATCATCAGCTTTTATTTTGATATCGCTGTCGATAACGAGCACACCCCTCACGATACCACGGGTAGAGTCCGGCTGATTAATTAATGCAAACTGGTCACTGTTGATTTCAAGGTCATAATCAACGGATTGATTCTCCGTAAGCGTAACCCGACCATCAATTGTCAGCGGATTTCGCTGCTGATCATATAGTGTAAACCGATTCAAAAGCAGCGATGACTGATCCACAACAATGCTGTCTTCCTCCAGATTAAAATTCAATCTCGGATTAACAGTTGTAATGCCTACATCAGCAAAATGTATAGATCCCTTCAAGGCCGGATTCTTTAACGGACCTGTAATGGTGGTACTGCCTGTAATGGATCCGTGCAATTCCTCAAACACGTCCGACACCAGAAAGGCCATCAGCTCCGGATTATTAATGTCCAGCGAGAGTGTGGCGTCAACTTCGGCTGCATCGGTAAAATAAATTCCTTTCAGATCAATCAGATTGGATGTATTGGTAATCCTGAATTCAAAGGGAACATTATTTCCATCGCTCACTGCCCGGGCTGCAACAGTCAAGGGACTTGCGTTGAAAAGAACCAGACTATCAACTTTCGCTGAAAGGTTCAGTTGCTGATCCTGGGTATAGGATACATTTCCTGAAAGGAGTCCCGAGTTAATTAGTGTCGTGTCTGGCGACAGTAAAAAATTCAGTAAGGCAAGGTTCAGATTGCTGAAGGAAACATCATAAGCGTTCAGATTGCCGTTCAACATTATTACCATAGAATCACGGGCGATGGTGACATGATCCATTAGCAGTTGATCCTTTCTTAAGTAAATGGGCTTAGCCATATCCATTCGATATTCATTATTAAAAGCCAGCAGTTTATCCGGGTAAATGAGAGCACCGCTATCAATATTGACGATGTGCGTGTGTAAATCCAGAATGGAAATCGTGTCACCGGCCACCCCGAGACTGGTAACAGTGGTATCACCTTTCGTCACTGAACGGAAATTGACCTGTCCGAGCTTTACCGAATCGTAGTAAAGATCTGAGGCGCTCAAGCTGGCGATCACATTATCCTGGAATACTTCAAGGTCAGTGATTAACGTATCCATGGATATGCCATACCCGCTGAATTTTCCGGCTGAGGCATTCAGGACGGTCTTATTCGCTTGCTCCTCAAATTCTCCGTGCAGCCGCAACGAAGAGAATTCATTAACAGCTAGTCCGAACAGTTTAAGTATACTGGCATCTTGAAGATCCATGCTAAAAGCAGCCGTTCTATCCCCTGCCGGCTGACCTGGTGCGACAGAGCGGCTCATTACAAGGTCTGTCTGTTGACGGATTACTGCAGGTGTTTCACGTATATCGAAATTCGCTAACAGGTTGGCTGTCGCATGATCCGTGTAATATTTAAATTCACTTTTCTCGGGGGAAAGCAACGCCTGAATGTTCAGCGTATCCAGTTTATAATGAAAAGAATGCTTTTGGAAAACCATGTCTTTACCCTCGAGCATCCCTTCAAGCGATTGCCGGCCGATGATTAGCCTGGATTTCGTATTCCCGGAAAGTATAAAGGTGCTGTCTGCACCGAGTAACTTACCAAGCATAAACGAATCCAGTTGAATGCGGCTAACAATCGACAACGGTTCAGCCAGAGCTAATTTTGATTCTAATTCGGATCGGTAACACGAATCCATAATAGATACAGCAATCTTTGCACTGTCGCCAAACACATTGCTCTGAAAGGCTATCTGCCGTATTTGCTGCTCCAGTATTTTCACGTTGGAGATCAAACCGCTGACATCAAGGTTCGGCATATCCCCGATTCTTCCTATAGCCATCCCAGTCAAATCCATCGGTCCCAACGCATCAATAGCCATCCATTTACTGAGATCGACTTGCTCACCGGCTACATTACCTTCAAACACCAAATTGCTTGCAGCCTGATGAATAGTACCACTGACATCTACACGACCCCAATCTGAACTGACTTTTGCAGCTGCAACCAATTGGTGCCGATTACCTGAGCTCGTCAGTTGAATTTGAACCTGTGGCGGGATAGTTATTTGCGGCAGAAATGGTGAAATGATTTGCCGAATGTTTGAACCAATTTTAGCATTGACCACGAAACCATGCCAGGAAACTGAATCCACATCGAATACATTACTTACATTTCCTTTTGCATGTACCTCGCTGTTGTCTGTTTTCAGGCTTAAGTATTTGACTTCCCCTTTTCCCGAGGAATAGAATGCTTCAGCTGCAAATTCGGCAGTACCCCAGTCACGAAACTGATTCATCATGGAATCAGATAAAAAATATTCCAGCTCGCGGGGATTAACCCGTGCCTGTATATCTGCACGAACTTCCCCCGTTCTGTTGGCCGACCTTAAATCATTGGGAAAAGTAAGATCACCGGAAAGTTCATTTGTTCCGGAAGTCACCTGAAGGTCAGACACGATCAATTCACGATGATTCACCTTTGCCTGACCTTGCAAATGTTCCAGTATAAAGCCCGGAAGTTTAGCCGTAAGTGAATTCATGTTGACCGTGAGCAAGTCATCGCGCATGATGATATCCGAGAGGCTTACGTTAACCGAATTCAGTGTGATATGGTCCGGATCAAATTTCTGTGTTGTTGCAATGTGCCCGCGGTGAAGAGAAAGATCATTGATTTCCAGATCAAGGTTCCTGATATCTAAAACAATACCGGTACCAAAATCCGGTATGAACACTTGCTGTTGATTTATTGTATCGATCCCGGCAATAGCATCCGGCTGATGCGTGGTTAACATGTTGACGCTTGTTTGCCTGAGAAATACAGTTTCTGCGCTAACGGTTGTTGGCTGTGTCGCAAATACTCCATCCGTGACGGTGAACATTCCAAGATTAAGGAAAACGGAAGTTCCGCTTCGTGTCGAGTTAAATTCAAAACGAATATCCTCGAGTTGGATGTTGTTGAAAAGAATGGTAACAGGCTTTGATGGTGTACTGTCAGGCTCTGCTTCCGGACGAAAAGCATCCAGAATATACTGAATGTTCAATCCATCCTCAGACTCCACCAGTTTTCCATCCATTCCGGTTATTCGGATCTCGTCAATCCGCAGTTTACCTCGAATCAGATTAATCACACTTGCCCTGACTCCGATTTCCTTGACCGATAGAATCCTGTCATTCTGCGGATCTGTTACGGCCAGATTTTTAATCGCAACATTTCCCGGCAGTGAAAAACTGATTAGCTCAATAGCAACTTTTGCCTCTGTTTTTGTTGAAAGGTAGCTTGCTAATCTTATCGTGATTTGCTTCTGTACAGGAGGGAGATGAATGATCCCGATGATCAGCAAAAGAAGAACTAACGGAACCAGTAAAACACCGGACAGGATTTTTAAATTTCGCTTACCCTTGTTTTCTGACCCCATATTGCTGCCTGTCATCCCCGGAGCGACTTTCAACAGCTTAAAAAGCAGAACTCAATAGTAACCACAGGGAGCGATCAATATCAAAAATACACACAATGGGTCATGCAGTACATGACATACCTCATTTCACCTGCCTTTTTATAACATCTTTCATCAATTCATACAAATACAATACGGTTATTGACAGCTGGCTGCAGGCCATGGAGCAGATTACTGATGTAAGTGAAAGCACTGATCTTAATGCCTGGTAATTCTTGTAATTACCGTAAACCGGCACTTGGAAAAGAGTTCTGCGCGTAGCTCAAGAAAAAGACGCTTAAACAATGATTCATGAGCTTAAAACCAGTTTGCACACCGGCTAAACAATCGCCTGGTCAATTGAATGTAAATCCAAGTCCTACCGTAACGGCCTGATACTCCTGGAATGTATAGTTGGAATAGAGATAAAAAGCCAGAATATTCAATCGAAAGCCGGCATCCAGCCGCATGCCGCTGTTGGTAAATGTTGCTGCATACGGGTCATTAAGCACAAACTCTGCCGGGGAGTTATTGAAAAAGGTATAGCTTCCGGTAATGGAGGCGCGGGTAGACAGGTAGTTATACCCAATGCCTCCAAATAAGGTAAGAATGCCCAGCTTCTTCGAGACCAGGGCTTCACCCAGAAAGGCATCGGTGGTATAGGTTGTCTCCTGAACACCATCTGTTGTCGCAGGGGGGAAACTGGAGGCAAGGCCGGAAAGATCAGTGGTGATTTTAATATTGGTATACCCGCCCATTACCGAAAGTTCAAACGGAAGGCTTCTCAAACCGCGGATATGCTGTTTGATATCGTGTCGTAAACCTCCACCGATAAGCTGAGCGGTGGAAGGACTGATGTTTAACTTTGGCGTAAACCGGAGCATGATATCCGTATTTTTCACAAGGCCCACCCCTATCTGAATCATCGGAGAACCCACGGGGGCAACTTTAATGGTATTGCGTAAATCGATTCCCTGCGGACCACTAAAAGAATCGCCTTCATCGGCAAACGGATTAGCCTCTGTATTGCTAACACCATTGCCGTTAAGATCAAAGTTGACATAATAACGCGAATTCTCTGCCGGCCCCAGCATGGTGGGGGCCCCTTCACCAAGGTTGCTGGTATTACGAAAACCAACCACTGTCTGCAGACCAAGATTCATCGGATCAAAACGGTCCTGGGATTTGGGGATGAACACCGGTGTAATGGCAATGTTGATATCAAAACCACCCAGTCGGTGCGGCCTTGCCGTGTGAAACCAGGCACCGTTGAGTGCATACGAAATCCCGGTTACAGCCGGACCGATATAGGCGTTGGTTAACGCAATGCCATCTTCCTGTCCGGCCTGAAAAAATTTAATCAAATCATCTTCGTACTGGGCTTTGCTGATAAACGGACTGACCAGAAAAAGGGCAGTCAATAAGGATCCGTATCTTATATACTTCATAGCGGTGAGGGGCTGATCATTTTCTTAACGTTCAAGTATACTAATATACCGTTCAATTTTCCCGGATACCGAAATCAATTTTTAACCCCGTATATTTCGGAGTTTCATGGTAATCATTTACAACCTGTTTATCAATTGCCTGCGGATAGCCTATTCGCTGGCTGCACCCTTCAATCCGAAAGCCCGTGCATTTGTAAACGGCAGAAGAGATTTTTTTTCCGGATTCAGCCAAGCGCTGCAAAACAACACCTCACCACTGATTTGGGTGCATTGTGCATCGCTTGGAGAGTTTGAACAGGGAAGACCGCTGATCGAACGTATCCGCGAAACGTATCCTAAGGTAAAAATTCTGCTCACCTTCTTCTCCCCCTCCGGCTATGAGGTGCGGAAAAATTACCCGGGTGCGGATTTCATCCATTACCTGCCCTGGGATACGGCAGTCAATGCTTCCCGATTCATAAACCTTGCCCAGCCCCGGCTGGTATTCTTTATCAAGTATGAATTCTGGTACCATTATACCCGCGTTTTGAAACAACAGAATATACCGGTAATATCCGTAGCGGCAATCTTCCGGCAAAACCAGCTGTTCTTTAAATCCTACGGAGAATTCTACCGACAGATACTTCAGCACTTCAGGCGGCTTTTTGTACAGAATGAAGAATCCGTAGCGTTGCTGAAATCAATCGGCATACAGCAGGTTACCCGTGCCGGTGATACCCGCTTTGACCGGGTTCATCAGTTGGTTACCTCGGGAGATGAAATTCAACGGGCACGACAGTTCAAAGCCAGTGAACGGCTAATGGTGATCGGCAGCTGCTGGGCTGAAGACCTGGATGTGCTGATTCCGTTCATCAATGAACACCGCGGAACGATGAAATTTATTCTGGCTCCGCATGAGATTGATGAACATACACTCCGGGAAATTGAAGGATCGTTACTGGCCTCCACGGTACGGTACTCGAAGGCCGGAGATGATATCGACAAACACGATGTCTTGCTGATCGATAACATGGGTATGCTGAGCCGGCTTTACCGCTATGGTGAATTCGCCTACGTGGGCGGTGCTTTTGGTAAAGGCTTACATAATATTCTTGAAGCCGCCTGTTACGGCATTCCGATCCTTTTTGGCAACCGTAACTACCGGAAATTTCAGGAAGCGGTTGACCTCATTAACCGCGGTGGCGCCTTCGATGTGGCCGACTACCGCGACATGAAAGCGAAGTTTGAGTTACTCAACGTGCCGCAGAACTTTCTGCTGGCGTGTGAAGTAACGAAGCATTACGTGGAAGAAAATCTGGGTGCCACTGACAGCATTATGAACTACTGCAAACCCATACTGGCAAAATTATGAAAGGCCTGGTGATGCGCTCAACCGGTATGTGGTACGATGTACTGCTGGAAGACAACCGGATGCAATCCTGTCGGGTGCGCGGCAAACTGCGGCTTGAGGGTTTTAAAGAAACAAACCCGATTGCCGTGGGTGATTATGTGGACGTGGAAACCGAAGGCAGTGAAGGCGTGATTACCCGCATTCATGAACGCAAGAATCACATCCTGCGGCAATCTGTAAAAAAAACACAGCACGCGCATGTGCTGGCAGCCAACATCGACCTGGCGGTGCTGGTGGTTACTATGTCGATGCCGCGTACCTCCTCCGGCTTTATCGACCGTTTTCTGGTCACCGCTGAATCGTTTGATGTTCCGCAAGCCCTCATCTTTAACAAACAGGATCTACTCACTGAAGAAGATCAGGGGCTCCAGTCCGAATTGATCGCAACCTATGAAACACTTGGCATTCCCTGTGTTAAAATTTCTGCCGTGCACGATAAACTTACTCCGGTGATGGAATTGCTGTCCGGAAAAACCTCACTCATTGCCGGGCATTCCGGTGTAGGCAAGTCAACCATGCTGAACAAACTATCACCGTCTATACAACAGTCAGTCGCTGAAATTTCAAGCTTTTCACAAAAGGGCACACACACCACCACGTTTGCTGAAATGTTTGGTGTGGATGACAAGACATTTGTAATTGATACCCCGGGTATAAAAGAGTGGGGATTGATCGGCATGAAACCGGAAGAGTTGTCGGATAATTTTCCGGAAATGCGAAACCTCCGAGCCCACTGTAAATTCGGATACCGTTGCCTGCATTTTAACGAACCGAAATGCGCAGTGAAAGAAGCTGTGGAAAATGGTGCTGTTGCCTTAAGCCGGTACGAGAACTACCTGAGTATGCTGATCGGGGAAGACAACCGGAAGTGATGGTTCTCTGGCGTTTTACCTTCTGGTGTTCAGTTAACTGCACTATGCTCTGGATTTAATTGACAGTTGACAAGATTCAATTGACAAATTTCATTTGTGCGTGCAGTTGTCAATTGTCCGTTTGTTAACTGTCAACATTTAATAGGGTAACAGTAATTTCCTGCCTGACTACAGTAATCAACTCAGCATTCAAGAAGGGTAATGGCGCTGTCTGTTTTTTCGCCACAACAGAATGTAATGCAAGGCCAACGCCAAATGTCCCTGCCGAAGACACAATCTGATTTCATAAGCGATACGCTTCGTAAGTGCTTTACATTCTGCTCTTGTTTGGTTCATCTCAAGTATCTTTTCACAAATCCGAAAGGTGCTTTCAGCATGCTCGCTGCGCCACCGGAATTGTTTTGTTGCCAGTGAGTTTTTAACTACTCTCCGCTTCACCAAGACATTCGGTGAATAGGCAAATTGAAAGTACCTGGCTGCCCGGATTAAAAAATCAAAGTCTTCGTAACGAAGCGATTCATCATACCCTTGAAGTTTATCGTGTACAGCACGTCTGCACATAACCGTAGGCGGACAAATAAAATAACGCTGAATCAGCTCTGCATAAAGATTGCCTCCCGGTTGGTGCCTGTATGGAAAGCGTTCGGAATGATAACCGAGGTGACGGCCAGACTCATTGATGTATTCGGCATCACTGAAATGCACGCCATATGCAGATCCTTTTTGCTCCAGTTCCTGAACACCAATCTGAAT
>JALOMI010000195.1 GCA_025455465.1 Cyclobacteriaceae bacterium | reverse complement strand
CAATGCGCAACTGAGTGAGAAGCTGGCTTCACTGGCATTACCTGTTCCAAAGGCTCCTGGTTCCATTCCTGTTTTACCGGACAGCGAAAGACTGATTTCCTTCGATGCCAATGATCTGAAGATTACTGCTTTGCAACTGCGTAAGGGCGGATCAGATTTTTTGCTTTCGTTAACGGTTAATGATGCGAAGTATGATTTTCTTTTTGGCGCAGGTACCTGGCGTTTTGGAGAGACGACCAAACCAGGTCCGTACCTTATTCCGGCTATGAATTATTTTGCTGGCCTTCCGCCACACCGGGTTGCCGGTGCTTATACAGGAAATGAAAATCAGCTGGAGTTTACGTTACGGTATATTGAGAGTCCGCACAGCGAACGAATGGTGATTGATTTTATGCCGGAAAACTCAGTATCGTTTACGGTTTATCCAAGTAACCTGTTTGGTCAATCTTCACTAAGCATTACAGGCCGGTAAAAGAAAAAGGCGAACGTGATCGTCCGCCTTCGTACTTAAACCTAAACGTATCTTTTTTACTCACGGGTTGCTTTGATCGGGAAACTGCGGAATGATCCGATATTCATTGTACCGGTCATTTCATTTTCATTGATGACGGTGGTGCAATCAATCGTTACCTCATTGCCGCCAAAGTTCATTGTGTACATGAAGGTTACTTTGTTGCCATCGACCGTTACTTTGGTGAATTTCACTTCCTGCGGCATGCGTTCGTTTTTAATGGATCCGGCATAATTGTCACCATCTTTTGTGATCGTGATTCTTCCGCCACTTCCGGGTTGACCACTGTCTACGGTGTAGACCCAGACACCGGCTGCCTGATATACAGTATCAGTTGCTGCCTGGGGAAGTTCAGGCTTGGCTGCAGGGCGAGCACCGGCTGCTCCGGCAGCACCGGCTGCAAATCCACCGCGTGCTGCACCACCGGCCTGCATGCCTTCATTCATGCCTCCGCCCATATCCATACCCCCACCGTCTTTCATATCGTCATTGTTAATGCTTTTTCTGCGCTTCGGGCGCTGGTCAAAGCTCATCTTACCGATGCGGTAGCTGAAGTTGATCTTGGCGTTGAAGTTGAACAGTTCATTTAAGCCACGTTGATTGATTGTTGGGGTAAAGGTCTCGTTGTTGATCTTCATGCTGCGCTGCAGGAAGTTTTCAATACCAAAGCCGATGTTCCCCTTCTTGTTATTGAAGTTCTTGTTCAATGATAAGCTGTACACACCGAAGCCACCCTGGAAACCCTGTAACTGCACCTGGCGGCCGCGGTAGAAACCAAAGGCCTGCAATGCCCAGTTGTTTTTCAGCTGGTAGCCACCAAACAGACGTCCGCTGTAGACAAAGCCTTCGTTGCTGGCATTGAATTCCGGGTTTGGATCGTTGTTGGTAAGCACGGCATAGTAAACATCCCCACCGCCACTAAGCGTTAGTTTGCCGGACATGATATTGACGTTCAGTCCCATACCGTAAGCATTCTCTTTACCGATATTTTGGAACGTTGTCAGGATCGTGTCTCCGCGTACCTCCCGGATTCGCTGGATACTGTTGTTGGTATTGCGCGCAAACGTGGAGAGGTTAACGGATGCTGATTTAACCGGTTTGCTGATGGACAATTCGAAGTTGTCGGTCAGTTCAGGATCGAGCTGGGGGTTACCCACCGATACGTTCAGGGGGTTAGCCGCCTGAATGTTCGGGTTCAGAAACTGAATGGAAGGACGTTGTACACGCCTGTTGTAAGCTGCTTTTAAGGTCGCGTTCTTGATCTTGCGCGATACATTCACGCTGGGTACAAACACCCCGAAATCAGGTATCTCAATATTCGATTCGGTCTGCGAAAAAGCATTGATAGTAGTGTACTCATAGCGTGCACCGGCTTTTACACCGTAACCGCTTTTTGTGTTGAGCGAGTAGGAAAGGTAACCGGCTGATACATTCTGATCGTAATTCAGATTATTGGTAAGTTGCGGGTTAGGTGATTCAACATAGATGCCGTCTCCATCAGGATCAACCCGGTAAGAAAAATTACTGAATACCTGGCGCCAGATATTTTTTGCACCCACTTCAATCATCTGATTTTCCTGGATAGGTGTCTGGTAGTCCATCTGGAAGGTGACTTCCTGATTGTAACTGTCGTTCAGGTTCCGGAATCCCTGGCGCACATCAATGCCGTTTTGCTGGTTAATCAGGTTTTCGAAATCATTATTTCTGTTATTTCGGCTGTAAAGTCCCAGTACACTGAATTCTTGTTGGGGCTTTTCAAATGTCTTGGTGTACGTCAGGTTCAGGTCAAGGTTGTTGGAAATGTCGTTGACGCGCACATCCCTGAGACTGGATGTAGTGAGGCTGTTGTTGATGAACTGCTGGGTCAGCAATCCGTCCTGGTAGTTCCATCCGCTGCGTGAACCTAAACGCACGGAGCCGGTAAGCGCATTGTATTTATTGATGTCATAATCAAAACCCAGGTTGACGTTGCCAAAAAGGTTTTGGGTGCGGGTATCGGCTTGCTGGTTATTGAGTACTTCCGGGTTAATTCCGTTAGGATCTTTCGTTATTTGCTCATTGTTAAACCTCCCGATAACATTATAGTTGCCGCGACCCCATCCGCCCAGCGAAAGACCAAGCTTTTTGGTGCGGTAGTTTCCGTTAAGTCCGAGGTTTGATCCGCGGAATCCGGCACTGCTGTTAATGTTCATCGTGGCGCCTTCCAGTGTATTTTTCTTGGTAATGATGTTGATGATACCCCCGGTACCTTCTGCATCGTATTTGGCGGAGGGAGACGTGATCACTTCCACGGATTTAATCTGTTCGGCAGGAATTTGCCGCAAGGCATCCGCCACGCTGCTGGCCATGATGGTGGAGGGTTTATTGTTGATCAGCACCATTACGTTCTGGCTGCCGCGCAGGGATACATTTCCTTCGAAGTCAACGGTAAGCATCGGCACGCGCTTCAATACATCGGTGGCATCACCACCGGCTGTGGTAGCATCGTTCTCGGCATTGTAGATGGTGCGGTCAACTTTTTCTTCAATGAGGGAGCGTTCGCCCTCAACCACAACTTCACCGAGTACTTTGGCTTCCGATCCGATCGCGATTGAACCCAGGTCGATCACGTTTCTGCGGTCGCTGATTTCCACCGGGATGGACTTGGTCTCATACCCAACGAAGGAGATAACCAGGTTGAATTTTCCGGAAGGCACCCGGGACAGGGTGAATTTTCCTTTGGCATCGGCAACAGCCCCATCGATCGTTTTGCCGTCTTCGGAGGTCAGGGCCACCGTGGCAAATTCCACTACTTCTTTAGTGGCTGTATCGGTAATGGTTCCTGTGATTCTCCCGTTTCCGCGGTCCGTCTGGGCGAAAGACAGTTGCGAGATGGTCAGCAGGGCTATTAATACTTTTTTCATTGGATAAGCTGGGTTATAAAATGGGCTTCGGCTTATGCCGACAGCCTTCTAAACTGCAAAACAGGCTGAATGTTTCCGTCATGCGGTATCAATTAGACATTTACAGGTATTTTATCGACAGTCCGGTCAGATTTCCGACCGATCGGCCTGGCAGTTCCGAGGCAGGGATTTATCGATCCGTTTACAGCAAGGGTAGAATAAAGAGGATTATCGGCCGAAAGTGCCGGCTTCGCCCATTACTTTTGAGGTCTGTAGCTGTTAGGCTCAGGTAATTCATCGTGAATGCAAAATAAACTTCAACGAAACCGGGTATTGCTGCTGCACCTGCTTTTCTGGTGCATCTACCTTTCGTTTAATATCTATCAGGCCAGTTTCTTTTCCCAGCAGCGCGGCTACGACTGGAGTATCGGACTGCTGTTTACCGGGGTCCAGTTTCTTTTTACGTTTACGGTTGCTTACCTGAATTACTTCATTTTTCTACCCCGGTTTCTTAATCACAAAAAAGCCTGGCGGTATATCCTCGAGTTTATCGTGCCGTTTGCCGTGCTGGTTATGCTTCGCGTGTATGTTCAGCGACACATGGTAGAAGACTCTCCCCGAGCAGAGTTTTTCAGCTCCCATATGTACATCATCCAGGTGGCGATCATAACCCTGTTTATCACCGCCTTTGTCAGTATGCTGCGCTTTGCCGTGGACTGGTTTGAACTTGAGGCCCGCAAGCGGGAGATTGAAAATGAAAAACTCTATGCCGAGCTTAACTTCCTGCGTGCGCAGATCAACCCGCACTTTCTGTTCAATACGTTGAATAACCTGTATTACCTCGCGTACTCCAAATCCGACAACACTACGGAGGTAATCTCCAAACTCTCACAGATGATGCGCTACATGATTTATGAATCTAATCATGAAAAGGTACTGCTCAGCAAGGAGATCGAATACATGCAGAACTACATCAGTCTTGAGCAGTTGCGTCTGAATAATGAAGTTCCCATCCGTTTTACGGTGGAGGGCGACACTGAAAATATCTGGATTGCCCCGCTCATTTTGATTACCTTTCTGGAGAATGCCTTCAAGCATGGTGTTACCAACAAGGCTGCCAATGCCTGGATTAATATTCTTATCAGGATGGAAGAGAAACAATGCCTGTACCGGGTTGAGAACAGCAAGGTGCCGGCTGCCAAAGATTCCAGAGAGGGTAAATCCGGCATCGGCTTGCAAAATGTGAAGCGCAGGCTGGAACTGAGTTACCCCGGTCAATACCGGTTGAAGGTTAACGATGCAACGGATCGCTATTCCGTAGAACTGGATATAATCCTGTCGTGAGCGTAACCTGTTTAATTGTTGAAGACGAGCCCCTGGCCCGCAACCTGCTGGCCGACTATGTGAAGAAGACGCCTTCGCTGCAATTGGTAGGCACCTGTGCCAACGCCATGGAAGCGTTGGAGCTGCTCCAGAAACATCCTGTTGAACTGATCTTCCTGGATATCCAGATGCCTGAAATAACCGGCATCACCTTCCTGAAAATACTTCAAAAAAAACCGCTGGTGATTTTCACCACAGCCTATTCACAATATGCCCTGGAAGGTTATGAACTGGATGTGGTTGACTACCTGCTGAAGCCCATTACGTTTGAACGCTTTCTTAAAGCGGTCGATAAAGCCGTGATGCGGCTGCAAAGCCAGCATCAGCCCATTGTTATCAGTCCGGCAGCAACTGCCAGCGATAAACCGGATTTTGTCTTTGTCAAAGACGGAACGAAGATGGTGAAGGTGATGCTGGATAAGAGATGCTGCCCATCAGCGACAGCTATAAAAAGGCATTCCGGGAATTCATTGAGAAAAACCAAATGCAGTAACAGGGTAGGCTGCTTGAAAGCTTTTGTTTTCTTCCGGAGGACGCATTTGCACAGCCAATAAATTGAAATATATTTGCAACCCTGAAACGGGGCATTAGCTCAGCTGGCTAGAGCGCTACAATGGCATTGTAGAGGTCATCGGTTCGACTCCGATATGCTCCACGTAAAAGTCTGCTAACTGCAGACTTTTTTGCTTTTGGGAAAGTAAAGTTGTGCTGTCCCTCAGCTATTTTATTCCAAGAGGATATAGCGCGTGGCCCATATGGGTTTATTGTCGAGTGTGATTCCCTCGACCACCACGAGGTACGTTGCCGGTGTATCGGCCGAGTAAAATTCAAGGGTAAGCGGTTTGCTGCCGTTGAGTTCAACCGATGGATTCCAATACAGCGTGGACCGGTTGTCAGCCAGGTTGCGGGGTAATTCGGCCGGCAGGGTATAATCCAACGACTGAAATTTCAAGGGTTTTGTATAACCCGGCCAGGTGATCGTTTGAAAAATTTCGCTCTGCTTGGTGGTTCTTTCAGCCGGTGTTTCAGTTGGAACCTTGTCGCGCGTAACAACGATGATCACGCCATTCGCCCCGCGTGATCCGTAAATAGCAGCACCTCCGTTTTTAATAACCTCCACGCGTTCTACCTGCAAGGGGTTGATCTGGAAAAGCTGGCTGTAAATGGTAAGATCTTGCTGGCTGTACAATTGGATTCCATCAACAATAAGCAATGGTTCATTGGTGGAAGCTCCGAGAAAATTCGATGGTCCGCCAAAGCGGATGGTCGGTGTGCCGGCTGAATAAACAACGTTCAGTCCCGGTACATAGGCACGCAATGCATCCACCAGAGAAAAGGCGTTCGAGTTTCTTAAGGCTTCTCCGGTCATGATAAAATCAGGTTTGCCGTAGTTGCCCTTGGTGGTTCTGTTTTCGGATCTGTTGAGTGGTGTGGAGGAGGTGACAATTTCCGACAGCAAAATACCCTGCTCAATGGATTCTGGTATGGATCGCTTCCGTTGCAGCGTGCCCTCTTCCATGATAGTATAGGGCAGGTTCTTTTCTTTTACACTGACCGGGGGAATGGTTCGCAGGACAGGTACAATCCGGCCAGGCTTCTTTACCCGCTGAACATACTGAAAGCCGATTTGGGCGCTTTCGGTAAAATGCATTCCGCTGACCCAGAAATTTCCATTCCCCTGGGTATCGATAATAAACGCATCCTGAAGATTAGATGATGACATCAGCAGGCTTGTTTTTCCAGGCTTTCCATTCGACTGCAGGTGGCGAGCGCTCAGGCTGATACCAAATTCGATGGGGTGCTTCGGTATGGCCACGTTGGATAACCGGGAGGATTGAAACGGAAAATTTCGGGTAATTATTTGTTGTGGTGGTAACGGTGCAACCTGATTTATATCGGTAACAGCAATGGATAAAAAAGCCTTTATATCCGGGTGCTCAGGTATCTGAATCGTCAGTTGAATTTTTTCACGAGGCTTGTAGGATGATTTATCGGTGGTTATGATCAGTGCGCTGGAATCGGTTCTCAGGTAATGTGCTTCAGCTGAGGTTGATATCCGCTGGAAGTCACTGAGTATAGGTATGGTCATGCTGAAGAACTCATCCTCACCGTAATTCATCATCCAATGCGTATAACTGCGCAGCTCATACAGGCCAGCGGGCAGCAGCACCGGCAGAGCAATTCCGTCATCAGCCATGCCGGACAGGATGGGCAATGTTCGTGTGAACAGGATCTTATTTTCCGGACTGATCAACTCCACATACAATACCCGGCTCAGGGAGTCCATCAATTCCGGTGTGCGGTAATTGAGGTATGCTTTATACCAGATGGTTTCACCGGGATAGTAATACAATTTATTGGTGTGCAGATAAACCTTTTCCTGCAGGCGTAGCAGTTTTTGTTCCGTATACCACGACTTGATGTCTGCTTGTTTCAGGGCATCACCGGGTTGGTAATTATTGGGCAGCAGGTGCGCCACACGGGCCTCATTCATGGCACCGGAAACCACAAGGTCACCGGCATTGGACAGGATTCCGTCACGGTTCACATCGAGGTATCCGCGCCTGATGTCCAGCCATGAAACAGGAAATGAAATGTCACGATAAACCCGTGCAGCTCCAAATTCGGCAGTATAGTGTACTTCCACCTGGTTGGGAAACCGAAGGCGGTAACCGGAACCCTGTTCAGCTGGTTTAACTACTTCGGTTACATTGAGTGGGTGGATGTTGTTATTCAGCTGGGAGGAGAATGTATTGTTCTGACTGTCGCGAACAGTGTTTCCGGCTGTGCGGTAATACAGGTTAAATCCATCCTGCCGGGACTGTCCGTCAATCAGCGACTTGAACAAGTGGCGATAAGAACCGCGCCACGCACGAAGCCGGTTTTCTTCCCAGGCTTGGGCCTGCTGAGGGTCATTGGTATACAAATCCTGAAAACGGATGTCGCCCATGATGGAGTACAAGACTGGCGTGGAAGTGAAACTCCGCAGGTAATAGGTAACCGTATAGCCAAGCGCATAATTTTCAACGACCAGCGGGCGTGAAGCAGTTGCTGTAAATAGCGTATTGCCATCCCCTTTGATTTCCTGGAATTCAAGCACCCAGGGATTCTGGATCCGGCATTGACGGCCAAAGTCATTATCGCCCAGAAAAATCTTTTCAAACTGCCTCAGTTGCTTTTCCCAGGTTTTGTCGCGTGTACCGGTCACTTCCACTTCATTCAACTCCCCTTTTTCTTCCTGCAGGTAAATGGTGAGTGTCAGCTGATCATCAGGCCGGACGGTTAGCCGCGAACTATACGGTCGATAACCTACATAGGAAACCACGATTTCAATACTGCCCGGGGTAATGCCGGTAATGGTGAAATTTCCGCGGACATCAGAAGCACTTCCCAGGGATGTATTGTTAATAAAGACATTGGCAAAGGGCAGACCCTCACCGGTTTCGTTATCAATTACTTTTCCGGTTATCGAGCCAAACTGTGCGCATGCTGATGAAAAAATCAACAGCATGAAAAAAGTCAGAATGGGTGCATAAAAATGCTGCATTCCGGTGATGCTTTTCATAACGGCAAAACTACCACAGGCTTCGGGTTGACTGGCTACCATTGGAATAAATGCTGTTTACCTACTATTTCCGTCAATTAAAAGTAACCGTTTCGATCACGGCAGATTCGGATCCATTTAACTCACGGACTTAAAGGGTATTTGTGGCGAAAGCCAATTTTAAAGTGCGGTTTTAACGGATAAATAGTTTTAGTATTATTGCAGCCCGTTCCGGATAATCACCTGATGGTGGTAATTTGGAATCGGGAATTCGGGGTGTAGCGCAGCCCGGTTAGCGCACCACGTTAGGGACGTGGGGGTCGGAAGTTCGAATCTTCTCACCCCGACATAATAAAAGCCTGTTCAGGATTACTGAACGGGCTTTTTTGTTTTGGATCTTGCCCGGGCGGTTAACCAGGATATCGATATATCTGTCTATCCCGCTACCTTTGAGATGACACCCTTATACTTTATGCGGAATTTGTTCTACCTGGGAATTATCGGTATCATCCTGTTTGAATTCCTCAATGTTTACCTGATCATGCCCATGCCGGGCAGTCAGCAAATGGACAGTCTCGAGGCAGCCTATTTCTTACATACGAATCGCTGGTATTTCCGTGTCCTCTTTCTGGTATTTACCTTAGCTGGTACACCATCCGCCTTTCGCAAATCACGGTGGATACCTTTCTTGCTTATTATGATAGCCGTTTCGGTTTCCTATGTTTTCAATTTCAGGTTGAATGCCGAAAGCATGTTCAGAGAGCCGCTGAATCTGACCTTTGCAAATCGTTCAGAAAATACGTTGAATGACAGCAGCCTCGTGCTGGCTGTTTCTTCAGGGGTAACCGCGAAGGCATATCCTATACGGTTTATTGGATACCATCATCAAGTTCGGGATTCCATTGACGGCAAACCTATCCTGGTGACGTATTGCACAGTATGCCGAACGGGCAGAGTATATGAGCCAATCATCAATGGCAAGACGGAGCAATTTCGCCTGGTCGGCATGGATCATTTCAATGCGATGTTTGAAGATGTAACCACCCGTTCGTGGTGGAGACAAGTGAGCGGAGAAGCAGTCGTGGGTCCGTTAAAAGGAACCCAATTGCCGGAGATCGAATCACAGCAACTAACCCTTGGCAAATTCTTTTTCCTTTACCCATTTGGACAAGTGATGCAGGCTGATGATGCTTCTGTTATTAATTACGATTCACTGGCACGTTATGAAAAGGGGCTGAGCATCAGTCATCTTACCCGAAGGGATTCACTTTCCTGGAATGATAAATCATGGGTACTGGGTGTAATGATAGGTAACTCCTGCAAAGCCTATGACTGGAATCACTTGTTGAAGGTTGGCGTCATCAACGATGTTGTTGATTCTGTACCTGTTGCTATTGTTTTGTCAGCGGATGGTCAAAGTTTCTCGGCTTTTGAGAGACCGGCAATGAATCAGATTCTGTTCGTGCGCAATGATACCTTGTTGGTCGGTAACCTGCAATTTGATTTTAATGGCAACGGTATTTCAGATTCAACCCATCGGTTAAAAAGAATAAGCGTTTACCAGGAATATTGGCACAGCTGGCGTACATTTCATCCCGACACAAAACGATAATGACAATTTACTTTACGAGACGATTAACACAGCTTGATCCCGATCTGGTCGTTGGAGAAAAATCCTTGAATCGTTTTACTTTTTCTTATCCTGCTTCAGCGACTGGAGGACTTTGGCCCAGTTAAATACATTCAGGAAGGGGTTCTTCTGGGGCCGTACTTATACTGTCCGGATGATGCCCATTGATCAAGATAGTATCGATGATTCATTGGTCCGTCCATGGGCGTGATCTTCATCATCAGGGCCAGCAGTTCCTGGTTCAGTTAACGCTGATCGATTTTGGTGTCTTGGGTGGGAATTTTCAGGGCCAGGATGGCCTCTTTTAAATACTTCTTCGGTCGGGAAAGCCAGCACTTCGATTTCACGCAGGTAAGTAACACCCTGTACGAGTTCTATAATAAACGTCAGGTATTCGCTGGGATGATTGGGCACAAAATAATCCTGCCGTACATAACCCACCGAACTGATCACAATACTGTCACCGACCTGCACGGGCTTGAAGAAAAATCCCAGCGGGTTGGTATTGGTACCGCGCCCCGCTTTGGGAAGATAGATGTGCACACCCGGCAGTTGAGTCGGATTATCCTTGTCGTCCAGGCCTAAAACAACACCCGAAAGCTGAATAATCCTTCGCAGATTCTGAGCCTGGGAAGACGGCACAGTGAGAACCGTCATCACCACGATTACAGCTTGACTTAATCGGATAATAAACAAAAGACGCTGTTTGAATCAGTTAACGGTTTTATTGTTGTCGAACTCCGCCAATAAATGAGACTTGAAGTAGCTTTATAGTACCGGGAACATAGGCTCATTACGTTAGCCGGGCTTTTTTTAAATGTTTTTTGGCAGTAACCAAAAAAATGAACTACCATCGTGCAAAAATTTTCAATTTTATTGTCGTTTTTTCGGCTCATGGAAAACTATGAAAACTTTAATTTACAGTGATGTACACGGTAATTTACCCGCGTTTGAAAAAATGCTTGAAGTAGAAAGGAATTGTGATTCCTTTATTTGTCTTGGTGACTTGGTTAATTATGGCCCCTGGAGCAATGAGTGTGTTGACCTTGCCAGGTCATTACCAAATTCAATTCTGCTGATGGGTAACCATGAGCAATATTTTATCAACGGATATTACCCGGGTGCCCATGAATTGGTCATAAAATTTTTTGATACCACGTTTAAACACTTCAATAGAACAGCGGTAATAAAAACGTTTATTGATTCAACTTTATTGGATGACTTTATTTGTAAGCATACCATCTACGATAGTTATATCTACCCGGATACGACCGTTAAAATCAATGATAATTACCTGATTGGTCACTCCCATCATCAGTTTGAGTACCATTACAAAAACTGGAGGCTGATCAATGTGGGAAGTGTAGGCCAGAACAGAAAAAATCTGAATATTATCAACTATGTAATCTTTAATGCTTCCTCAAGGAAATTTGAGTTAAAGAGTATCGCATACGATGCTAGAATTGTTGTTCAGAAAATGAAGGATTCAGACTATCCGGAGGAATGCATTAACTATTACCTGAGTAAGCTTTAGCACGAGTGAAAGCACACGCTTTGCTACTCCCGCTTCTTTCTGTGGCGGCTAGTTTCCAAAGTAAAGCATAATTCATTGTGATCAACTTAGTCAGTTAAAGTGTGGAAGTAATGAGGGTGAGTTTTAGGATATTAAGCAACTGAGTGCCTATCGGCAAATCGG
>JALOMI010000194.1 GCA_025455465.1 Cyclobacteriaceae bacterium | reverse complement strand
AGTTCGATCCAGTTTGTTGAAACGCTGAAGGAAGCAGGAACAGAAGAACAGAACGCTTTGCGCGATTTCTTTGAAGTACAGGAGCCGCTCTTTTACCGCGAGATAAACAGGAATGTAGAAATAGCTGCTCTTCCGTTGGATGATTACCGCATAACGGTGATGATTGATTATAACTCTCCCGTCTTGGGCAGCCAGCATGCTTCCATCACCGACATCCGTCAGTTTGAAAAGGAAATCGCCTCTTGCCGTACCTTTTGTTTTCTACACGAACTGGAAGCCCTGTATAAAAACAACCTCATCCGTGGCGGTGACCTCAACAATGCGATTGTTATCGTTGACCGGGTGGTGAAAGAGGAAGAGCTATCGAATATTGCCAAAATGCTGGGCAAACCACAGGTAGCTGTAAAGCATGAAGGCATCCTTAATAACATCGAGCTGCGGTATAAGAATGAACCGGCCCGCCACAAACTGCTGGACATCGTTGGCGACCTCGCACTGGCAGGCCGTCCGCTGAAAGCTCAAATATTGGCAGCACGTCCGGGGCATGCGGCCAACGTAGCCTTTGCCAAGAAGCTGAAGAAGGCAATGGCGGAAGCCGATAAACAAGGAAGGCCCAAGTACAACCCGAACCTTCCTCCGGTTATGGATATCAACAAGATTACGCAGACCTTGCCGCATCGTTATCCGTTCCTGCTCATTGATAAAGTTATTTACCTCGATACAGAAAGTGTAGCTGGTGTGAAGAACGTCACTGCCAATGAAGGATTCTTCCAGGGACACTTTCCCGGCAACCCGGTATTTCCCGGTGTACTGCAAGTAGAAGCCATGGCCCAGGTAGGCGGCATCCTGGTGATGAACACGGTGCCTGACCCAGAGAACTACTGGACTTATTTTCTGGGCATAGAAAACTTCCGCTTCCGCAAAATGGTTTTACCGGGTGATACCCTGGTAATTCAATGTGATTTATTAGCACCCATTAAACGTGGTATCGCCAAAATGTACGGCCGTGCATTTGTTGGCAACACACTGGTGTGCGAAGGTACCATGACGGCCAGCATCGTTCGAAAAAATTCATGAGTTATCATCCCCTAACCAACGTCCACCCGGGCGCTAAAATTGGTAACAACGTTACCATTGAACCCTTTGCCACCATTCACGAAGATGTGGTTATTGATGACGGTTGCTGGATAGGACCTAATGCCGTGATCTTCGATGGTGCACGCATTGGAAAAAATGTGAAAATCTATCCTGGGGCGTCAATCTCTGCCGTACCGCAGGATCTGAAATTTGCCGGAGAAAAAACAGAAACATACATCGGTGACAACACTGTCATCCGTGAGTTTGTCACCATCAGCAAGGGTACCAACGATAAATACAAAACCGTAATCGGTAATAATTGCCTGCTGATGGCCTATGTGCACGTAGCCCACGATTGTATTATCGGCAACAACTGCATCCTGGTAAATACCGTGCAGGTTGCCGGTCACGTAACGATTGATGACTGGGCGATCATTGGCGGAGCGAGTGCATTACACCAGTTTGTAAAAATCGGGGCACATGTGATGGTCTCCGGTGGTTCGCTTGTGCGGAAGGATGTTCCTCCGTACACCAAAGCGGCACGTGAACCACTGTCGTATGCCGGCATTAACGCTATCGGTTTACGCAGACGGGGATTTTCTTCGGAGAAGATTTCTGAAATACAGGAGATCTACCGATACATATTTCAAAAAGGTATCAACAACACCAAGGCATTGGATATTGTTGAGCAGAGCATCCCGGCCAGCGAAGAACGTGATTATATCATACAGTTTATCCGTAGTTCAGAGCGCGGTGTGATTAAAGGTTACGGACTTGGCGATTAACCAACGGCCTATTCACCCAACTGTTTGTCACTTTAAATTACCTCAATGATCAGAATCCAGGCGCAGGGCATCGGCAAACGATTCAACCGCGAATGGATTTTCCGCAACCTTACTGCTGAATTCAAAACCGGAAATATTTACGCGATTACCGGCCCGAACGGATCAGGGAAGTCAACACTGGTTCAGGCCCTGTGCGGACAAATGCCCCTCAGTCAGGGTGTGTTAACTTATTATGAAAACGAAGTTGAGATTCCAATAGAACAGGTTTTCGAAAAAGTTTCAATTGCAGCACCTTACCTGGACCTGATTGATGAATTTTCCCTGCACGAGCAGGTGCGCTTTCATGCTACAGGAAAATCATTTTCCGTCAATCTAACAGAGAATGACATCATCGAACAGCTGTATCTGCAGGAAAACCGGAATAAATTTCTGATGAATTTTTCCAGCGGCATGAAACAACGCGTTAAACTGGCGCTTGCTCTGTTCAGTGATTCACCGGTGATTTTTCTGGACGAGCCCGGCACCAACCTCGACCGTAAAGCATTTACCTGGTACCTGGATAATTTACAGCGCATAAAAGCACATAAACTGATTTTTATTGCTTCCAATCAGCCGGTAGAATACCCCGCTGAAGCCATACCCGTTAACCTGGCTTCCTATAAAATGTAACGTTACTGGATGCACAACTTTTTGACTTTAGCCGTCATTTTTTACGATTTCCGATACAATCAGGATTGAAGTTTGTTTTTCAAACGTTTTTGCAGAAATTTAAGCTTTAACTATTCGAAATATGAAGTTATTGAATAAGCTTACCTCCATTGCAACTCTCATACTGGTTGTAGTACTCCTGTCGAATTGTGATGATGGTGGCGACAGCAAACCCCCGGAACAGGTACAGCTGGAAAAGCTTTCCAAAACCTGGAATGTTGTGAGTGCAACGTTGGATAACAACAATAGAACCGGAGACTTTAACAATTTCAAACTTACTTTCTCTGGTACCTTTAATCCGAATTCACCCAACGGACCTTACGCCTTTTCAGTAAGTGGTTCACGGCCAACACCAAGTCCGTGGGCAGCCTCTGGCAGCTGGTCTTTTTCTGCGTTAGGAACGGGGGATTCTGGAACACTGCTCAGGGATGATGGAGTAGCCATGACCTACAGCATCGCCAGCAATGGAACATTAACACTGAACTTCACTTGCGCTAGCTGCAATTACCCTGGTGGACGGGTTGACGCTGTTAACGGCAGTTGGGTATTCACCTTTAACTAGTATTCAATTGAGCAATACATAATAAATAAGCCCCGGATTCGGGGCTTATTTATTTTAATACCACAATCGTAATGCCTGCACCGCCACGGTCGGCATGTTCATCAGTGAAAGAGGCTACTTCCTTGTATTTGCGCAATTCATCGCGCAGTAACGTTCGCAGTATACCCTCCCCTTTACCATGAATGATCTTTAACTCTGCCTGACTAACCAGAATGGATGTATCCATAAACTGGTGAAGTAATGGAATGGCTTCCTCAGCCCGCATACCACGCACATCAAGAACGGGTGAATAGGACGCACGCTTTTCATGAATACGAATGTTCGAAGGTTGCGAAACTGCAGTTGGCATAATTGGCTGACCACCGCTTAACTTTTGAAGGCTTGCCAGAGAAACGGTGCTTCGGATATCGCCAAATTGCACCTGTGCGTGTTTACCCTTTATACTCAGTACCAGTCCACTACCCTGCTGCCCGATGAGCTGAACACGGTCGCCCGCTTTGATAGAGCCCTTCACGACAGCAACCGGCATTGATGGCTCCGGTTCACTCGATACCCGGGTACTGAGCTCATTGATTCTTTTTCGTGCCTTTAAAGTTTCCTGCTTTTGTGCCTGATTCTCACGAATGTGCCGTATGGTCTTTTCTATTTCGCGATTTGTGTTCGCCAGCAAATGCCTGGCTTCTTCCCTCGCCTTTTCCAGGATTACCCGCTTTCTGGATTCCAAATCCCTTGACAGCGATTCGTAATGACTCAAGGTCTTCTCCAGTTCCTGCCGGGTCTTTTCAGCCTCTTGAAGCCTTGAGGTCAATTCAACACGCTCTTTTTCCAGATTTCGCACCAGTGTTTCCAAACCGACCAGCTCACGTCCTGCGAGTTGCCGTGCGGCATCGAGAGTTGCCTGGGGTAATCCGGTCTTTTGCGCTATCTCCAACGCAAATGAACTGCCCGGCTTGCCGATATCGAGAATGTACAGCGGCACGAGGTTCTGTTCATCAAAACGCATGGAACCATTGCGTATCCCCTCCCGCTGTTCAGCAAACAGTTTGAGGTTGTAGTAATGCGTGGTGGCTACGCCCCAAATTTTTTTATCCAGCAGCGAATTCAATATGGCCTGGGCTATGGCACCGCCAAAATCAGGGTCAGTTCCTGAACCAAGCTCGTCCATTAAAACAAGGGTGTTGGCATTTCCATTACCCAAAGCCAAATCCAAAAGGGACTGGGCTCTCGATTCCATGCTGGTTTCCAAAGAATTTTTAAATTTAAGCTTATCCGGAAGCATCATCTGGTCGAGATCGTTACCATTATTTTGGCTATAAGTCCGTCCGCCGGTATCTACAACAGTTACCATTTTGTTTTCCAGCCCTTCTATACTTCCGGCTACCAAATGGATAATTCCCTGAATCTGACTCGTATCCAAGGTCCCCCCAGCAGCAAGATCCAGAACCACTGAAGCCTTGGCCTTTTCTTGTTGCTCATTAAAAAGTCGTTTTTCAGGGATAACCAGGTGTACTCTAGCCGACTTAACCGAATCCAAAGCTGATATTGTCCGGGCCAGCTCTCCTTGGAGCGCCCGTTGATAATTGATTTTCTGAGTAAAATTCGTTACCCCGAAACCCTGTGTGTCAAATATCTCAAAACCTATCCCCCCCTGCTTGGGAAGCCCTGCCCCTGCCAAATTCAACCTAGTCTCATACACGACACCGGCCGGGACATAAATCGAACGTCCGTTATTTTTCAGCTGATAGGAAACATTTTGTTCTTTTAGCCAGTTGGTCACGGAAGCGGCTTCTTCCTGGGAGAGTTCCGTGTACAGAGGCCTGTATTCGGCCCGATTGGCTTGAAAGATTATCACAGCAAACATCAGAAGGGAAAGCAGTGTGATTGCCGCCAGGGAAAGTTTTCTGGTAAGAGACCAGCTTCTGATGTTGCTGATGAGATTTCCATGAGACTTTTCTTCCATAGCCATTTATCCGGTATGATGTGACAAAGAATAGAACCGGAAGTCAGAGATCTGATGTCCGGGTAATCTTCAATTGGTTAGTAGCTTATTGTTAAGCCGATCATCAAACCTGCATTCGCATAATTTCGTGATAGGCATCAATGGCCTTATTCCGAAGCTGTACCATCAAACGTAATGAAATATCCGCCTTTTCCATGGCTATCATCATCTCGTGCAAATCCACATTCTCGCCCATATTTGACTTCAGAACCGCTTGATCAGCTATTTGTAAATTCTGCTCGGTGTTTTCAAAAACTTTTTCAAAGGTCTGAGCCAGCGTCAGCGGTGAGTTGTTTTGTTTTTTCTCTCCTTCTCCGGACATGACACTCAAGTTTTTTGCAACCTGTGGGATTTCATTGATCATCATAATTATCTTCCAATCTCCAAGGCTTTCAAGGCCATTCGCTGTGCGACCTTGATACTGTTCACATTGGCATCATAACTCCCCTTGACCCTCATCATATCCGTAATTTCTTCAACCAGGCTTATGTTCGGTTTTTCCACAAAACCTTTTTCATCAGCATCAGGGTGGGAGGGATCATAGATTTTTTTCCCCTCACTAGGGCTATTAACGATTTGCTTTACCTTGACTCCTTGGACCCACTGTTGGCCGCTGATTTCGAGTTCATGGGCAAAGTCCGGTTTTTCAGTGGAAAAAATTACCGACTTTTTCTTATATGGCCCTCCTTCCGGTGTCCTGGTCGTATCCATGTTGGCAAGATTCGAACTGATAACGTTCAATCGGACCGAATGTGCTTTCAATGCCGATGAACCGATATTTATTGCTCCAAAAATATCCACGATTGCCTCCTCTAAATTTTTTCCTGGATAACATACTTTAACATACTGAATTTTTTGTTTAATGATAATATGGCCGCCTCATATCGGATCTGATTGACCGAAAGATCGACCATTTCCTGTTCCATACTCACACTGTTTCCATCACCAATTGCACTCTGGTCTTTTTCTCTGTAAAAATTTGCCTGAAAAGACTCAATCTGCTGTTCCGGGAAGGCGGGCATATGTCCCGGCTGGGTGACTGCCTGGCTTGTTCCATTGACTGCTTCTCGCAATTGATCTTCAAAATCCATTCTTAGCCGTGCATAGCCCGGAGTTTCCGCATTGGCGATGTTCGAGGAAATGGATTGAAGCTTCTGACTTCTTAATTCAAGCACCTTGTCCAGAATTTGAATGGTTCTATCGAAAATCCCTTTTGTCTGCATATTATTTTTCCATGGTTTTAGAATTCCCGGTTTGAACGGTTTCAGCGGCTAATTTTAGCCACTGGTTTTTCATATCTGTTTCGACAAGTTTATTGTAAAGT
>JALOMI010000193.1 GCA_025455465.1 Cyclobacteriaceae bacterium | reverse complement strand
TCGATGGTGTCTCGCAGAATGATTTCACGATGGTGTTTGGCTTTCCGGGACGTACGCAACAGTACCTGCCTGCGGTGGCTGTGCAGCAGCTGATCGAAGTAAACAATCCGGCAAAGATCAAGGTACGCGACCAGGTGCTGGAAGTGATGGATAACTACATGCGCAGGGATCCGCAGATCAAAATACAGTATGCCGCCAAGTGGGCATCGGTTTCCAATGCCTGGAAGAAGTGGCAGGGTGAATTACTCGGCTTAAATCGGGTAGACGGAGTAGGACGGAAAAAGAAACTCGAAGCTGATTTCCAGAAACGGGTAGATGCCAACGCAAGCTGGAAAACACAATACGGTAATGTGCTGACTGAATTGAACACGGCTTATGATGACTTCAGGCCCTATGGCCTGGCGCGGGATTACTACACCGAAATCGCCAGCCGGCTGGAATTATTTGCCATCGCTGCCCAACTTAACGGATTGGTCACGGCCTATGAGCGGGAAGGGGAGAGTGCTTATACGTCACGATTGAACTCGGTGAAAGAGCGGCTGAAAGGATTCTACCATGATTACAGTCCTGCCGTAGATCAAAAAATGTTTGAGGTCTTACTAAGTTTATATCTTAACGAGAATGATCAAGCCTATCAGTCACCACGGTTGCGGGAAAATTTAGCCAGGCACAATAACGATATACCTGCCTATGTTAAAGGTATCTTTTCAGCAACGGTGTTGGATGACCAGCAGCAGACGTTAGCATTGCTTGATAAACCTGCGAAGGATCTTGTTGAGACGGTCCGGAAGGATGAAGCGATTCTGCTTTACCTCGATATGCTCAGCGTCTATCAAACGAAAGTTCAGCAGCCGCTCACACCGATACAGGACCGCATCAATCAGTTACAACGTACCTACATGGAAGCTTTGATGGTGGTGTTTCCGGAAAGAAAATTCTATCCCGATGCCAACAGCACCCTGCGATTAACGTACGGAAAAGTAGATGGCTATATTCCGCGCGATGCCGTGCGGTACGATTATTATTCCTGGCTCGATGGCGTTATGGAAAAGTACAAGCCCGGTGATTACGAATTCGATCTCCCGCAAAAACTGATTGACCTCTATCAGCGCAAAGATTACGGACCTTACGGTGTAAACGGTAAACTGCCGGTGAACTTCATCGCGGCCAATCACACCTCAGGGGGCAACTCCGGAAGCCCGGCACTCGATGCGTGGGGCAACCTGGTCGGCTTGAATTTCGACCGCGTGTGGGAAGGCACGATGAGCGACATCAACTATGATCCGTCCATCTGCCGCAACATCATGGTCGATATCCGCTATGTGTTGTTCATCATCGATAAGTATGCCGGAGCAGGACATCTTGTGCAGGAGATGACGCTGGTGAGGCCGAAGAGTGGTGCTGCGGGGAAGGGGAGGAAGTAAGGTGTTAAGGTGCTTAGGTGTTAAGGTGTTAAGGTGCTTAGGTGTTAAGGTGTTAAGGTGTTTAAGTGTTTAGGTGTTTAAGTGTTTAGGTGTTTAAGTGTTTAGGTGTTTAGGTGCTGAAGGTCTTTGTGTTCCTTAGTGTCTTTGAGGCTTAGCGGTTCAAAAGAAGTTCAGTTAATTTACTTCAGGTCATTCACCAAAAACTCACGGATATCCTTTACCAGTTTATCAAAATCCTGCTGGCGGTTGTACATCATGTGCCCGCCTTCGTAATAGGTTAGCTTCACTTGTTCCATCGGAATTCCATTGCGTGAGAACGTATATTCGGCATCAAAGAAAGGCGTGATCAGGTCGTAATAGCCGTTTACGACCAGCACATTCAGGTCTTTGTTTCTGCGCATGGCATCGCCCAGTTGTCGGGCCACATTCACATAGACAGGCTCCCAGTAGCTGCCTTCAGGTACCGTGCGCCAGCGCCACTTATTTCCAATTTCACTGTTGGAAGTGAGGTAAGGTCTGTTCATCTCCACATTCAGTTCGGTAAGCAAATAATTATTCAGCGCAGCGGTGAACGCGGCATCAATACCGTAGCTGGCCGCATCACCCAGCGTAGGATGATCGGCTACTGCATCCGATTCCTTTCCCGTATAACGGCCGTCCAGTCTTCCGATCGTCAGGTTTTGATCGCGCAGCAGTTCTTTCTGAAAACGCGGCATCAGTACTTGTAAGTCCGATTGCAGGATATAGCTTTCATTCAACCCGATAAAAGATTCCATCCGTGCAGCAATCTTTTTCTTGTCGGATTCCGGCAGATAATTTCCTTTAAAGAGTGCCGGAATGTATTCGTTGTAGGTGAAGTCAGTGGCTTCTGATACAACTTTTTCCAGTGATTTACCCGAGCAGGCTTTCTTGTGATACCAGGCTGTTGCAGCCATACTCGGCAGGTACGTAGCAAAAGAAGTAATGTTGTCGTGAATGGACGTAGAGCCCTGGTAGTCCAGCGCCTGGGAGATCAGGATCAATCCGTTCAGGGCCATCGACTGACCGCCTTTTTCCAAAGCGCTGGTTACGGCCGCGGCCCGTGTGGTGCCGAAGCTCTCACCGGCAATGTATTTCGGAGTCATCCAGCGCTTGTGCTTTGTCACCCACAGCCGCATGAACTGGGCGATGGAATTGGCGTCTTCATTCAGTCCCCAGAAATCCTCCACTTTACCGTTCCCGATCACCGTACTGAAACCCGTACCCACCGGATCGATAAATACCAGATCAACCAAATCCAGAAGGCATTTGCTGTTGCGTTCTGTCTTATAAGGAGCCGCACCATCGTCTGCTTTCGCTTCGCTGTCGGTCTTGACGATCACCGGACCGAAGAAGCCCATGTGCAGCCACACGGAGGCAGAGCCGGGGCCACCGTTGAAGATGAACAGCACCGGCCGTTGCTGCGGCTTCGGATCACCTTCTTTCAGGTAGGTGGTAGACCAGATCGATGCAACCTCTTCGCCTTTTTCATTTTTCAGATACGTTTCCCCGGCAATCACCTTATAGCGAACAGGTACTCCGTTGAATGTTCCCTGCTGTGTGGTGATGAACTCTTTGGCTGGCGGAACAGGTTTTGGTTCTTCCTTTTTTTCCTGGGCAACAAGCAGTGCAGTTGCTGACAGTAAAAGTGACCAGGTAAGCAGTGATTTTTTCATGGTTGATACAATGCTCAGAACAGTTTGTTGTCTTTCAGGTTGGTGAGGTATTCAGGATTCATCAGCGTCCTGGAACAGGCTTCTGCGTGGGGCAATTCATACCGGAAGAAAAACTTCATGGTGTGGATGATGCCTTCATAGAAATTTTTTGTCTGCTGCGCGAAGTTACCTTGCTGAATGGAAGCCCTGGCGGCTACCGCCTGCTTCAGCCATTGCCACGCTACGACAGTGGTACCCATCATGTCCATGAATACCGTGGCATCCGACAAATACCGGTCAACATCACCGGGTACAAACTGCTGAAGATGCTGCAGTACTTTTCCAATGCGCTGAACTTCGTCATAGAGCTGGGTGGCATAGGTGTTCAGCACATCATCATCCGAAGCCTGCTGAATCGTTTTCATGATGTGGGCGCTCAGTACCTGTAACGCCTTGCCTTTCTCCATGCTTACCTTCCTTCCCAGCAGATCAAGTGACTGGATACCTGTAGTGCCTTCATACAACGTAAAGATTTTCAGGTCACGGTAGTATTGCTGTGCCGGAAAATCCATCGTATAACCGTAGCCGCCATATACCTGGATGGCCAATGATGCCGAACGGTTGGCCTGTTCCGAGCACCAGGCTTTGACAATGGGCGTAAGTATCTCCAGCAGCAGCCAGGCATCTTGCTTTTCGTCACCCGATGCCGCATGCTCGAGATCAAACTGGCGGTTGCATTCCATCGTCAGTGCCAGGCCGCCTTCAACGATAGCTTTTTGGGTGAGCAGCATGCGCTGCACATCGGCATGATTGATGATCGGTGTGGGCGCCTTGAGCGGATCTTTCTCACTGGGCACACGGCCCTGGGTGCGTTCCTGTGCGTATTCCAGTGAAGCGAGGTAGGCCGCCTGGGCAATGGCTGCAGCGCCCATTCCCACGCTGATGCGCGCCTCGTTCATCATCTGAAACATGTAGCTAAGTCCCTTGTTGGGTTCGCCAACGAGCCATCCTTTACACGCGTGGTTGTCACCAAAGACCAGGTGTGTGGTGGCATAGGCACGCTGCCCGAGTTTCTGGAAGTCACCGGCACAAAACACATCGTTGGGCTGAAGGGATCTATCGGCAACGGGCCAGTATTTCGGAATGATAAACAGCGAAATGCCTTTGGTGCCGGCAGGGGCTCCTTCGATGCGTGCTAAGGTGAGGTGAATAAAGTTCTCGCACGCTTCATGCTGCCCGCCTGAGATAAATATCTTTTGACCTTTGATGTTATAATAACCGTCACCGATCGGATAGGCTGTTGTCGTAATGTCGGATAATGAACTTCCGGCCTGGGGTTCCGTCAGCGCCATGGTGCCCTGCCATTGCCCGGCATACATCTTCGGCACAAACAGGTCGTGTTGTTCTTTCGATCCGAAGCTGTTAATCAGCGCGGCCGAGCCCGCGGTCAATCCCATATAGCCCACAGCACCATTGTTGGCCGAATGAAATGTATGGTGTGCCGTGTTGAAGAGCATAATAGGCAGCTGCATGCCACCGTGCTCCAGCTTCGCACTGCCGCTGATCCATCCCTGCTCCGCACCGTTGCGGATGATGGTTTTCAGTTGCGGATGGGTTTTCACATGACCATGCCCGTCATAATGCACATTGGATGTATCCATCTCCCGGTAGTGAGGATACATATCGCGGTCCGCCAGTTGTTTGGCGGCTTCCACCATCATCCAGGATTCGTCCCAGTTAAGATGTTTAAACCGATCGAATGTAAACAGATCACGAAGCAGGTGCACTTCTTCGAGGAGAAAGCGCTGGTGGTCGAGTTTGGTGTAAGCCGGCATACGAAAGCAGTTAATAAGTCAATATACAGGAAAGAATTTCAACAAGGAGGTGACGGATTGATTGATTAGGGTATCTCGGCCACACATTCAATCTCTACCAGTGCTTCTTTCGGCAGGCGGCTTACTTCCACGGTAGTGCGTGCAGGCTTATGATCTCCGAAGAAGGCTTCATACGCTTTGTTCATCTTTTCAAAGTCGGCAAAGTTTTTCAGAAACACCGTTGTCTTGATGATGTGGCTGCGGTTGGCGTTCGCGGCTTTCAATACGGTTTCCAGGTTGTGCAACACCACATTGGTTTGCTCGGTGATGTTGATGCCTTCAATAAGCATCGTCTCCGGATTGAGCGGTGTTTGTCCGGAACAGAAAATCAGGTTGCCGGTGCGGATGGCATGGCAGTAGGGGCCGATAGCCTTGGGTGCGTCTGGTGCAAATACGGTGTTCATGGTTGTATGAGTTTATGATTAATCGCGGAAGGATGGTGATTGGCTGCCGTATTTCAGGTAAGCCTCAACACGGTCTTTGACATTGGTGCGGATGTTTCCGTAGAACAAGTTGTAGTCAGCAATATGATACCGCTTAGAGCGATAGAAGGCGCTGCCGAAGAATTTTGGTTTGGTGATCCACAGCAAGCCCTGGTGGTTTTGGGCATCGCACAGGTTGGTGTATACTTTTTTGTAGTTGCGCAGAATGGATGCCTCGTTAAGTGATGCCGGTGCGTAGGTGTCATCAATTTTCCAGTTGAGCGGGTTGGTGCTCAGGGCCGGAGCGAAGACCAGTTCATGCCGGGGCGGATAATAATTCTTTTCGTAGGTGTTCCAGGAAATCCAGCATCCGGTTTCTGATGCGTCTTCGCACGGTTTAATGTTTTTAAAGGCATCGGTCTTTGTGGCGTAGCCTACCAGGTAAGCGGCCACGAGTTTTTCCTGCAGGGGTTTTCCGTCAATGAACTCGTTCATCAGTCGTGTGGCATGCACGGTTCCCTGACTGTGGGAAGCCAGGATAAAGGGTTTACCCTGGTTATGATGTTCAAGATAATACAGGAAAGCCGCGCGTACATCCTGATAAGCCAATCCGATGGCCTTCCTGAAAAGAACAGTATCCTGAACACGAAAGACGTTGATATGGGCCTGCCTGTAACGGGGTGCATACACCTGTGCGCTGCCGTTGAATGCACTCGCCTGGTATTTAATGGTCGACTGGTCGGTTCGTTCATTCAATGCCTGATTATACACGTCCCCCTGCCATGGCCAGGTTTCGTGTTGATCGTTGGTGTAGATGGTTGGGTGTACAAAAAAGACATCGATAGGAGGCAGCGGATTTTGTTTGCTGAATTGTCCTTTGCCGGGAAGCAGATCGGCAGCATCTTCCTTATCCGGATGGGCTGCCCACAAATTCAGCTGGCTGTAATCGGGCGCAGCCGGAATTTTGGTTTCGTCATAGGCCGGGTACTGAACCGGCTTACGGCTGCAGGCTGCCAGGACAAGAATCATCAGGATGAAAATGATTCGGCAGTGCATCCGGTTCATTAAGCTGCATG
>JALOMI010000192.1 GCA_025455465.1 Cyclobacteriaceae bacterium | reverse complement strand
CTCTCACGTAAAATCCTTTACCCTACACGAATAATTAAAACTCCTTTCGCGTCAGAATTTCAGACAACACGAAAGCACGTTTTAAACCATCTGTATTTTTTAAGTCAGAAGTGAATTGATCCAGAAAACTTTCGCGCTTTACGTCTTCGAATTCTTTGAATTTACTGTATCTCATGTCTACATTTTCCAGCTTAAGGGTATCCTCCAGTGTTCCCTTTGTATAATCTTTCCATTTTGCCTCTTCATAAGCACTATATGGGGAATTATGAGGAGCCGTAACCACTTCAGGCTGAACGAATTCTTCCTCCAGATCTTCCTCGTAGTTAACATACTCTGTTTTATCCGCAGCAGGCTCCGGTAATTCCGGTTTTGTCTTGGCTTCCGTTATTTCCCGCAGCAATTCTTCAAATGTGATAGGCTTATTGGCCGGTTCTGGCCGTTGTTCGTAAGACCGCGGATTGGCCGGAGTATTGGCCGTTTTGCGGGGTGCAGGTTTAGCATCCGGCAACTCCTGACCCGCTTTTGATTTCTTTCTGACCTGACTGATCAGGTACACGACACCAAGGATCACATAAAGCCAAAACTGAAAATCGTCCATGTTAGCAAATGTATCGAAAATATTTGAATTAACACGGATTTCGGGGTTTTCCAACATTCATCTGCCCCCGAGGTCAATACCCGTTCACTGCATTTGGCATCTGATCAATTCATTTTATCTTTGCTGCCCTTATTTTTTACAACCACTATCTAGACTTTCATTCATGCAATTAGCCAAGCTGGAGATCAAAGGTTTTAAAAGCTTTGCCGATAAAATCGTTATCAACTTTGACGAAGGAATTACCGGAATTGTCGGACCTAACGGATGCGGTAAATCAAACATTGTTGACTCGATACGCTGGGTACTCGGTGAGCAGAAGACCAGTGCCTTGCGTTCCGAAAAAATGGAAAATGTTATTTTCAACGGTACCAGCGGAAGGTCTCCCCTGCAAATGGCTGAGGTTTCCCTCACCATCAACAACACCAAGAATATACTTCCCACGGAATATTCCCAGGTTACCATAACCCGCAGGCTTTACCGCTCCGGTGAAAGCGAGTACCTGCTGAATGGTGTTAGCTGCCGACTGAAAGACATAACCAACCTCTTTATGGATACGGGTATCGCTTCGAACTCGTATGCCATTATCGAATTAGGTATGGTGGACGATCTTTTAAATGATAAGGATAACTCTCGAAGGATGCTGTTCGAAGAGGCTGCCGGTATATCCAAGTTCAAAAAACGCAAGAAAGAAACCCTGAAAAAACTGGAGGATACTGATGCTGACCTGGAACGCGTAGAAGACCTGCTTTTTGAAATCGAAAAGAACATGAAAAGCCTTGAAAAACAGGCTAAGCAGACAGAAACCTATTACCGTATCAAAGAAGAGTATAAAGAGAAGAGTATCAGCCTGGCAAAGCTGGTCGTGCATCAACAAAAAAGCAGGTTTGATTCAATCCAGCAGCGCATTCAGGAAGAGAATGACCGTAAACTCGAACTAACGGGTGCCACCGCAGAAAAAGAGGCGTCCATCGAACGCACTAAAGCTGACCTAATCGGTAAGGAAAAGACATTATCCTCCCGGCAGAAGAGCATCAATGAATTTGTCACCCGAATCCGTCAATACGAAAGTGACAAGCAGATCAAAAATGAGCGGCTCAAATACCTGAACGACCGCACCACCAACCTGCGCGAACAAATTGATCAGGACCGGAAAAGCAACGAGCGCGCCCGCTTCAGCATCCAGAGCCTCGAGTCTGAAAAAGAAACAGCTCAGACTATTCTGAATGAGATCGTCACCAAGCTGGATCAATTGAAGGCCGAATACGAAGGCCAGAAAACAACAACCTCAGCCCTGCAAGCGGAACTGGACTCACTGCGCCAGTTGCAGCGAAGCAAGCAGGAGCAAAGCTTCCAGACCAACAAAGCGGTAGAAATCCGTGAAATTCAGATTGCATCATTCAAACAGGAATTGGAACGTACTGCGACTGATACCAGTCAGCAGAGCGCCAGCCTGATGGAGTTTGAAAAGAAGCTGGTGGAACTTCAGACTGAACTCAACCAAAAAAATGAGTTACTCAGTAAACTCAAACAAGAAGAAGAAGACACCCTGTCACGCATTGCTTCGATGGAAAAAACCATCGAGATGATCCGCGAAGAGTTAACCAACATAGGCCGTACGCTCGATGCGCGGCAAAACGAATACAACCTCACCAAGTCGCTGGTTGAAAACCTGGAGGGATTTCCTGAGGCTATTAAATTCCTCAAAAAACGCATTGCTAAAAACGCTCCGCTTCTGTCGGATGTGCTGACCTGTCCGGAAGAGTACCGGGTTCCGATTGAAAATTACCTGGAGAATTATCTCAACTATTATATTGTTGACCATGAGGCAGAAGCCTATGAAGCCATCAATATCCTCAGCGATGCTTCCAAGGGCAAGGCGAATTTCTTCATTCTCGATGCATTCGAGAAATTTGATCCTACACCAACCCGCATTTACGACAATGCCTTTCCGGCAACACAGATCATTGAGTTTGATCCGAAGTACCGTAAGCTGATGTCGTTCATACTTGACCGCGTCTATATTTTTGAAGGTGGAGATATCAAAGGAATACCAGCCGATGACGATAACATCTTCATCACGAAAAGCGGCAAACTGACTAAACGCAGGTTCAGCCTCTCCGGTGGATCTGTTGGCCTTTTTGAAGGTAAGCGTATCGGTCGTGCAAAGAATCTTGAAAAACTGGAGAAGGAAATCCGGGAGCTTACCGCCAAAATGAACACCACCCGCGAGAGTTTGTTGCAGCGCCAGTCTGATCTGGAAAAACTTCGCGCCAACAACCTTCGCCACCAGGTGGAAGAAGTACAGCATGACATCCGCCAGATCAATGAGGAGTTCGTATCCATCCGCACCAAACGCGAGCAGTTTGCCCAAATGCTCAGCAATTCCGATTTACGAAGGGAAGACATCCTTGAAAAAGTAGATACACTCCTCCGTGAACTGGATGACCTTAAACCCAAAGCGCAGCAACTGAATCACGATGTGCTCGCGTATGAAACGCAGGTGGTAGACTTGTCGGAAAAGATGGCTGGCCAAAGTGAATTACTGAGCCAGAAATCAGCTGCTTTCAACGAGCAAAACATCTTCTTCCACCAGCAGGAAAACCGGGTGAAGAGCATCGACCAGGAAATCCGCTTCAAGCAGGAGTCGATGGAGCAGAGCCGTCAACGCATTGACCAGAACGCTGAAGAGCTGCAGAAAAATGAAGATGAAGCCCGCCAGATTGTTGAATCCACCCATACCAATGATAATGAACTCATTGCCATGTATGCGGAAAAGGAGGAAATGGAGAAAGGACTTAATGAAGCTGAACGCGATTACTACCAATGCCGCGGAGAGATAGACCAGTTCGAAAAAGAACTTCGTGAAATACAGCATGGCCGCAACACCATCGATAACCTGCTGATGGAACTTCAGAATCAACTGAGCGAAAGCAAGCTGCAACTGAATTCCGTGAAAGAAAGGCTCTCGGTTGAGTTCCAGGTTGACCTCGATACTGTTACCAGCCAGACAACGGAAGAAGAGATGCAGACGCTGGCCACTCTTAATGAAGAAAAATTACGGCAGGAAGTTACCCGAATCCGTGAGCGTTTGGATAACATGGGGCCCATCAATCCCATGGCGATGGAAGCATACACGGAAATAAAGGAACGAAACGATTTTATCATCGCACAAAAGGAAGACCTGATGAAGGCGAAAGAATCCCTTCTCAGTACCATTACCGAGATAGAAGGAGCCGCCAGTATTACCTTTATGGATGCCTTTAACCACATCCGCGATCACTTCAAGCGCGTCTTCCGTTCACTGTTCAATGAGGAAGATGATTGTGATCTGAAACTCATTGATCCCAACAATCCGCTGGAATCGGATATTGACATCGTGGCCAAACCCAAAGGCAAGCGGCCGTTGACCATCAACCAGCTCTCTGGTGGTGAGAAGACGCTTACAGCTACAGCCTTACTGTTTTCCATGTACCTGTTAAAGCCGGCACCCTTCTGTATTTTCGATGAGGTGGATGCTCCGCTGGATGATGCCAACATCGACAAGTTCAACAACATCATCCGTACATTCAGCAAGGACTCCCAGTTTGTTATTGTAACCCATAACAAACGAACCATGACAGCCACGGATGTGATTTACGGAATTACGATGGTTGAAAAAGGAGTCTCCAAAGTAGTACCGGTTGATTTGCGCGAACTTGCCTGATGGTACCTGACGAATATCATCAGACAAACTGATGGTGAACGTTTATTGATTGCCTTCTTGTTACTTATTTGCAGGTGATCATGAAATCGAACAGATTTATTTTGTTTCTGATTCTAATGGTTGGATGCAATAACATCCAAACAGCTTATGATCAGGAAATTGATTTCAGTAAATATCGCACTTTCTGCTGGCTGGAAGGCTGCCAGTTTACGTTCACCGGCCCTGAATACCTTCAGGATAGTGTTATTCAGGTAAATATCCGAAAAGCCATCATTGACGCGATGAAATCCAAAGGTTATGTCTATGATGACAACAATCCTGATTTATTGATTGATTTTCATGTGGTTATCGAAAATGAAAAGGTGATCACCTACCATAACCGTGAAGATGAGCCCTACTATTACCGGATGACGTTCATGACTCCGCAGGAAGTAATGCTAACGAAGGGTACTGTTATGCTGCACATGGTTGACCGTGCACAAAGTATTGTGGTATGGCAAAGTCAGCTGCTTGGTTACATGGATAGTGGGCCGGAAATTTCACGAAAGAACATTCAACGTGGTGTGAGGCAACTGCTGAAAAATTTTCCACCTGATCAGAAGAAAAGCAACTGATTGTTTTTCAGGAACACTTTTCCTCCCTCCGTTTATATAATTGGTTTACGAGCTGCCGCCATGAAATTTTGTATAGATATCCTGCTCAATTCTTTTTAGTCGCAGCGTTGTTGAATCCAGCAGGCACCAGGTGGTTCTGGCCCTCACCAATAATTTTTTTGTTCCAGTATGATGAAATTCAGCTTGCCGAATGGACCGGAATCCTTCTGACGAATCCACCCAGGTGCTTACCTGAAGGTGGTCGTTTAAAAAGGCCTGTCCAAAATATTCGATTTCATGTTTCAGAACGACCCAGGAATACTTCTTAAGCATATCTTCAGTTGCGAGTGTTTGCCAGTGGGCGGAAGCAATGTCCTGCACCCATTGAAGATAAACGACATTATTTACATGATTGAGTTCATCCAGGTCTTTGTGCTGAACAATGATCTCTTTACGGTAGATATTCATTCAGAAAAAATAACCGACTGGACGTGAATAAGCAACCGGAAAGTATGTTTCCCCTAAAACAATTTGCAGAAAAATTCTTAATGAATTGACATCAAAGATGCAGTACCTGATCAAAGGACAATTCTGTTTGACTGAATGATCTTTCAGTTAACCTTGTTACAAGGAACGGATCAAAAATGACCATGCCACAAAAGCAACCAGAAACATAACCTGAAGCACCAGGAGCACGGTGCGTTTGCGGGGCAACATCATTGTTTTCATAACGTTTATTTTAGCTTTTTAAATTATGTTGACAACCCGGTTACTGTTAAACTTCAGGTTGATTCACGCTGGCATTTGATCATTTCCTTAGTTCATACGTAACCAACTTTCTGTGAATAATTTACTCCGGTTAATGAACTTCATCAATCCTTCATCTGAACATCACCGATTCAAGGATTTCAATCTTTCGCTACGGAAAGCCTGCACAACTTCGAATTGTTGATCATTTACTACATTCGCATCGTTGATTATTTTTTGCCCGCGAAGGATGCTTAGATTTGGTCTTAGTTTTTTGCTCCTGCTGTCATTCCTGTCGCAGGCCCAGCAAGACCCGCTTTACAACCTGTACTTTTATAACCAGGTGATGATCAATCCTGCCTATGCAGGTATTTATAAGGATGTTACCGCTAACCTGATTTCACGGAAACAATGGATTGGTATCGAAGGGGCTCCGCTCACTAATTTTCTTTCTGTTACTTCCTCGGTTGGCTACAAATTCGGAACCGGAGGCATGCTGATTTCCGATCAGCTGGGCATTAACAGTAACATTGAACTGCAGATACCCTTCTCCTTCCATGTGATTGAGAAAAACGGTACTATCCTCGCGCTGGGTGTTCAGGGTGGGCTGATTAACTATCGCTACGATTATTCAAAACTTAATCTCGAATACCTCGATGATGAAGATCTTGACATGAATCTGACGCAATACACAAAACCGAATTTCGGAGCTGGTGCATTTTTAATGACGGATCAATTTTTCCTCGGAATCTCCTCACCCCGCATTCTAAATGTAAACGTCAGTGATGGCCTGGTCAGCAGCACACGGTATCAGCGGCACTTCTACGTTAGCGG
>JALOMI010000027.1 GCA_025455465.1 Cyclobacteriaceae bacterium | reverse complement strand
TATTATGCCCCATATTATTGAAACAATTATATTCATTGGTGCCCAGATGCCAAACGCTTTGGCCATACCAATACGGCTGGTTCCAACAAAAGCGCACCATCCGCTTACAGCCCAGATCAAGCCGCCAAGGAATGGAAACCAAAATGTTGTTCTGTTTAATCCTTCATATCCGACAAAAGCACTGACAACTATTGCCATGATCAGAACAGCCAACGTGACAAAGAAAGTACGGGTTTGCTGTCCTTTTAAAGGAACATTCTGTGAAGGGGCGATCCAGCTACCCCAGGCTAGCACTGTAATAATTGCAAAAATGATTCCTTCCATAGTTTATAGTTTTAGGATAGTTAATATTAATACGCAAATCTAAATTAAGATAACTGCTTCATATCAAATTATATACTCTGAAAAGCCTCATAAGTAGTGAAATCAAATTATATTTTTGTAAAAGCAATAAAATTCATTTTCTTTTAATAGTTTCCACAAATAATACATCAGTTCAACCATGTGATAATCGCCCCACATTCCAGACTCTCCAAAAGGAATTTTAGATCCAATCTTTATGTGATCCCATTTGTTTGGCCTATGATAGATTGTATGTAGCAGAATGCCCTGATGTGACTTATCTGAAGAGAGGTATGGTTCATTTAACAACGTCTCTGCAATGGTCAAACCTGCCTGAATATATTTTTTTGAATTTTCAGGATCAGTTTGTTTTAAAAATTGCCCGAGCCTCAACAGTCCCTGAGCACCAATTGCTGCAGCAGAACTGTCAACGGGTTCAAATTCATTAAAAGGATTAGAAAGAGATGATTGATAATCACTTAATTTATATAATAGAGGTGCACCGGTGTCCCAAAGGGGTATACCATCAAGTGATGTGTATTTTATATAATATTCACATGTTGCTAAAGCAGCATTTAAGAATATTTCCCTGATCTTTTCATTTTTCTTCTCAGGAATAGAAATCGCCTTTCTGTCCGCCAATAAATTACAATTGGAGCTTCAGGGAAAGCAAGGAACCTTGTCGGGACGCATTTACTCGAAATTCCTGAAGAAGCCCTCCATGTTCATCGGCACCACGCTGATTGGTAATACCATAGCCCTGGTGCTATATGGCATATTCATGGCCAAATTACTGGAGCCCTACCTGGTAATTTGGTTACCCGAAACCATTGCCAACGAAGCAACCGTACTGATCGTTCAGACGCTTATCGCCACCTCGCTTGTACTGGTTACAGCTGAGTTCCTGCCCAAGAGCCTATTTCTGATTAACCCGAACCGGATGCTCAGCACATTGGCTCTTCCCTTCAACATCTTGTATTACGTGCTCTATCCGCTGGTCTATTTCATCATGCAGCTCTCCCGGCTGGTAATTACCCGCATCATCCGCACGGAATACTCGGATGAAAAGCCTGTGTTCGGGCTAACCGACCTCAATCATTACCTGAAAAACATGCACCGGGTGAAGCATGAAAATGAAGACATTGAACTGGATAAAAAGATATTTCACAATGCCCTGGAATTTAAAACAGTGAAAGTGCGCGAATGCATGATTCCGCGAACTGAAATTGTTGCCGTAGACGTGCAGGAAGGAATCGAAAAACTGAGGGAAACATTTGTGGAAAGCGGGCACTCAAAAATTCTGGTGTATAAAGGCAGCATTGACGAAGTGATCGGCTATTGCCATTCTTCTGAATTATTCAAGAAGCCAGATCGCATCGAAGAAATCCTCACCCCAATCATCATGGTACCGGAAACCATCCTGGCCAACGACCTGATGATCCGTTTCATTAACGAACGTAAAAGCCTTGCTGTGGTGCTGGATGAATTCGGAGGTACGGCCGGCCTGGTATCCATGGAAGATGTCATCGAAGAAATCTTCGGAGAAATTGAAGACGAGCACGATGAAGACAGCCTTATTGAACAACAACTCGATGCGCATACGTGGTTGCTTAGTGCCCGCCATGAAGTTGATTACCTGAACGATACCTACCAGTGGAATCTTCCCACAGGGGACTATGAAACCCTTGGAGGACTCATACTCAGTTACCTCGAAGACCTGCCGAAGCCGGGGGAAAGCATTGAGATATCTCCTTTCGTTTTTACGGTGCAGTCGACCCTCGACAACCGGATTGAGACCGTGAAAGTGACCAGGCAACCGGAATAATCCTCGCAGCTGAATTAATGTGCTGATTTTCAGTTGTTTACAGACTGAAAAGAATCCGGTTATTTTTCCAAACCGTATTTTTCTAATCCGCAAAGGGGGTTAAATTTGCGGTCTTTAAAAAATTGAACTATGGCATTTATCGGTACGTTGAGGAGCAAGATGGGAACATGGGTAGTGGTCTTTGTATTTGTGGCCATTTCCGCCTTTATCCTTGGTGATTTATTCAGCAGCAATTCATTTCTATTCGAGGATGACTCCGTAGGTGAAATTGCTGGTATTAAAGTTTCACTGAAAGAATATCAACTGGCTGTACAGGAGCGCGAAGCCAACTACATGTTGTACTTCAACCGGCAGCCGACCGATCGCGATATGCCTACGCTGCGCGAACAAGCCTGGGAAATACTGATTCTCCGCCATGCCATTGAAAGACAATTCGAAAAAGTTGGTGTAAAAGTTTCGGATGACGAGTTGGTGGATATGATCTCCGGAAAAAACATCAGCGAAGGCATCAAGTCATCTTTTGTCAATCAGGCAACAGGTCAGTTCGACCGGGCGATGCTGGCCAATTACATTTCCAGCATCAAGAACCTTCCTGTTACAGCACCGGAACGCATTCAGTGGGAGGTTTTCCAGCGTGACTTGAAGCCTAGCCGTGAGCGTCTGAAATATGAAAACCTACTGATCAAGAGCGTTTATGTAACCAATGCTGAGGCTGAACGCGAATACCGGAACATCAGCGATGTGGCTGAGATCAAATACCTGTACGTACCTTTCTTTTCGATCAGCGATACTGCTGTACAGGTAACCGATGCTGATTTGCGGGCTTACTACAACAAGAACAAAGACCGGTACAAAAGCGAATTTACCCGCAGCATGAAATACGTCAGCTTCCCGGTGGAAGCCTCTGCAGATGATTCGCTGGCCTTCCGTGAAGAACTTACCCGTCTGGTATCTGCCTTGCGCGCTGCGGAAGATGATTCCGTTTTTGCCGCGATCAATTCCGACAACTCGAATGAGGCTTATGTAAGATACACGCGGGCTAACTTCCCTTCGTTTGTTTCCATTAACGATTTGAAAGTGGGTGAAGTAATCGGCCCCTTCCTGGATAACAATACCTACAAAATCGTTAAGGTTTCTGAAATTGGTAAAGACACTACATTCAGTGCCCGTGCAAGCCATATCCTCATCCGTTGGGACGATGAAAGTGAAGCATCTAAACTCGCAGCACGTGAAAAAGCAAGAAACATTTTGAAAGACATCAAGGCCGGTGCCGACTTTACCGAGAAAGCCCGTGAGTTTGGAACCGATGGTACAGCCTCGCGCGGTGGAGACCTGGGCTGGTTCAGTTCCGGTGCCATGGTAAAGCCGTTTGAAACTGCCGTTTTCTCAGCAACAAAGAAGGGTGTTCTAAATGATGTGGTGGAAACCGATTTTGGTTACCATATCATTGATGTTACCGAATTAAAGGACAACAGCTTCTATGCGCTGGCTGTTATTGAGCGTGAAATATTGCCGAGTGATGCCTCCATCAACAACGCCATCCGTAAAGCGGAGCGTTTTGCATCTGAACTTAAGGGCGTTGACAATTTTGTACAGCGTGCCACACAGGAAGGCCTTACTCCGGTTGATCTCAAAAGTATTAAACCGTCTGAGCGCAGAATAGGCAGTCTGGGTGAAGCCCGTCAGATTGTACAATGGCTGTTCCGCGATGGCGGCACCGGTAAAGTATCACAGGTGTTTGATTTACAAGATCAGTATGCCGTGGTTGTGATGACTGAAGAAACCGAAGAAGGCTTCAAGACACTCGATCAGGTGAAGGATGAAATCACACCGCTGGTGAAGAATGAACTAAAAGGAAAGCGCATCACCGAGAAGTTGAACAGTCTTCAGGGTTCATTGGATGAAATTGCTGCAGCTTTTGGAAAAGATGCTACCGTTTACACCAACAATAGCCTGCGCTTGAATGCCAACAATCTGGCCAGTGCAGGATTTGATCCGGCAACTGTAGGCAAGGCCTTTTCCCTGCAAAGCGGACAACGTTCGAAAGCGTTTGCCGGAGAAAACGGTGTCATCATCATCGAACAGCAGAATTTTACGGCTGCACCTTCGCTGCCTGACTACGGCATGTATAAGAGTTCGCTGCAGCAGGCCGGCATCAGCCGCAATACCATGAGTATCGCTGATGCCATTAAGCTGGATGCATCAATCGAAGACAAGCGTTACCGCTTCTATTAACAACTAATTACATTAACGGACACCCGTCTGCTGCAAGGGTGTCCGTTTTTTATTTTATGGACGATCAGGTTATTGAAACTTTCCGGGCCAAACTCGATGAGCACTACCGCTGGCCGGCACTTTATATGTTTAAATTCATTGTGCCGAAAGGAAAGGAAGCGGAGGTAAAACAACTTTTCCCCACGCACGAAACGCAGCAGAAATCTTCCCGCGAAGGAAATTATTCCAGTATCACGGTGCAGATTATGGCACCATCCAGCGAAGCCGTAATCGCCATCTACCGGAAAGCAGCAGGCATCGAGGGTTTAATCGCCTTGTAACTGTTTATATCTTCAAAGCTTGTACATTCGCTTAGTCAAATTGATTTTGCGTTATGTGGCAGGAAGATCAGAATAAACTCACAAAGACATTTCGCTTTAGGGATTTTACGGAAGCCTTTGGTTTCATGACGAAGGTGGCCATCGAAGCAGAAAAGATGAACCACCACCCTACCTGGACCAACACCTGGAACACGGTGTATATCGAACTTTCTACACACGATGCCGGCAATATCGTTACGGAAAAAGACCGTCAGCTGGCTGCTATCATCGACCGGCTCGCCTGATCCATGCGCGAACCTGCCTCATTATATATTGTCCCAACACCCATTGGCAACCTGGGGGATATCACCCTTCGGGCATTGGAAGTACTGAAGTCAGTGGATCTTATCCTAGCCGAAGACACCAGGACCTCCGGAGTATTGTTGAAGCATTACGGAATTCAAAAGCCGTTGCAGAGTTTCCATAACTTCAATGAGCACGGTGTGGTTGGACCGCTTGTAGAACGAATGAAAAAAGGTGAGTCCATGGCGCTGGTCAGCGATGCTGGTACACCGGGTATCTCCGATCCTGGATTTCTGATAGTACGTGCAACCCGCCAGGCTGGTTTGCGTGTGGAGTGCCTGCCGGGCGCTACCGCTTTTGTTCCTGCCCTGGTCAACTCCGGATTGCCCACCGACCGCTTTGTGTTTGAAGGTTTTTTACCGGTTAAAAAAGGACGGCAAACCCTGTTGACTAAACTGGCGGAAGAAGAACGCACTATGGTTTTTTACGAGTCGCCCTATCGCCTGCTGAAGACCCTCGACCAGTTTATTGAATTTTTCGGGCAGGATCGTCAAGCCAGCATATCGCGCGAGCTAACCAAGCTTCATGAGGAAAATGCAGCCGGCACGCTGAGTGAATTGCGACATCACTTTGGCGCAAAAGAAGTAAAAGGTGAAATTGTGATAGTCGTAGCCGGTAAACAGAAGTAAACAAAAGCAGCCGTTAGTACGTTGACCCTCTGAACAAAAACAATAATGACACCCGAAGAACTGGCATCTCTCCAAAATGAAGTCGTACAACTTTGCCGTACCGTAGGCAGCTTTATCCGGCAGGAGGCTCATGCCTTTGACCGGTCGCGCATAGAGTTTAAACAGAGCTTCAACAACCTGGTATCCTATGTCGATAAAGAAGCCGAAATCAGGCTGATCCGCGAACTGAAAAAATTACTTCCCGAAAGCGGCTTTCTGGCCGAAGAAGGAACAGCAAACACATCGGAGAAACATGAGTTCGAATGGATCATCGACCCACTGGATGGCACCACCAACTTTATGCATGGTTTACCGATCTATGCCATCAGTGTTGCACTGGCCAGAAATCAAAAGGTAATTCTGGGGGTGGTGTATGACGTTACCCGTGACGAATGTTATCATGCTCTTGACGGACAACCTGCTTTTTGTAATGACAACGTCATCCAGGTTTCACAAGTAAGCACCTTAAATGAAAGCTTATTTGCCACCGGCTTCCCCTACTACCATCAGGACAAGCGTGATGATTACCTGGACATCATCAAAATTTTTCTGGAACAATCGCATGGCATCAGAAGACTCGGCAGTGCTGCTATTGATCTGGCTTATGTGGCTTGCGGTCGCATGGAAGGCTTCTTTGAATACAACCTCAATCCCTGGGATGTGGCAGCCGGAGCGCTGATCGTAGAGCGTGCCGGAGGAAAGGTGTCCGACTTTACCGGAGGAAATAACTTTCTCTATGGCGGCCAACTCATTGCAGCCGGTGCGGTACATCCGCAGATGCTGGAGATCATTCAGCGCAGCTGGTTTAAATAACTGAATTTAGTTACAGCAATCCTTCCGGGATTCAACTCCAATCAACTGGGATTCTTAGCACCAACCCCCCAACGAAGATCTGAGCCTCAGATCTAGTACTTTCTCATCTTACAAAGTACGAAACCAATGTTCGCGTGCAGGTGCATTTATGCGATGCTTATTTGTTTTTAATTGAGTCGTAAATTCTAATAATCTCTTTATTAAACCTTTCAGGTTCTTCAAATACAGGACTGTGTCCAGATTTCTCATACTTGATGAACTCCTTTTTAGGCGCTTGCAGCATAGCATTATACTTTTCTACAAGCTCCCAAGGTGTATTGTAATCATATGCACCAGAGATGAAAAATACTGGTACTTTAACCTCCGGTATTTGTTTAAAGAAATCTATGTTGTTGAAATCAGGATCAAAGATGATATTACCTGCTGAAAAACCTGAAGCTTTACCATATCTTATCAGGTCAAAAAAGGAATACTCTCGCGAGCCCCATATAGAAAATATCCAATCGGTGTAATTGGTTTTGTTATAACGTTCCCCACCCAACTTTAATAGCCAATGTTTTTACTTCACACCACCCCAAAATCCCGTTTTGTACATATCCATATAATGCCCACTTTGAGGTGCACCCATTTCCTCCAATTCTTTAATTGCTTTTTGATTATTTGTCTCTTTTGCTTTGGCTAAACTATAGTTGTACGATATGAGCTCTCCATCAAACGATGATAACTCTTGCCCAATACCTATATATACTAAATAGTTTTCAGGATTATTTCGAACCGCATATAAGCCAAGTCTTGAGCCCCAGGAATGTCCTACCAAAACTATTTTCTCTTTACTAAACCGTTCTTTCAAATAAGACACTAATGAGTCTACATCTTGAATGTACTTAGCTACCTTAATTTCATCTTTGGAAATCGCTTTATTATACGATTTACCTGCCCCTCTCTGGTCCCAGTATACAACAGTAAAATGGTCTTCTAATTCGTTGTTAAACTTTCGTAACAAGGCCGTTGCAGATGCTCCGGGCCCTCCGTGTAAAAAAAGTAACACTGGATTATTTACATCTTTGCTTCTAATAAGAACATACTGTCTTAAGTTATTAATGTTCAAATATTGTATTTCGGAAATACCATTCTGCGTTTTAATCTTTTTCGTAGAGGTACAAGATGTAAAAACTACAGTCGCAGCAAGAATCACTATTAAGTAATTCCTCGTAATTGTTTCTTTTAAAGTTACGTACAGCATACGATTTTAAACTATTCGTACCGCAAGGAATCAACAGGGTTGACGGTGGCCGCCCGAAAGGATTTATACCCTACGGTAATCATCGCGATCAGTAACGTCAGGCCAATACCCGACAAAAATAATACGGGCCCTAACTCGATACGGTAAACAAATTGGCTCAGGTACAGGTTGCCCAGCCACCACGCCAGCGGTGCAGCGACAACAAAGCCAAGGAGCACTAACATGATAAAATCCCTGGTAAACATGAGGAGGATGCTTTCCACCGAAGCGCCCAGGGTTTTCCGAATTCCGATTTCCTTGGTTTTTTGATTGGCCATATACGTTGCCAAACCGAGTAATCCCAAACAACCGATGGCTATCGCGATGGCCGAAAAGACGGTGAGCATGGTGGATGATCGGGCCTCACTTTCATAAAATTCGCGGATGTTCTCATCGAGAAACTCATAACTGAAAATCGACAGGGGATAGGCCTCTTCCCATCGTTTCTGAATTTGCGGCACCAGTTGCTGAAACTGATCGGGTTGAATACGCAACGCCATTAACCGGTAACGGTCCAGGCGATTCTGTATAGCAACCGGCTGAATGGCATTGCTGAGCGAAAGGGTATGAAAATTTTCCACAACGCCAACCACCGGCAACATTCTTCCCCACAGCCGTACGCGCTTGCCGATAATTTCCTCCGGGGATGAAAAACCGGCAACTTCCGTAAACTTCCGGTTAACCACCACACTGCGCGGTGTGTCAAGGTCTTCTATGTTCTGACCGGCCAGCAGCTTAATCTCAAACAAGGAGATATAGTTACCATCAGCCAGTTTCACCTGTGTACCTTTCGCCTGTTCCTCCTGTTGGCCTTCCATTAAAAAGTCGGAACTCATCTGGTAACCGGAAGACGGTGCCGAAAAACACAGGCTGTACCCTTCAACTCCGGCCATGCGTGAAATATCGTTTGCCAACGCGCGGGCCTTGCTGACATTGAGTGTATCCAGTCGTGAGCCTTCTGGAACAGGTATAGTGATGATGGCATCCTTGCGGAATCCCAGGTCCTTATTGCGGAAAAATTCCATCTGGTTGATCAGCACAAGTGTAAGGATTACCAGTAACTGGGAAATAACAAACTGCGTTACTACCAGCCCCTGGCGTAACCGGTAACCGGAGGTGAATTTGCTGGCCGCAGAATTTTTCAATGCGGATACCGGATTAAATCCTGATATCACGAGAGCAGGATACAAACCCGACAACAGCGACACAATAATGAAAACACCGATCAAAACAATCAGCAGGTGCGGATTGCCGGCCAGATCAAACGTCAGTGATAACTCAAGAAACGAATTAACCACACCCAGCACACCCTGCACAATAACAAACGAAAGCATCATGGCGCCAAAAGTTACCAGGCTGGTTTCTCCCAAAAACTGAAACACCAGCTGCGAACGCGAACCGCCCAGTGATTTCCGGATACCCACTTCTTTTGACCTGCGTATCGCTTCTGCCGTGGTAATATTGATGAAATTGATGCACGCAGTTACAATCAGAAACAGGCTAACCACACCCAATGCCATGAGATAATCTTCACTGACCGCATTATAGTTGTAGTTGCCGATGTCATCGTTGAAATGCAAATCCGACAGCGGTTGTATTACATACCTGCGTTGATCCCAGGATGTCTCCGGATCATGCTTTTTTGAAAATTCAGCCAGCTGGTTTTCAATCGAGGTGACCGATTCGCCTTCGCGCAACAGGAAGTAACAGTTTTCATCACTCCAGATACTGCGCCAGCCCCGGCTCTCATTGTTGGCTCGGATGGTTTCATACGACAGCAGCAGATAAAACGGCAGATCGGACTGAGCCGGGGGATCCTCGACAACTGCGCCAATCCTATAATCACGCTCTTCAAACCTGACGAGTTCACCGATGGCATCTTCACGGCCGAAATACTTTAACGCGAATGACCGGCTGATTACCGCCTCATTAGGTTCATCCAGTGACTTCTCCGCATCTCCCATCAGGACCACACGGTCAAACACCCGGAAGATATTGGGCTCGGTTACAACCACTCCCCGTTCCTCTTCAAATTTTTTGAAATCACCGTCACGCTGCGGAATCAGGATCAGTGAATTCGCCCGGTATTGGGTAAAAACCACTTCTTCTGCCTGCGGAAAATCCAGCCGGAAGGCCGGAGGAAGCACCGTGGGCACACCCGCTGTATAACCCCACTCCCCATCATTTCCTTTTCCGGAAGTAACTATCCGATAGATTCGGTCATACTTCGTTTGAAAGCGGTCGAAACTGGTGTGGTATTGAAGAATAAGAATAAGGATGATCGTACCGGAAATACCGAGTGTCAAGCCGCCCAGGTTAATCATGGTGGTTCCCCGTTTACGCATCAGCGTGCGGAAACCAGTGATGAGATAATTTTTTAACATGCAATTCTTCCGAATGTATTTTGACTGATGACAGCCGGGGCGAAAGGTATGCCAATCAGGAAAACCATCGAATATCTGAAAATTGCGGGCTTATTGACGTCCGGTTATGAAAAAATACGTTCGAATGCGGACGATTAAAATTGACGTAAATCTCCTACTTTCGGGCATGATTCAGCAGCTGATAATTGCGTTGGTTTTCGTGGGCGCTCTCACTTACCTGGGCCGGCTGATCTGGCGGGCATTTCAGTCAAAATCATGTGCATCCGGCTGCGGTAAATGCGGAGCGCTGGATGTAGATGCCATTGAAAAGCAAATCAGGCTGAAAGGCTGAGCGGTACCTTCCCGGAATTTTTATTTCTGTCACGGAAGAAATCAATATCTTGAGTTCATACCGGCTGACTATGTCCAGAATAATCCCCCTTTTCTTATTCGCATTCACTTGCGGAATGTCCTTTGCCCAAAACCTGAAATCCGGTGGCGTGCTCAGACCTGAACAGGCGTTGATGGATATCCGCCACTATAAAATCGTACTGGAGGTTGATCCTGAAAAACAATCGATTGACGGCTTTACGGAAATCAGTCTGATTACTTCCAAACCCACCGATGTGCTGCTGTTCGACCTGGTGGACCTGCTGCCGGTGCGAAATGTGTGGGTCAATAAAAGCAAGCAATCCTTTACCCATGCAGATAACCTCGTACGCATTAACCTCAGCAAGCTGCTGCCTGCGGGCAAAGCTGTGGTTAAAATTGAATATGGCGGTAAGCCCGGCATAGCCGAACGCCCACCGTGGATTGGCGGGTTCACCTGGACAACGGATAAAGCCGGTAACCCCTGGATGGCCATCACCTGCCAGAGTGAAGGGGCAACGATTTACTATCCGAATAAGGATCATCCCAGCGATGAACCGAATGAAGGAGCCGAACTGATCATTACCGTGCCGAAAGGATTATATGCTGCCGGTCCTGGTCTTTTGGTTAAGATCACGCACAGCGGCAATCAATCAACCTATCACTGGAAAACCAACTACACCATCAACAACTACAGCATTGTATTCAATGTAGGCAAGTATAAAGTAGCAACGCGAACCTACACCACCATCAGCAATAATAAAGTGCCCCTGCAGGCCTACCTGCTGGAAGAAAACTTTCACCAGGCTGACGCGCTGCTCGACATCTTTGAACGTTCCGCCCGTGTGCTCGAAAAATATTTCGGAGAATATCCGTGGGTGAAGGAGAAGATGGCCATCTGCGAAACACCACACCTGGGCATGGAACATCAGACACTGAATGCCTACGGCAATAAGTTTAACTATACCAGCGTTGGCGGTAAAAACTTCGACTGGCTGCTGCATCACGAATTCGGTCACGAGTGGTGGGGTAACAAAGTGACCGGCATCGACTGGGCCGACATGTGGATCCAGGAAGGCATCTGCAGCTTTGGCGATCATCTCTACACGCGCGAATACGAAGGGGAAGAAGCCTACCTGAAACGCATGCAGCAAACAGCGCGAAACACCCAGAACAGAATACCGGTAGTACAGGGCAACAACCTCGACACCGATATCGTGTATCATTCCGACATCTACGGCAAGGGCGCCTTCTTTATGCACACCCTCCGGTATGTCATTGGCGATGAGGTCTTCTTCCCGACACTGAAACTACTGGCCACCGCACCGGAATATACATATGACAACATGGTGAGTACGGATGATGTAGAAAAACTGTTCAGCCGTGCTTCCGGAAAAAACCTGAAACCCCTGTTTGATTTTTACCTGCGCACCACCAACAAACTTGATGTTCAGATGAAGGATCTGGGCAATCAGAATTACCAGCTCCGCCTGCTGAATTATTCCGGTGAGCTGCCGGCAGAAATTCGAACCGATGAAGGAACAGTACGCATGATGCTTTCTGATAAACCGGTTATCGTAAAAAATTCACAATACCCTTCGGTTGATCCCGATGGCTATTACCTGAAGCGGTTGATTCTGGAATGAGCCGGTCAGGCCCACACCTTGGTACCCTCGGAACAGTTTTTACAAATTTCTATTTCACTTCGTGACCGAAGCAGTGATACACGAAAATCCCGGTATGGCTGGCTGTACCAGATATCCTTAAAGGATTGGTGATTAAGATCGCCCAGCACAAAGTGGGCATCCTTGTCGAAACAGCACGGTACCACTTTGCCGTCCCAGGTGATCACACAACTATGCCACATCTTCCAGCAGTGATTGTCCAGTGAATTTTTGATGGAATAAGTACCGTCTGCATTTCTCCGGTATCGTGAATACTTTTCATTCCGTGGGATCAGGTCGGAACCCTGTTGATAATCGTAAATCTGAGCAGTCTTCAACACCACTTCATCAACGCCCAGTTCATCTGCCAGCCGGTATACATCCGGTATCTCATGTTCGTTGGGCCGCACCACCAGAAACTGAAACACTACGTGTGGTGTAGCGGATTTCAACTGACGCTTCCAGTGCAGAATGTGTTTTGTCCCCTCCACCACCTTGTCCAAATTTCCGCCAACGCGGTAGGCTTCATAGGTTTGCTGGCTGGTGCCGTCAATAGAAATGATCAGGCGGTCTAATCCGGATTCTACAGTTCTGCGTGCAACGGCATCGGTCAGGTAATGCGCATTAGTGGATGTAGCTGTATAAATCTTTCGTGCGGAAGCATACTGTACCATGTCCAGGAAGGTTGGATGGAGATATGGTTCCCCCTGAAAGTAAAAAATCAGATACGACAATGTTGGCGCCAGTTCATCAATCACTTTTTTGTAAAGCGTTTTGGTTAGCATACCGGTTGGGCGGGTGAACGAACGCAAGCCGCTGGGGCATTCCGGGCAGCGAAGATTGCAGCTGGTAGTAGGTTCTATTGAAATACTGAACGGCAAGCCCTGGATGACGGGTACTCCGGTAATTCGCGACCGGTAATAACTACTGAGAATAGCCGTTGCATTCCTGACCTTGGTGAAGGAAAGCTTGGTGACTCCATTAATGATGTCGTGAAACTTACCCATTCACCGCAGTTTGTTCAGGAAAGATAATAGTGAATTTTGATCCCTCACCATATACAGACTGCACCTCAACACGTCCACCCATTTTCTCCATCATTTCCCTCACAATGTATAGCCCCAGTCCGGAACCACCGGAGCGATCACTGGCCCGGTAAAACATGTCAAAAATGCGGGGCTGACTCTCTTCTGAAATGCCAATGCCGTTGTCACGGATAGTGATGCACGTTCCTTCAGCCACCTTGCCCACATGAACAGCAACCATAGGATTGTCGCGACTGGCATTGTAGTAACGGATGCTGTTGGCAATGATGTTGGATAGAATAATCCGCAAGCGGCTCTTATCCGTTATGATTACCGGTGCCGATGCAGAAACAGTAAAATCGATCTGATGAGCGCCTTCGAGGTATTGAAGACTACTGATGATCTCACGTATGAAGGACTCTGTTTCAATGTTTTCCACTTGCAGGTCCGTGCGCGTATTGCGGGAATACTCTATAATATCCTTAATGAAATTATCCATCTTGACAACACGCTCGCGGATCATCGTGAAATACTGGCTGTCCTTTTCACTGACTGATTCCATCAATGCTACATTCGTTAATCCCTGCACCGACAATAAGGGTGCCCGCAAGTCATGAGAAGCGCTGTACACGAAGCGATCAAGTTCGGCATTGATTTTTTTCAGCTCCGCATTCTGCCCATTGATATAGTCAGCCTGCCTGCGAAGTATTTCCTCTGCCCGTGAATTGGTTCGGATGAGAAATTCAATACACAAGATGATGATCAGCAGCGATACAACGATGTTGGTAATCATATTAAGCTTGCCAAGACCTGATATGGAAATCTGATAATCCCAAAACAATTTGAAATCTGTGTATACAAGCATTGTTAATAACACGGCCGACAGCATGGCGAAAAAGATGCGGTGCCTGCGATGCTGCTCATCAAAAACCACAAAGGCCATGTTAACAATCGGAAAAAAATAAACAAACACCAGCCGTTCTTTCGGGAGTATGGAGCACATCAGGGTGATGGCCAGGTTGAGCATCGTAAAAAAAATAATCCGCGATGCCATCATGTAGCCAGCTGTGTTGAGCAGAAAAGCAATGAGAATCAGTATTACGATGACCAATACGGCAAGCGGCACAGGGGCCCAACCCTGATCGGTAAAATCCTTGATTAATGTAAAGAAGGAAGCTACCAGGCATAACGCAACCAGCCGGGCATAAAGAACATCCCTTCGGGTGGTAAAAAAGCTTCGCTCATCTTCGGGATGCCGTAATCTCAATCGGTCGGCCCAGGTACCTATCAGCTGCTTCATTCTGTCGCCAAGTAATCCACAAAATAGGAAGATGTTTATTATAAAATCAGCTATACTTGAAGATACTTCAACCCCATGAAGACGCATATTTTCCTTATCCTGCTGCTGACCGTTTCAACCGTGCTGTGGGGACAAATGCTTTCTCCTGAAGCAGAAATTTCAGTTATCACCTGTGGTCCGGGACAAACCGAACTGTACTCGGCTTTCGGGCACAGCGCTTTCCGGGTGCATGATCCCGTCAACCAGTTTGATTACGCGTTCAACTACGGAGTTTTTGATTTCGACCAGCCCAACTTTTACCTCAACTTCGCCCGCGGCCATAACAATTACCGGCTGGCCGTTCAGGACTACAAGCGTTTTGAATATTTCTACATCTACTACAACCGGTATGTGCACGAGCAGGTACTTAATCTCACCCCGGCTCAGAAGCAAAAACTTTTTGACTACCTGGTGTGGAATAGCCAACCGGAAAATCAATACTACCGCTACGATTATTTCTACGATAATTGTGCCACCAAGCTTCCTGAGATTGTACTGAAGGTGTTTGGTGATTCCGTTCAGTTTGATGGTTCCTACATCACTACTAAGTATTCCATCCGCCAGCTGACGGATTTATACCTGAAGTACCAGCCCTGGGGTGATCTGGGCATCGACATCTGCCTGGGATTGCCCATGGATAAAAAGGCTACGCCTTATGAATACATGTTCCTTCCGGATTATGTGGAATCAGGATTTGATCATGCCACCATCGGTGGTGAACCGTTGGTGAAAGAAAAACGGATAGTCTTTGAATCAGCACCGGAGCAACTGAACAACGGAATCTTTCAGCCGTTATACTTATTTTCCTTTTTGGCTCTGTTGGTCCTTGTCTTGTCTGCGTATGACATCAGGCGAAAAAAAGTGAGTCGCTGGTTTGACCTGGTGCTGTTCACCATCATCGGACTGATCGGATTGTTACTGTTTCTGCTCTGGACCGCCACCGATCACAAGGCTGCGGCCAGCAACATGAACTTGCTATGGGCATTGCCCACACATCTCATCGTGGTAGCCGGATTAATTCGCGAAAAAAAATGGACGATTACTTACTTCAAAGGAACAGCCATACTCAGCGGTTTATTGCTTATTACCTGGTCCTGGCTTCCGCAGATACTGCATTTCTCATTAGTACCCATCATGATCATCGTGATCATGAGAGCCTATACGAACTTTTATCTCAGCAACACGCGAAGCTGAACTGGTTACAGGTGAATGGGCCGGTTGGCCGTTGCCGCGAGACATGCTTCTTTAAAAGCCTCCATGTAAGTAGGGTGCGCATGCGACATGCGTGATATATCTTCTGCTGAAGCACGGTACTCCATGGCCACTACACCGGCAGCAATCATATCGGCAGCACGTGCACCGATGATGTGTACGCCCAGTATTTCATCGGAACTTTTGTCAGCCAGCACTTTTACAAGACCATCGGTATCCATCGAAGCGCGGGCCCGGCCTAATGCTTTGTAAGGAAAGTTCCCCACTTTGTAGGCACGTCCGTCCTTTTTCAATTGCTCTTCTGTATAACCAACACTGGCAACTTCTGGCCATGTATATACCACACCCGGTATCAGCAGATAATTGATGTGGGGTTTTTGTCCGGCCAATTGCTCTGCCACCATCACGCCTTCTTCTTCGGCCTTATGAGCCAGCATAGCACCGCGCACCACGTCACCGATGGCATAAATATTATCAACCTTGGTGCGCAAGTGATTGTCAACGGGTATTTGTCCGCGTTCGGTAGCAATGCCCACATTATCTAAACCTAAGCCTTCGGTATACGGTCTGCGGCCAATGCTGACGAGGCAGTAATCCCCTTTCAGCTCCAACTGCTTACCGCTTTTATCTTCCGCTTTCAGCACTACTTCCTTACCGGTATTTTCCAGCGAAGTCACCTTATGCCCGAGGTAAAACTCCATGCCCAGCTTTTTAGTGGCCTTATGCAGTTCTTTGCCCATGGTGCTATCCATGGTAGGGATGATGCTGTCCAGAAATTCAACTACAGTAACCTTTGAGCCGATGCGTGCATAGACCGAACCCAACTCCATGCCAATGACACCACCACCAACGACAATCAGGTGTTTGGGTGTCTCCTGCAATTCGAGTGCCTCCGTACTGGAAATAATGCGCTTCTTATCGAACGGAGCAAAGGGCAATGGCGTGGGCTTCGAACCCGTGGCGATGATGATTTTATCACCGGTGATCTTTGTTTCCTTGCCATCGTTGGCAGTAATCCTTATCGTGTGCTTATCGATAAAGGAACCAACTCCCGTGTGCACATCGATTTTATTTTTCTTCATCAGAAACGCGATGCCGTCCACATTGGCTTTTACCACACCTGCCTTGCGCTTGATCATCTGGGACAGGTTGGCTTTCGGCTTACTGATGTCGATGCCGTGTTCTGCAAACGTGTGGGAGGCATTGTAAAAATGCTCGGAAGAATCGAGCATGGCTTTGGACGGAATACACCCAACATTCAGGCAAGTGCCACCGAGGGTAGGATACTTTTCAATGATGGCGGTCTTCATGCCCAGCTGGGCACACCGGATTGCGGCCACATAACCACCGGGACCTGATCCGATAACAATTACCTGATACTGATAGGTGCTCATAGTTTATCTCTTGAGATTACGGATTATAAAAACACAAATGACTACGTATAGTGTTTACACACCCAGGATCAAACGTCCAGGATCTTCGAGCATTTCCTTCACCCGTACGAGGAAGCTCACCGACTCCCTTCCGTCAATAATTCGGTGGTCATACGACATGGCCACATACATCACCGGTGTAACAACGATCTGTCCGTTCTTTACTACCGGTCGCTCCACAATGTTATGCATACCTAAAATAGCTGACTGTGGCGGGTTGATAATCGGAGTAGACAGCATCGAACCAAATACACCACCGTTGGTAATGGAGAAGGTTCCACCCGTCATTTCTTCAATAGAAAGTTTACCGTCACGGCCACGGGCTGCCAGTCGGGCTATTTCGGCTTCGATCTGATCGAACGTCATCGACTCGGCATTGCGAATCACCGGTACTACCAAACCGCGTGGTGTGGATACTGCTATCGAGATGTCACAGTAATCGTGGTAAATAATTTCATCTCCATCAATCTGGGCATTCACGGCAGGCCACTCTTTCAATGCCTGGCAAACCGCTTTGGTGAAAAACGACATGAAGCCGAGGCCCACGCCATACTTCTCCTTGAACTTGTCCTTGTACTTCGCCCGCATGTCCATGATGGGCTTCATATCCACCTCATTGAACGTGGTAAGCATGGCGGTTTCGTTCTTCACCGCTACTAATCTGCGCGCAACAGTTTTCCGTAGTGATGACATCTTCTCCCTGCGCTGGTTGCGCGATACACCGGTGCTAAGGACGGGGGCTGATGACGCTGCTGTTTTGGATGCCTCCGGCTTCGCGGCAGCAGGCTGTGCTTTCAGCGCATCGTCTTTGGTGATGCGTCCGCCCACGCCACTGCCCTGAACCTGTGAAGCAGGAATGCTCTTTTCATCGAGGATCTTTGCCGCGGCAGGTGAAGGATGACCGGCTGCATAGGATTTGTCGGCAGCCACCGGACCGCTGGTGGCAGTAGCGGCTGATGTCGGTACTGAAGCAATCGGTACGCCTTCCATCACTTCGATTCGGCAAATCAGGCCACCGATCGGTAACGTGTCCTTTTCTTTAGCTACAATGCGCAAAATACCATTGGCTTCAGCAGGCAATTCAAAGGTGGCCTTATCCGATTCTACTTCAGCCAGGATCTCATCCTGTTGCACAAAGTCACCGTCTTTCTTCAACCAGGTTGAGATGGTTACTTCGGTAATGGATTCACCCACTGCCGGCACCTTCATTTCCTTTACAGTACCGGTTGCCTTCGGAGTTTCTGCAGCGGGAGCCGGTTTACTTTCTTTAGCCGGAGCAGCAGCCGATGACTCTTCAATCTCACAGATCAACTCACCGATCGGCACGGCATCGCCTTTTTGTTTTTTGATACGCAACACACCGGCAGCCGGTGCATTGAGTTCGAACGAAGCTTTATCGGATTCCAACTCTGCAATAACTTCATCCATCTGAATGACATCTCCGTCATTCTTTAACCAGTTGGCAATGGTTACTTCGGTGATCGACTCACCTACGGTTGGCACTTTTACCTGAATAGCCATAATGTCTTGTTTGTTGGGTACGTGTTGGTTTACAATCAGATTTCAAAAGCCTGGGTGATGATTTTCTCCTGCTCAATCTTGTGCACTTTCGAGTAGCCTGTGGCCGGTGATGCACTGGATTTGCGCGCCACCACTTTCATCGGCACTTCGGGCAGGAAGCGCTGCATGTAGGCATAGTAGCCCATGTTGTACGGTTCTTCCTGCACCCAGATGACTTCAGCTTTCTTGTACTTTTTGAAGATTACGTCAAGCTGATGTTTCGGGAACGGATACAACTGTTCGATGCGCACCAGCGCGGTGTTTTTGATCTTCTTCTTTTGCTGATACTCCTGCAGGTCGAAAAATACTTTACCCGTGCATAAAACCACGCGTTCTACATCTTTTACATTCACATTCGGATCGTCCAGTACTTCAACAAAACGTCCTTCGGTGAATTCTTTCATTGGAGAGACTACACCCGGATGGCGCAAAAGCGACTTGCCTGCTGCAGGAAGCGTTCTGGACGTGCGCTGGAGTGCTCCGGTCCCTGGCCTTCATAGCCATGCGGCAGTAATAACACCAAACCGTTCTGACGCTGCCACTTCGATTCGGCACTGGTGATAAACTGATCGATGATCACCTGGGCTCCGTTTACGAAATCACCGAACTGGGCTTCCCAGATAACGAGCGCGTGCGGTGTTGACAAGGCATATCCGTATTCAAAACCCATCACGCCAAATTCTGACAGGAGTGAATTATACATGTGCAGTCTGGCCTGCTCCGGACCGATGTGGTTCAATCCGCAATACGACTGGTTGGTGTTCACATCCCAGAAAAACGCGTGGCGGTGTGAGAATGTGCCGCGCTTCACATCCTGACCCGACATGCGAACGATGAATTTTTCAGTCAACAAGGAACCGAATGCCAGCAACTCAGCTTCGGCCCATCCGAGTTCTTTGGTTTCAAAGAAGGCTTCTTTTCTGTCCTTTAACAGCTTTTCAATTTGCTTAATGGGCTTGAAGCCTTCCGGAACTGAAGTTAATGCCTTACCGACTTTCCCGATCACATCCATTGAAACGGAAGTATCCGGTGAACGATCGAAATCCTCCGGTGTTGACTTGCGCAGTGACTGCCATTCTTCTTCACTGTCTTGCAGTTTGTAGGGCAGCGGCTTCTGCTTCACTTCATTCAATCGGTCCTGTAACTGATTGCGGAAGTTCTTGTCCATCTCATCAGCCAAAGCGGCTGCATCGACCCCGCTGCCGGCTAATTTCTTTACATAGACTTCACGCGGATTCGGGTGCTTGGCAATGAGGCTGTACAATTTAGGCTGCGTGAATTTCGGTTCATCGCTTTCATTATGCCCGTGTCTGCGGTAACACAACAAGTCGATGAAAATATCTTTGCCGAATTTCTGACGATACTCAACAGCCAGGTTTGCCGCAAAGGTCACTGCCTCTGCATCATCACCATTGACGTGCAACACAGGGGCATCAATAATTTTTGAAACATCCGTACAGTAGATAGCCGTGCGCGCATCATCGTAATCGGTGGTAAATCCAACCTGGTTATTGATAACAAAATGAATCGTTCCGCCTGTGGTGTATCCCGGCAAACCGGACATCTGCACCACTTCATAGACAATACCTTGTCCGGCAATAGCCGCATCACCGTGAATGAGAATGGCCATCGCTTTCTTCAGGTCACCGCCAAATTCATCATCGATTTGACCACGGGTATAACCCACTACCAGCGGATCTACCGCTTCCAAGTGTGAAGGGTTCGGAGTAAGCTTAACATAAATTTTATTTCCGGATGGTGTGTTAATGCGCGATGCATAGCCGAGGTGATATTTTACATCACCGTCACCCATCGTTGCATCCGGATTCACCTGGCCTTCAAACTCAGTAAAAATCTGTTCATAAGTTTTGCCTAATATATTAGCCAAAACGTTCAGACGTCCGCGGTGCGCCATACCGATCACCACTTCCTTCACGTGAAGTTCAGCGGCCTTATTGATGATTGCCTGCAAAGCAGGAATGGTATTTTCGCCACCCTCTAACGAGAAACGCTTTTGACCTAGAAACTTGGTATGTAAAAAGTTTTCAAAAACTACCGCCTCATTCAGCTTACCTAAAATTGCTTTCTGTTCTTCCAATCCCGGCTTGTAATCGAAATATTCATTTTCACATTTGTTGAAAAACCACTGCCGAATGTCATCGTTGCGGATGTAGTTGTATTCAAAACCGATGGGGCCGAGGTATACTGCTTTCAACTTCTCAACAATTTTCCTGAGCTTGGCGCGACCCATGCTGATCTCTGACCCGACTTCAAACTCGGTATCCAGGTCTGCTTCTGACAGTCCGAAGAATTTCAGGTCGAAGTGAACGTTATGGTTTCTGCGCTCACGGACCGGGTTGGTGCGAGAGGCGAGGTGTGCAAAAGAACGGTAGGCGAAAATCAGGTTACGTACCTGGGTTTCCTTAATCGATTGCACATCAGATACCGGGACTGCACCGCCATTTTCACCGTATTGCTTCTGTGAAAATTCGTAGCCTTCAAAAAACTTCTGCCAGGTCAGGTCAACACTGCCCGGATCTTGTTTATAATTCTGGTAGAGCTGATCCAGGTAGCCGACCTCGGCATTGGAGATGTAGGAGTATTTATCCATGGCTTTTTTAATGAGGAACCAAATGTATTGAACCTGTTCAGGATAAAAAAATTGAATAATCGCTTAATCAATTATTAACTGAAAATCATGGTGCCACCTTTCTTTGTGTCTATCGGTTGGCCGGTGATGAAAAACCCCTATCTTTGCTGCCCTTAAAAAAACGGACGAGTTCCAAAACAAAAACTGAAAAGAAATGGCAGTTAAAATCAGATTGGCCCGCAGAGGCCGCAAGAAGCTGGCAAAGTTCGATGTAGTTATCGCTGATGCCAGAGCACCCAATCTGGTATCGACCGATTGCTATGCTGGTAAGACGCGAGCCTACGTCTCAGTGCTATTCCGATGCTTGTGGTTATG
>JALOMI010000026.1 GCA_025455465.1 Cyclobacteriaceae bacterium | reverse complement strand
AAAATGATACCATGGAACTCCGCGACCTCATCGTAACACCTCTCGTAATCATTGTGGTGTTTGTCGTTGCCTGGCTGGTTCGCGGACGAGTAACAGACATCAATATCCGAAAGTATTTTATGCCAGCCCTGACTGTACGGATTATCGGTGCGCTGGCAGTAGGTTTTCTGTATCAGTTTTATTACGAAGGGGGAGACACTTATAACTATCACACCCGCGGCAGTCGTCATGTCTGGGAGGCTTTTATGAGTAATCCGGAAACCGGCCTGAGGCTGTTGGTTGCCAACGGGCAAGATAGCCCCGGAACATACAAGTATTCTTCGCAGATTCCTTTCTTTCGCGATCCTGCATCCTATTTCGTCATACGTGTTTCGTCATTATTCGACTTTGTAACTTTTTCGTCCTATTCGGCTACCGCGGTTTTATTTTCGGTGATCAGTTTTAGCGGGGCATGGTGTTTATTCATGGCCTTTTACCGGCAAACACCGCAGCATCATTTGTGGCTTGCTATGGCCACCTTGTTTATTCCGTCTGTCGTGTTTTGGGGTTCTGGACTTTTAAAAGACACTCTCACGTTGGCTGGTGTTGGTTTTATGACGTATTCGATCAGCAATCTCTTTCTGCTCAGGCGAATTAACGTTAAAAGTATATTGCTTTTAATGATCAGTGCCTGGGTGATCTTCGTAGTGAAGAAGTACATTCTGTTGTGTTTTCTCCCAGCTGCCTTTTTCTGGATATATACTCGCCAGCTTACGGCAATTCGCTCCATGGTATTGAGGCTGATGCTAATTCCCTTTGTGCTGTTGTTTGGCGCGATGCCGGTAGTACTTATGATCTGGGTACACTGGATGGCACCTTCAGCAATATGTTATCCAAGTTTCCGCAGGCAGTCAATGTCTCACTATTTAGACCCTATTTGTGGGAGGTGCGAAACCCGCTGATGTTGCTCTCCGCGTTGGAAAGTGTGGTGCTGTTGTTGTTTACTCTGGTGGTCGTTTACAGGATCCGTTTCCGGGTAGCCCGAATCATGCGCAAGCCGACCATTCTTTTTTGTCTGATCTTCAGCATCATGTTTGCGTTCGCGGTGGGTGTTTCCACCTTTAACTTCGGAACGCTGACGCGCTATAAAATTCCGCTGATGCCTTTCTATGCACTGGCTCTGGTGTATGCCTATCAGCTTTCAAAAAGTGAGCAAAAACCTGAGGTGTTGGAAATGACCGAGTAGTTTTCGATTACCCGTTTTCTACCGGCCTGGCCGAGTTGCCTCCGGAGCGTTTCATTATGGATTAATTCTTCAAGATAAAGCATCCACTCCTCGAGGGTTGTTGCCAGAAAACCATTTACTCCATGCTCGATGATAGCTGAGTTTACCCCAACCGGTGAAACCACACAGGGAATTTCCATACTCATGTACTGCAGGGCTTTAAAGCCGCACTTGCCGCGCGTCCAGACATCATCGGGCAGGGGCATAATACCGACATCCATCGTCAGTAAATCAGCGGCTTCCGTCACTTTATTCCAAGGGATATATTCATAGCGATCAACTTCAGGCGCAGAATCCCGGTCGGCAATCACCAGGAAATAGAGATTGGAATGTCTTGCCTGTAATTCCCGGATCACTGGAATGAAGTCAGTCAGGTATTTTAACGTAGAGTGAGAGCCCGTCCAGCCGATAACCACTTTTTCCGGATTTTTAGTGACCTGATATAAAGCCGGGTTGTGGAGGTTTTCGGTATCAATGGTCGTAGGGTTAACAATCACATTCGGGTTGAATTGCCGGGCGTAGTCGGCCAGGTAGTCATTGCCGCAACTGATTTTGTAGCTCCACCGGCAAATCGAACCCACCTTGCTTCGCCACCGCAGCCACTGCTCCGGGGCGGATTCATTGGTTTTATCAGTCAGCCAGATGGCGTCATCGAAGTCATAGATGATTTTTTTGCGCAGCACCCGGGTTAGAATCCATTCGAATACAGGCGGGCCGATGGGGGCGGCTTCGCGGTGAAGGAAGATGAAGTCGGAGCGGGAGGCTGTCGCAAGTACACGCACTCTTCTGAAAAAACCACCAAGAAGCAAGGATAGCTTAGCCGGAAGATGCCCAGGTTGATAGAAAATTCTCCAGGAGGAGGCAGGTAAGAAGGTGCTTACCCGGCAGGTATACCCCGCATTCTTCAAAGATTCAAGGTATTGTTCAAACCGGAAGCGTTGTGATGGAGATTCCCCCAACGGATATGGTATCAGGAAAAGGATTTTCATCATAACTTAGCGCAAAGTTGCCGAATTGAATGGCAATATCGTAATGCTGCAGGCGGGATAGTGCCATCATGACCGAACCTATTGAATATCGCATTGAATCAACCAGCCTGAAACTGTTTGACGTTCAGGAGTTGTGGCGTTACCGCGAACTGTTTTACTTCTTTACCTGGCGCGATATCAAAATCAAGTACAAGCAAACCGTGTTGGGTTTTCTCTGGGCCATCCTTCAGCCCTTGCTGATGATGGTGATTTTTACGCTGTTCTTTGGCAAAGCGCTGAACATTCCGTCACAAAATCTACCCTACCCGGTGTATGTGTTTTCCGGTTTGCTGGTCTGGAACCTGTTTTCTACCGGCTTAACCAGTGCTTCGAACAGCATGGTAAACAATGCCCTGATCATCAAAAAAATTTATTTTCCGAGGCTGATCATTCCGGTGTCATCCATTCTGGTTGCGCTTTTTGATTTTCTGATGGCCTTTATTCTTTTTGGAGGCATTCTTCTTGTTTATCGGCAGCCGGTAAGCTGGCAACTTATTATTTACTGGCCCCTGGCGCTCCTGCTTTGTGTGGTCGGTACCCTGGGGCTGGGTTCATGGCTGTCGGCACTGAACGTCAAATACCGGGATTTCCGGTATGTTATTCCCTTTCTGGTTCAGGTGCTCTTCTTTTTAACCCCGGTAATTTATCCGGTCAGCATGTTAACCAACGTTTACCTGAAATATACCCTGGCCTTATCACCCATGCTGGCCGTGGTGGAGTTGTTTCGTTTTCCATTAACCGGCATCGCACCCGACTGGGGCCTGTTAAGCATAAGTCTGACGAGTGGTACAGTGTTATTGCTCGTTGGGATAATTTATTTCAAACGCACCGAGGACTTTTTTGCCGACCTGGCCTGACATGAAGCCCATTCTCGAAATACAGAATATCAGCAAGAAATTCCGGATACAGCATATACCGGGTGGCTACCTAAGTCTTCGGGAACGGCTGGCAGGTGCGCTGAAATTTCAACCCAATGCGGTGGAGGATTTCTGGGCGTTGAAAGATGTTTCTTTCAGTGTGCAACCGGGCGAATCGATTGGCATCATTGGCCGCAACGGAGCCGGCAAGTCTACCTTGCTGAAAATACTTTCCAAAATAACACCCCCTACGTCAGGCACCATCATCTCCCGCGGGCGGGTAGCCAGCCTGCTCGAAGTTGGCACCGGCTTTCATCCGGAATTAACAGGCCGAGAAAATATTTTCTTTAATGGCTCCCTGCTGGGTATGAAGCGCAGGGAAATCGAAAGCAAGTTTGACGTGATTGTTGACTTCAGTGGCGTTGAAAAATTTCTTGACACACCGCTCAAGCATTTCTCCAGCGGCATGCAGCTGCGCCTGGCATTTGCCGTGGCCGCCTTTTTAGAGCCGGAGATTTTGATTATAGACGAAGTGCTTGCCGTGGGCGATGCCGAGTTTCAGAAGAAGTGTCTGGGCAAGATGGAAGATGTGAGCAAGAGCGGAAGGACGATTTTGTTTGTTAGTCACCAGATGGGTTTGGTTTCTCAGTTATGTCAACGAACTGTTTTGCTTGAACGAGGCCAAATCAATCAACTGGGGATTACCTCAGATGTTATTAAGCACTATTCCATGTTGTATGCATCTGATAATACATTTAAAATGGAACAGTTAGATCATCGGAAGGTCTATGCAATTAGTAGAATACGATCATTGAATGGTGCTGGAATTCCGACTTCAACATTTACGCACGATGAGAAAATTGTGGTTGAAATTCAATTTTCTGCAAGACAAATATTATATAACACTCATTTAATGATGTCTGTTAATAATAAATCAGGACACCGCATGTTTTCTTCAGATACTTCACTGAATAATTATTCATTAAAAACAAATGATGAAAATGTGATATCTGTAACAATCCCGCATAACACCTTAACGCCAGGTAGCTATTCCTTCTTTGTAGCAATACATTGTCCAAACACAACCAGCTATGATGTTTATGATCTTGTATGTCCGATAACTGTATATGACAACGGTTCAGATTTTATTCAATATGAGAATCGATGGTTTTATGGGGATGTTTTTGTTAAGTGCCAATGGAGTCTTGAGTCATGAACTTAATGCAGTTGAATTTAAGGTTATTACTTCAAAAGTCTAGGCTGTTTAGTTTCAGTAAGCATGAAAAATGCGTGGAAAGGCCTGCCGGAATTTCCTTATCATTCCATCGAATTGTTAATAACCTAACGATTAAGAATGCCTTGTTCACTATAATTTCTGTACCGAAGCGAGTAAAAGCAACCATTGAGATTGCCGTGGGTACGTCAACCATTGAGAAAACAGAACTTGTATTTTGAAATGGGATATGTGACGAGCAATTTGTTGATTCGATGGAGAGTGTTTCAGTGTTTTTCGATGCGTGAGCTGTTGGTTTTGCTCATCGGCAAAGTATTCAGTCAACTTCGTACAAATCAGTATGAGAAACTTCAGCATCTGGAAAGTAACCTGAGATGGGTTTTAAAATACAATGAATTTGCTCATATAGACGGTGAAGAGGCAAATTTGGTTTTTCCGCTTTTTGAGCAGCGATATCATTTTTACCTGCGTACTTTGGGTAGTGATGTCATGGTGTTTAACCAGATTATTGGTGCTCGTGAATATGACTTTGTTTTCGATTGTTACGAACAATATTTTAAAAGGCCACCACAAACACTGATTGATGCCGGTTCTAATATCGGTTTGGTGAGCGTATACTTCACAGCATCATACCCTGACATAAAAATTGTAGCCGTTGAGCCAGATGCAGAAAATTGCAAGGTTGCCCGTAAGCATATTGCTGCTAATAACCTCGCTAATGTCGAGTTGTTGGAAAGTGCCCTGTGGCCAATACATACTCGGCTAAGTATAGTTCGAGATTTTCGTGATCAGCTTAATTGGTCGATAAGGGTGGAAGAAGATCAGACGGGTTCACTGCTTGGCATTACCCCAGCTGAATTAATTGGACATTTTCATCCGGCTGTTGATATCATGAAGATCGATATAGAAGGCGGGGAAGCCAAACTGTTTGCTGACAATGCCGATATCTGTTGGCTTGATCAAATCAAATTATTAGCCCTGGAAATTCACGATGAGTGTGTTAATCGCGATAACCTTATTGCCAAATTGCAAGCAAAAGGATTTATCATACAAACGCAGGGAGAACTCACGGTGGGTGTTAACGGTAACCGAATTGAAAATTAAATGACTCCTGGGAACAGAATCGTACGTTTTTTCAATAAGCCAGTGTTGCGAAGCTTATTAATTATGCTGATCTTTTTTCAGTACCGTATTCGTGGCAAACGGATCGAAAAAGTAGCTTTCCATAAACAATTTGGAGCTTGGGAATTCCGCATAGCAGGCACCAGCTATCTGTCATCTGGCCCGGGGTGGGTCTACGATTATGATTATCTGATTGACCAATTCAGGAAATTATCAGGCTTTCATTATATGCCTGAAAATGGTGATACAGTAGTTGATGTTGGAGCCGGAGTTGGTGAAGAAACCATAATCTTGTCCCAACGGGTGGGGCCAACTGGTAAAGTCTTTGCCATTGAAGCACACCCAAGAACATTTCAAGCATTATCCTATCTTAAAGAAGTCAATAGATTAAATAATACATTCTTATCAGATAAAGCATTATCCGATCAGCCTGGAACAATTCAGATAGAAGATTCAGATAATTCGTTGGCTAACTCTATCATCCATTCTGGTTCAATACGAACGTATAGTGTTTCTGCGGAAACTTTTGATCAGTTTGTTGAAAGAAATAACATTGCCTCTATCGACTTTTTAAAAATGAACGTTGAAGGGGCTGAACAATTAATCATCAAAGGTATGATAAACAGTTTACCGAAAATCAAACGGCTCGCTATTTCCTGCCATGACTTTCGTTTTCATCAGGGCGAGTCTGAATTTTTTAAGACTAAGGAGATAGTCAGCCGGTTTTTTCAGGACCATGGCTTTAGAGTTAAGATTCGTAATACCTCTGTGCCGATGGTAGATGACTATCTGTTTGCGATAAATCCTGCTTTGGAGCAGAAATGATTCAACTTCATGCTCCGGGACAAAATCATATTTCTTACGGCCAAGAATCCATATTCAAAAAATTCATGGTCAGGTATTTCATTCTTTATGCTTCAGGCTTTGCAGGTTACCTATGAGGTAGATGTGATTGTCCTTCAGTCCTTCAGGAGAATTCAACTATGGGGATATTATTTCAGTAGATTATTTCACCGTATAACCGGCAGCAAGTATGTATTTGACTACGGTGTTATAATGTCCTGGTGCTACGGCCGGACAGCTTCAAAAAGGCTTCGTAATAAGCATGGCTATCGTTTTATTCTTGTTCCTGCCGGTTTACCAGAGGTTGCTTATATGAAGACAACGATCCCTGTTGTTGCTGTAAGTGACTGTTCTGTTTTACAGTTGATTGATTATTATCCTTCATTGAAGAATGTTTCCAATATTTCAAAACACGAACTAGCGCTGGTTGAGGCCAAGGCACTTCAGAAAGTTTCACTTGCCGTATTCTCCTCTGCATGGGCATCTGATTTTACCGCATCCCGATTTTCCGTAAATCATACTTGTGTAATACCATTTGGCGCTAATTTGGATAAGACGTTCAAGGCTCCGCAACGGAACATTTCAAAAGGCCGCTGTCGGTTATTGTTTACCGGTATTGACTGGGAAAGAAAGGGGGGTGACACGGTGTTGGCGGTTTGTCATGAACTTCACCGACAAGGAGTTCAGGTTGAGCTTACGGTAGTAGGAAGTAAACCGCCAGCGACATTTATCTTGCCACAGGGTATTAATCTGCAGTTCATTTCAATAAATAAAGATGAACCTGATGAAGAAGAATGGTATTTTTCCATCCTGTGTACACATGACTTTTTAATTTTACCTACTCTGGCGGATTGCACACCCATTGTCATTGCTGAGGCGTTCTGGGCAGGATTACCTGTTTTAGCCACCTATACAGGAGGAATAGATTCCATGATTCAGCCAGGAATAACAGGTTATTTATTTCAAGCGGGTGAGATACAGGGATATATTGACAGGATAAATGAATTACTTAATGCACCTGATTATTATAAATCAATCAGTACTAATTGTAGGTCATCGGCTGAACGGGTATTTAACTGGAAACAGTGGGTGAAGGAACTGGATCAGGAAATTCAGAAGGCGGGCATTTAGCATGAAAAGAATTTTATTTTATACCTCCATTAAAACCCGGATTAAAGATCAGGAGAGTTTAATGGATGCACTGATAAAACAGGGTCATCAAGTTTATTTCCTGAATCAGCAGCCCAATAAGTATTTGCCGGAAATTGCTAAGAATCTTAGAGTTATTTATCAGACAACTCCTCTGCAGAAATCACATTTCAATGCTGTCCGGATAGTAAAACAATGCTGGTATCTGATGCGATTTATTCAACAGAATAAGATTGAAGTTGTCTATAGTCATCTGGAGCCTGCCAATTTTATTGCTGTATTGGTGCAGTATGTTGTGCGGGCCAGAATCATTATTGTTCGGCATCACCTTGACCTTGCTGAACACATCGGCTTTCATCATGATTGGTCCTATAGATTCACGTACTCGTTGTCAAAGGAAATTATTTGTGTTTCGGACGCAGCCCGGAAATATATGATTGAAAAGGAGGGAGTGCGTCAGGAAAAAATTCATGTAATACCTCTGGGTTATGATTATTCTGTATTCGGCATGCCAGACGACCAGCAATTAGAGGCGCTGAAAAATAAGCATCGCGGTCAACTGGTGCTTCTTACAGTAGGCCGGCTAGACAATCTTAAACGACCTGCATATGCAGTACAAATTTGTTCAGCATTGCGAAAGCACGGGGTAAATGTTGTTTTGTATTTGCTCGGTGAGGGTGACCGTGCAGAGATTGAGAAATTCATCCAAGAGTTGCAATTGGAAGACGCAGTCATATGTTTAGGATACAGTGACAATGTACTTGATTACATGGCTGCAGCAGACTGGCTGCTCCATCCGTCTGTTTCAGAGTCTAGTTGTGTGGTTGTTAAAGAAGCTGCCTGGGTGAAATTGCCGGTAATTGTCTGCCAGGGTGTTGGTGATTTCGATGATTATCTTGTGCATAAACAGAATGCTTTGTTACTGGATAAGGAGAGTTTTATCGATGAAGCGGTAAATGCGATTCTGGATTATCAGAGCGATTCATTGACCCGAAATCAATTAGGCAAGCAACTCTATCAGACGGTTATACCTCGCTTTGACATACAATCAATCATTTCTCACTATGATATTTTCCATTCCTCCAACTGATGAAAAAGAAAACGGTTTTGATGGTCATAACAAACCTTAATTACGGAGGAGCGCAGCGCGTTTTCTATCAGCTTTCGCTCGAGCTGTCAAAGCGATATCATGTAATTGAGGTTGTTTTTAACTTCGAGCATGGTCATGCCTTTAAAACAGGCAATCCGATCTATTCATTGGATGTAAAAGGAGGAGGTTCCCTCTTCAGGAAAGTCATCAACTTTTATCTGCGATACAAACGTTTGGCTGACATCAAGAAGGAAACCAGAGCAGATGTTTGCATCAGTCATCTGGAAGGCGCTGACTACGTCAATATTTCATCACGGCAACAGGAAAGAGTAATCTGCTGCATTCATGGAAGTAAATTATCGGATAAAAATATTCACGGGTTGTCAGGTTGGGTGAGGAGGAAAATTCTGATTCCGTATTTGTACAAAAAGGCAGATGCACTGGTGGCAGTAAGCAGGGGAATCAAGGAGGAATTTCTGACACAATTTGGTGTACGTGAAACCAACATACACTGGCTGCCTAACTTTTTTTATCCGGATCACATTACTGAGTTAGCGAAAGGAAAATTACCATCTCCATGGGATAAACTATTGTATGATAATCGGATTACCATACTTACTGCCGGGCGGCTTTCTCATCAGAAAAATTTAAAAGGATTAGTTCGGTTGGCGGCCCATATCAAAAGGTACCTTGCCGTAAAATGGGTAATTCTGGGAGACGGTGAGCTTTTTTCTGGTTTGGTAAGCTATGCAAAGCAACTGAATTTAATGGTATTTACGATTAAAGACGATAAGGTTGATCTGCTGAACGGATACGACATGTATTTTTTAGGATATTCGGAGAATCCTTTTTTATGGATCAGTAAGGCAGATTGGTTTATCCTAACATCAGACTGGGAAGGATTTCCAATGGTTATCGGAGAATCAATGGCCTGCGGAACTCCGGTAATCGCTACCGATTGCCAAACAGGCCCCCGGGAGTTTTTGTCAGATACAGCCTACCCTGAAGTTCCAGTCCAAACCTGTTTGGTTGAGCCCTATGGCATTCTTATTCCGTTGTTATCCGAAAATTTACCGGAGGATGTCTTGGAGAGCATGACAGCTCAATTGAAATATCTGCTTACCGACAAGGCATTGCGGGAAAAATTAGCTGAAAGCAGCCGGCAGCGGATAGAGAATTTTACTCCGGAACGAATAATGCCCGGTTGGTTTACGCTTATTGAGTCGGATTAGTGTATGATTAGAAATTGGCTCAAATCAAATTTTCCTTCTGCTGTTCATCTGCTGAACCGAATTTACAATCATCTTTTTCACCTGAAATATTTTGGGAGAAAACGGGAGAACGTGTTCAGACTGATATACCGAACCAACCATTGGTTAGATTCAGAATCGCATTCCGGTCCCGGATCAACACTTGAAAAAACGAAAACAATTCGGGAAAAACTGCCTCAAATCCTTAAAGAATTGAAGATTAAATCAATGCTGGATATTCCTTGCGGTGATTTTCACTGGATGAAACATTTAGAACTCACCAATCTGAAGTATGTTGGCATGGATATCGTTGCCGAGCTCATTCATAAGAATCAGTCCGAAAATTCAGGCTATGATTTCCGATTGGGCGATCTGGTGAGAGATCCATTACCATCGGTTGATCTTGTTTTTTGCCGGGATTGTTTTGTTCATTTGTCTTATGCAGACATACAGGCTGCTATCAACAATCTGAAAAAGAGCCAGTCCTTGTATTTATTGACCACATCATTTCCGCAGCATAAAAACTTCAACATTGTTACCGGTAACTGGCGCCCGGTTAACTTACAGGCCGCTCCGTTTAATTTTCCAGCTCCTATTCTATTTATCAGGGAAGATGAAGCGGGAGATTACAGGGATAAATCGCTGGCATTATGGAAGCTATCTGATTTACCATAATAATAAGCTTCAGCTGATAATAGTATGACGGGGCGTAAACGGATTTTGATTTTGGAAAACAGCGTTCATGTAACCGGGGCTTTGAAATCCATTGTGCGGCTGTCATATGATCTAAAATCGTATTTTGATTTTGTATTCGTTATTCCATCAAATAGTCAAGCAAAAAATCTGATCAGGCGCTTTGGGTTTGAAGAAATTCATGAATTGCCTATGCGGGAATTAAGCAGAAGCATAGTGTCAATTCTGTTTTATTTTCCTGTTCTGATCAGCAATACGATCAGTATACACAGGATTGTGTCTCGGGAGAATATAGCCATGATTCATTCGAATGACCTTTATAATCTTATACCGGTGTTTTATAAACTGAGCGGAGGTCATTTACCGTATATTACCCATATCCGATTTTTGCCCATTGGTTTTCCATCCTTTTTATATAAGTGCTGGTTTTTCCTTCACAGTCGTTGGGCTAAACGGATTATTGTAGTCCCAAAATTTTTGCAATCGCTGTTGCCGGAAGATTCAAAAATTGTTTGTGTACCGAATGAGCTTCCGATAAGTGAAAGTCATCCGCCTCAACTACTGAAAAATGGATCGAAAAATGATTATACCTTCCTATATCTCGGCAATTATATTCCCGGCAAGGGTCAAAATTATGCCCTTGAAGCATTCTCTGCCGTGGCCCAGAAACTTCCGAACTGGCGCCTTCGCTTTGTTGGGGGTGATATGGGTTTGAAAAAAAATCAACAATATAGACAGCGGTTGATATTACGGTCACGGGAGTTAGGAATAGATGACCGTGTAGAATGGCAATCTTTTTCGGATGATACGGAGCTGGAATACAAGAGGGCTGATGCCGTTCTGAATTTTTCTGAGGCGGAGTCATTTTCAATAACCTGTCTGGAGGCGTTATTTTGGGGAAGACCATTAATTGCAACAGACTGCGGAGGTCCTGCTGAGATTGTTGACGACAATGAAACCGGTTTACTGGTGGAGAACAGAAACACCGAAGCTATGGCGAAAGCCATGTATCGTTTAGGCAGAGATGAACAACTTCGTTATCGTCTTGGCCATCGTGCGAAAGCGGTTAGCCGTGAACGTTTCGGCATCGAACAGACTTCGATGCGCCTGAAAGGAATCTATGAAGAAGTAATTCGGGACTGAAGTGGTTATAGGCATGAAAGTGATAAAAAGAATTTTGCTGCCTGCTGTTATCTTAGTTGCCTTTGGAACCTTTGCGCAAACACTGGATTTTAATGTTCAACCAGATGCCTGCATTAATGAGCGTCTTCAACCGGTTAATAGTTCAACGGGTATAAACGGTGACTTTTTATGGGATTTTTGTGAAGGTGAACTGACCAAAGCTGTTAGTTTTATTCAGGTTAACCGGTTAGCTGCTCTTGATCAGATAGCCGGCATTCAGGTCATCAACAGTAATGGCCGATACTTTGCATTGCTGATTGACCGCGCCTCGGGAATACTTTACCGGCTGACCTTTGGTAATGATCTGGCGAACATTCCTGAAGCACAGCCTGTCTTGTTGCCAACAGGTTATCCGATAGTATCACCCCAGGGTTTTAAGTTAATTCAGGCAGATAATCAATGGTATGGTTTCTTAGCAAGTTCCGGGAATAATAGACTGTACCGCCTTGATTTTGGTGTTACTGTTGAAAATTCTCCAGCCATAACAGAACTGAATTTTTCCGGCCAATTGAATATTCCGATTGAGCTCGAACTGGCCTGGGAAAATTCATCATACTACCTTGGGGTTGTCAACTTTTCGGGTAACAACCTGGTTATGGCCCGTTTGGGTGAATCAATTACGAATCAGCCGCAGTCCGTAACCTCCTTTTCGCTGATCGGAGCCGGTAATCCTTACGGCTTCAGTTTAAAACTGTTTGCCGATGGTTTATGGCGCGCGGTAGTCGGATCATTCAGTAATGGCGCCTTTCATGCTGTGTCATTTGTTAACGGATTAAATCAACCTCCAGTTGTTACTACAATTACTTCGTTGTTACCGGTAATTGTCAACCCGGTAAAACTGGAAATGGAAACCTGGGGAGAAGAAACTCTGATGATGGTTATTACTGCGGCAGGGGAGTTGCACCGAATTCAGTTTAGCCGCGGTGTAGGATTAAGTTCAGTACAGCGAACTGATGTACTGGGTAACTTTAATCAATCACTGGCCCTGAACTTATTTTATAATGGAGGTAACTGGTATGCATTAACCTTTTCGAATGGAACAAGGGATTTAAGAATACTATCCTTTGAGACATGCCGGGATGTAAACATTGCTTCTTTTGCCGGAAACTATTCACCGATCATTCAATTCACCGCATCGGGTGTTAAGGATGTCTCCCTGTTAACCTCACTTGGGGGAATCATCTACCGAAAGACCAGAACGATTACTGTTACGGCATCGAGTTCTCCATCGATCGATTTTGAACAGGAAGGAATATGTCTGGATAGCCTGATAGGTTTTTCACCACTATCCGATCAGCCTTTAATGGAAGTGGCATGGACATTTGGCGATTTAACAACATCATCATTGGCATCACCTACACACCAGTACCCGGCAGCAGGAGATTATGATGTCCAGCTGTCAGTGAAATCAGATAATGGCTGTACAAATTTTATCAGGAGAACAATTCGGGTTTATTCGGCCCCTATTCCTTCATTTAATTTACCAGCGGGCATTGTGTGTACGAACAATGAACTTGCATTTATCAATAGCACTGAAGACCAGTATGATGGGAACTTAACCTACCGATGGTATGTAAACAATGATATGGTTTCGGTTAATCGTAACCTGATCTATTCATTTCGTCAATCCGGTGATCACTCAATTCAACTATCGGTGTCCATTCCTGGATGCAGTAATGATGTGAATCAGTTGATTAGTAATGTTTTTGAAGGCCCTGCCGTTTCATTCAGTCAAATCGGTCAGTGCGAATTATCATCCGTTGACTTTACCAATGCGACAACCGGCATTGTAACAGATTATTTATGGAATTTCGGAGATGGACAATCTTCAACACTTTCCAACACAACACATACGTATTCGAACGCGGGGAATTATGATGTAACGTTAACTGCTACCAATAATGCCGGATGTATCAATTCCTCGACAAAGACTATCCCTATTTATTCCAGGCCCCAGGTCAACTTCTCCTTACCCTTGCCGCCATTTTCGTGCAATGGCTTACCAACGCAATTCACTGATCTTACACCCAATCCATTCGACAGTAATCTGAGTAGCTGGCAATGGAATTTCGGTGACGGGCAGGGACAATCCTCCCAGCGCAATCCGCAGTATACATATGGTGAGGCAGGTGATTATGCGGTGTCATTGTCGGTGTCTACTAATTTTGGGTGTACAAGTACATTACAGAAATCAATTGCCATAGCACGCTCTCCGGTACCCGATTTTTCCGCTTCTTCACTGTGTGTTGATCGGCCAATAACGTTTACCGATGTTTCGCAGGGAACGATCCTCTCAAGACAATGGCGCATCGAGAATTCTTCGTTTACCGATCCGCAAATCAAGTATCGATTCAGCACACCCGGCAGCAAACTGATTACATTGACGGTGGAGGATCAGAATAAATGTATTGCCACACTTAACCGGTCAGTACTTATACCCAATGCATTAGTGCCTGACTTCAGTGCATTCAAACCATGCGTGCTGCAGGAGACGGCTTTTGATGACATAACATCAGATGCTGCTGATCCAATCGCCAGCCGCTTGTGGACGATCGTAGGCGTGGGTAGCGGTAGTAATGATCCGCAGGTATTTACATTTAATAATACCGGTAACTACAATGTGCGCCTGGATGTCGCTACACAAAATGGATGTCAATATTCAACGTCCAGAAATGTGTTGATCACTTCTGCGCCAGCTGCAGACTTTACGTTCAATCCATCTTTTGGCGCCCCACCGTTAACCGTGCAGTTCACAAACCGTTCGGCACAAGCCAACAATTTTCTCTGGCAGTTCGGTGATGCGCTTAATTCTTCCAGCACACTGACATCACCTTCATTTACTTATATAACACTCGGGGATTATCCAGTCAGCCTGGCCGCTGCAAATGCACTCGGTTGTGTAAGCACAATCACCAAATCGGTTCAGGTGGTTATTCCCGTATATGCAGTTTCGTTGAATAGCCTGGAATTGTTGCCTGCTTCCGGTGGCGCCTTTCGTCCGGCTATAACTGTTAGTAATGACAGCAACGTACCGCTGATGCAATTACCTGTGCGTTTCGATTTACCGGAGGGCGTGGTCATCCGCGATTATATTAATGAGACGATTTTGCCCGGCCAGGCCTATCGGTATGTATCCGGGTTTGAATTGCCCGCTGCCGGTAATCTGGGTTTTATCTGTGCGGTAGCAGAAATTGCCGATGATAATCCATCCGACAATCAACTTTGCACAGCCCTTGAAAATCCGGTGGTGGTGTTCGATCCATATCCCAACCCGGTAAGCGGTTCACAGGAGCTGATTGTGCAATGGATTGCCCGCAATCCGGTCAACACGCAAATCACCATCCTCAATGCGCTGGGACAAATCATGGAAGAAGTCAACAGTCTATCCCAAACCGGATTGAATTCCATCCGGTTCAGCACGGAAGGCTGGAAGCAAGGTATGTATATGGTGCAGATCCGGCAGGAGGGTGGATTCTATACCTTCCGTGTGGTGCGCGCCAACTGACAGGATTGTTTTCAGCGGTATATCCGAAACCGCGGTTTTACGTTATTTTTGTATTACCCTATCACTGTATCAATTCATGAAAACAATCAAACTGGATAACACCGACCGCAAAATCCTCGAGTTGCTGCAGCGCAACTCGAACATCACCAACGCTTTGCTGGCCAAGGAAATAGGCCTTTCTCCGGCCCCAACCCTGGAGCGTGTAAACAAACTGGAGAATGCCGGGGTAATTAAGAGTTACCATGCAGTGATCAGTCCTGCAGCCGTGGGGCTTGGTGTCAGTACGTTTGTAATGGTAACGCTGAAGGGTCACAACAAAGAAAATATTGACAAATTCATGAAGGCCATTGAACTGGTGGAGGAGGTGATTGAATGCCATCACATCACCGGATCGGGTGACTTCATCCTTAAGATTGTCTGTGCCGACATTGCCGCGTATCAGCAGCTCATGCTCGAGAAAGTTTCCAATATTGAAGTGGTAGACAGCCTGCAGTCGATGGTGATTCTTTCCACGATGAAGGACAGCAAGGTACTTCCGATTCCGAACTGATATGGAAGCAGAACGCACGCGCATTCTTGACCAGGCCCAGGTGAAGCAGAAAATCCGCAGGATGGCCTTCGAAATTTATGAAGAGAACTTCCGCGAGAAAGTAATCATCATGGCCGGCATTGACGGACAAGGGTACGTGCTCGCCAAAATGCTGACGAAGGAACTGGAAGCGATATCACCCGCTGAAATCCGCTTGGTGAAGGTTACCCTTGACAAGCAGGCGCCACAGCAAAGTGAGGTGACGCTCGATTGCGAAATTAAAGACGTTCGTAAGAAAAGCATCGTGCTGGTGGATGATGTACTGAACACGGGGCGCACGCTTGCCTTCGGACTGAAACCTTTTCTGAGCACCGAAGTAAAGAAAATTGAAACCGCGGTGCTGGTGAACCGCAGCCACACGAATTTTCCCATCTACCCGATGTTCACCGGCTATCAGTTAGCCACGACTATCAATGACCATGTGGAAGTGGTGCTGGGAAAAGAATCATCTGTTTACCTGAGGTAAGATCTTATTCTGATCGGTACGGTTGCATGAACCATATTTCCTTTTCTCTCGTTAACTTCAGAAAAAAGAGAGATTAACATACGATCAGAAGCTCAGCATCTTAATCGCTGTCAGTGCTGCTTCCTCGCCTTTATTGCCATACTTTCCTCCGGAACGATCAAACGCCTGTTGCTTGTTCAGTGTAGTCAATACACCAAAGATTACCGGTTTACCAGTTTTCAGTCCAACTTCAGTGAGGCCATAAGAAACCGCCTGGCAGATGTAATCGAAGTGGGGCGTTTCTCCTTGGATCACACAACCTAAGCAAATCACGGCATCAATGCCTTCGCGTTCTGCCATCCACTGGGCACCCAGCGAAAGTTCGAACGTGCCGGGTACATTTTTACGGATGATGTTTTCTTTCTTCACACCATGAACCAGCAGGCTTGAGACGGCACCGTGATATAGCGCTTCAGTGATTTCTTCATTCCACTCGGCCACGATAATAGCAAAGCGTGTTACAGAGAGGTCAATGCGTGATGTTATTTTTCCGGTAGTAAGTGGTCCTGCCATCAGCGAGTTGTTTGGTGTAAAACAAAAAGGGGATAGTTGTCTATCCCCTTAAAGTTAGTTTTTTTAATCCATTAGGAATTCGACTCCAGGCGCGCTTTGTACTTGCGCGCGTTCTGGTATTCTGCAGATTCCCAATACTGGTTGATGATTTTGTCGTAAGCTTCAATGGCCTTATTGTTTTGATTAAGCTTCTCGTAAGCCAGGGCAGCTTTCATCAGGTAGGCAGGGGTAAAGAACTTGTTGGGCTTATAGCCGGCAGCCTTGTTGTAAAAGGTCGCGGCTTCCTCATAGTTCTGTTCTTCCATGTATGAGTCGCCAATCAGGCTGTAGGCACGGGCCTGTACCAGCAGGTCTTTAGAGCTGAAGTCTTTCAGGTACAAGCGGGCGGCTTCGAACTGTCCTTGCTTCAGAAACGCAACACCGGCATAGAAATGCGCCAGGTTGGCGGCATCAGTAAACTTATATTCGTCAATGATGTCGATGAAGCCGAGGTTATTACCGTCACCATTCAACGCCAGGGAAAGACTGTCGGCTTCGAAATAATAGATCGCCTGGAACATCTCCCGCTGGGCTTGTGCATCTTGGGTTGAGACGTAGTAGGTAAAGCCAAAATAGCCGGCTGCTACCAGCAATAAGGCGCCCACCACTCCGAAAACGATTTTGGGATTTTGTTCAACCCACTGCTCTGCACCCTCCAGCTTTTCTGCCAGCACTTCAGGATTCTCCAGCAGTTCTTCAGTTTCTTTTTTCTTGGCCATCGATTGTAAAAATTTGTCCCGGATAGTTATTTAAGCCCTTCCGGGAGGGGCGCAAAAGTACTAATTAGTCAATATTAAACAAAGCTAGCCTTAGTCAGTAATGAAGGGGTAATCCTGCTCATAATAGATGTCGGTCATAGCTTCAGACGGATCGGGGAATGCCGACTCTTCCGCAAAACGCACGCTTTCTTCTACCTGAGCTGCCACTCGGTTATCAATGATCTCAAGTTCGCTTTCGGTGGCCATATTGTTGTCCAGAACGGTTTTACGAACAACTTCCACCGGGTCGCGCTGCTTGTATTCTTCTACCTCATCTTTGGTACGGTACTTTTGCGGGTCAGACATGGAGTGACCCTTGTAACGGTAGGTTCTGAATTCGAGCAGGGTGGGGCCTTCACCACTGCGCGCCCGTTCGGCAGCACGGGCAACAGCACGATGAACCTCCTCTACCTTCATGGCATCAACCGGCTCAGAAGGCATATCATACGATTCGGCCAGGGTATAAAGTTCGTGAACATTAGAGGTACGCTGAACGGAGGTTCCCATGGCGTAACCGTTATTTTCAATTACAAAGATCACCGGCAGTTTCCACAACATGGCCAGGTTAAGTGCTTCGTGGAAAGCGCCCTGACGCACGGCACCATCACCCATATAGCAGATACAAAGATTGTCGGTCTTGTTGTATTTCTCGGCAAAGCCAATACCCGCACCGAGCGGCACCTGGGCACCAACAATACCATGACCGCCAATGAAGTTTACAGATTTATCAAAAATATGCATGGACCCGCCTTTGCCCTTGGAGCATCCGGTTTCTTTGCCGTAGAGTTCGGCCATCACCGCATTCGGGCTTGTGCCCAATGCCAGCGGATGGGCGTGATCTCGGTAGGCAGTAATCCACTTGTCACCTTTTTTCAGTGCTGTTACCGCACCTGCCGCACAAGCCTCCTGCCCGATATAGAGATGGCAAAAGCCTTTGATTTTCTGCATCCCGTAAAGCTGCCCAGCTTTTTCCTCAAACTTGCGCATCAGCAACATGCTCTCGTACCAGTACAGGTAAGTCTCTTTTGAAAATTCCGTCTCCTTGCTTGCGCTGGCCTCGCTTTTCTTAGCTTTGGTGGTTGTGGACATATTCCATTGGTTAATTGGACTGCGAAAATAGCGTACAAACAGTCAATCCCCAAGCCACCAACTTTTTGATTAAAAAATGTTAACTGATTAAACGGTAGCGATACGTGCATTTGCAGGAAATTAAGCTAATAAATTTCAGGAACTATGAAGCCCTGCGGTTGGAGTTTCCGTCACGTTTCAATGTGCTGGTGGGGCTCAACGGAGGCGGAAAGACCAACCTGCTGGATGCTATATATTACCTTTCGGGTACACGAAGCTTTCAGAGCAACGCAGACTCTCAGAATATCCGGTACGGTACTGATTTTTTCTCGATCCGGGGAAAATTCGTGATGAAGGATGCTGTCCATGAGATACTTTGCCAGGTTCAGGCTGAACGAAAAAAGGTATTCCAGGAAGACGGTATCGACTATGATCGTTTGAGCGACCACATTGGCAAATACCCGGTCGTGCTGATCTCACCGGCTGATATAGACCTGGTGAAAGAAAGCAGCGAAGCCCGCAGGCGCTTTTTCGATCAGATGATTTCCGTGGTTGACCACACCTATTTGGAGAACCTGATGGTCTACCAGCATGCCCTGAAACAGCGAAATGCCTTGTTGAAACTCATTGCTGAGCGTGGTTTTGGAGATGAAACCTTATTGGAATCTTACAATATGCAGTTAGCAGAGCGGGGCAACCTAATTTATATAAGGAGAAGAGCATTTACGGAAGAGTACCTCCCGTACTTTAATCAGTGTTACCGGCACCTGGCTGGTGTTGAGGAAAATGCGAGGCTAACATACCGGTCGTATTTGCATGAAACAACCTTTTCAGAGGGATTGGCAGGCAGTTACCGGAAAGACCTGGCACTGGAACGCACCACTTTCGGAGTTCACCGTGACGACTTCCATTTTGAATTTGCTCATGGGGACTTGAAAAAGCTGGGTTCGCAAGGTCAACAGAAATCTTTTTTGGTAGCCATTAAGCTGGCACAGGTAGAGATTATCCGGAAGTATGATGGATTTAGCCCCATTCTGCTCTTGGATGATATTTTTGATAAATTGGATGACGAACGAATTGAGAGGCTTGTGTCCAGTGTAACGCGAAACAACCAAGGTCAGCTATTTATCACCGATGCCAGGCCGGAACGAACAAGGGCATTATTGAAGGCATTAGCTGTAGAGGCTCAGTTATTTAGGGTTGAACAGGGCAAAATCAATGTGTGGTGAGTAAAAGGCGGTCAAATGATGAATTCATCCCGATCGGGCAAGGTATCCGGGATATGCTCAATCGGTATAACCTGGACTCCCGCTATGATGAGGCCAGGATAGTTGCTTCGTGGGATAAGTTAGTGGGCACGCCCATTGCCAGCCGAACTGAGAAAATCTTTATCATCCGCGACATAGCCATCCTTTAATCCTCCGTTTCAAGGGGTTACAATAATTTCACTGGATCTGGAAATTGTTTGTCTAAACCAAAAAACCGTATAATTTTGCACTCCGATTTTTTAAAACCATAGGGTGGTGAATCTGTTCTTTGGCTTTTAAAAGCAGTTCTTCGACATGTTTAACCCGGAATCAACAGGTCCGCTGTCCGTGATTCCGGTAACCAAAAGGGGGAATACCAAAGCGGCCAACTGGGACAGACTGTAAATCTGTTGTCTTATGACTTCATAGGTTCGAATCCTATTTCCCCCACAGATCATTGGTTGATTGGCGAATATGTTGATTGGGTGATGTGAAAATCATGAAAAGAAAAATCAACCAATCGATTAATGAATGCGGGAGTAGCTCAGTTGGTAGAGCGGCAGCCTTCCAAGCTGCAGGTCGCGGGTTCGAGCCTCGTCTCCCGCTCAGAATTATTTGATGATTGGGAGATTGATTGATTAAAATTCCTAAAAT
>JALOMI010000191.1 GCA_025455465.1 Cyclobacteriaceae bacterium | reverse complement strand
CACCTCAGTATTATTGATGCGGATAATGACATCACCCGGTTTGAGGCCGGCTTTGAAGGCTGGACCTTCTTTTTCAAGACTTTCGATGAGAACACCTTTAAAATTATCGATATCCGTATCCAGCTTGTATTTCTGTGCATTCTGAAAATTGTATTCAATCACATTGCCTCCAAACAGGGCTTTCTGGATGATGCCGTACTTCACCAGGTCATCGAAAACTTTTTTGGCGATGTCTACCGGCACAGCAAATGCATAACCGGTGTAACTGCCGGTGCGGGAAAGTATAGCTGTGTTGATGCCTACAAGATCACCAGATTTATTGACCAGGGCACCACCGCTGTTGCCTGGGTTGATGGCTGCATCAGTCTGGATGAATGATTCAATCGGAAACTTTCCTTCGAGGATACCGATTCTGCGCCCTTTGGCGCTGACGATACCGGAAGTAACCGTGGATGACAGGGAGAACGGATTTCCTACAGCAACCACCCATTCACCCACCTGCAGGTTTTTCGATGAACCGAGGGTTATTGCCGGAAGGTTGGATTCGTTAATTTTTAAAACCGCAAGGTCAGTTGATGGATCTGTGCCAATCAATTCTGCCGGGTAGACTTTTTTATTGTACATTACTTCTATCTTCTCAGCTGCTTCAATCACATGGTTATTGGTCACGATGTAACCATCGCGGGTGAAGATGACACCCGACCCGCTGCTAACGCGCGTCTGTGTTGCTGCCCCGCCACCAAAAAACCAGTCGAACATCGAATAGGATGCCCCTTTGAAAATACTGTTGATATAGACCACGCTGGGAATTGCTTTGTTGGCGGCCATGCTGAAGTCAGATAACTCAGACTGGGAATCGGGATGGTTTATTTCCGGCAATTCCGAAGAAACAGCTGGTGAGTCGTACGCCACCTGGGTAAAGGCCTGGTTTGGTATAACCTGATCGGCATCGGCAGGAGCCATGAACAGGTTGAAGGTGTATGCCCCGGCAATGCCGGCCAGGAAGCCGATGATGCCGGTCTTAATAAACTTTCCCATAATCAAATAAATCCGTTAGCATGATGCTGTGCAATTAACAAAAGTCGAACCATTATTACTTTTTTCAATACCCCGCAATTTTGTCACTTCCATGAACGCATTTCCACCGGAATAGATTCATCCTCGTTAATTCATCATTCGTCATTACTTTTACGCATCATGGGTATTCGTTCAGCAATGGCCAGGCCGTTTGCCGCATATGTGGCAGCACAGACCAGACGATGGTCGTCCATGCCCGGAGAAGTGCAGCATAACACCTTTAAGTACCTGATCAATGAAGCCGGAAAAACAGTATTCGGCCGTGATCATCACTTCAGCAGCATTCATTCTTATGATGATTTCAAAAAGCTGGTGCCGGTACGAGATTATGAAGACCTGAAGCCGTATATCGAGCGAATGCTTACCGGTGAACCGGATATTTTATGGAAAGGAAAACCGGCCTACCTGGCCAAGACCTCCGGCACTACCTCCGGCACCAAGTATATACCCATATCCAATGAATCGAAATACAGCCATTTTATCAGTGCCCGCAATTCTACACTGGCGTATGTTCATGAAACCGGCAATGCCGCCTTTCTGGATGGAAACCTGATTTTTTTATCAGGCAGTCCGGAGCTGGAAGATATAGCCGGCATTAAAACCGGCAGGCTCTCCGGTATTTCCAACCACCTGGTGCCCGGATACCTGCGCACCAATCAGAAACCATCCTATAAAACGAACTGCATTGAAGACTGGGAAGAAAAGCTCGAGCGTATCATCGATGAGACCCTTCAGGCACGGATGACCTTGATTTCCGGCATACCGCCCTGGGTACAGATGTATTTCGATCGCATTCAAGCGCGCACCGGTAAACGCATCAAGGATGTGTTTCCTGATTTCTCCGTCTTCGTTTATGGCGGTGTAAATTTTGAGCCCTATCGCGTGAGGCTGGAAGAATCCATTGGTAAGAAAGTGGATTCCATAGAAACTTATCCGGCCTCGGAAGGATTCATCGCTTACCAGGATTCACAGTACGACCCCGGCCTGCTGTTGTTATTGAATAACGGGATGTTTTTTGAATTCGTTCCGACCGAAGAATACTTCACGAAAAACCCTCCGCGGTTGAGTATTGAAGAGGTGGAATTGGGAAAGAACTACGCCCTCATTATTAACAGCAATGCCGGGTTGTGGGGCTACTCCATTGGCGATACCGTAAAGTTCATCTCGAAAAATCCCTACAAGCTGTTGGTTACCGGCAGGATCAAGCATTTTATTTCGGCTTTTGGCGAGCATGTAATCGGAGAAGAAGTGGAGAAAGCCTTGCGGCTGACGATGGAGCAATTTCCTGAAGTGGAATTAACCGAGTTCACGGTAGCCCCTCAGGTAACTCCGGCTGAAGGCATGCCTTATCATGAATGGTTTATTGAGTTCGCACGTAAGCCTGATAATCCGGAGCGTTTCGCACTGACTCTGGATCAGCATTTACGCTCGCTTAATGTGTATTACGATGATCTGATCGCGGGAAATATTTTACGGACACTGGTGATCTCACCGCTCAAGCCGAACAGTTTTATCGAGTACATGAAGTCGAAAGGCAAGCTTGGTGGTCAGAATAAAGTGCCACGTCTTTCCAATGACCGCACGATAGCCGGTGAACTGACTCGCTTCAGGGTTTAGGTTTGCGTAGAAAAACAAAACCTGTGCTGGCTACTATGACTATAGAAATAACTACAGCCCACAGGTTCAGCTGCCGGCTTTCCGCATACATGGTGTAGGGTTTAATGGCAAATTTTGTAGCCAAAGGGCGCCAAATCAAGGTGTTGCCCGAAATTGAATCGGCATTGCTCGAACTGATTTCCCAGGGCAATTGAGTTTCAATTCTGTACGATGTATAATACGCAGAGCCCATGAAGTCCCTGCGATTTTCCAATTCACTGGCTAATGTTTCTATATCTTTTTCTGCTTTAGGATTATTAAGCACGAGGCTATCCACTACCTGCTGAAACTTATTATTTTCTTTGTTTCCTTTAAATGATTCAACGATATCACTGGCTAAATCAAGATTATTCTTTAGGGTATCCAGCCATTTTTTGTCAAGATTATTGCGATGGGCCACTTCATTAAGAATTTCATTTATCTCATAGTAGATGGCCATATCAACAAAACGTTCGGTCATTTTACCATTCAACACTTCAAGAAACACACTGTCAGCTTTCGATATGGGTGTACCTTCACCGGGAAGCCGGTCGATAAATGCATGGTCTTCCCGGTTAAAGTAGTCGTCCGTGGCGATTATTTTAAATCGATTGATGGGTCGAATGGTCTCGCTGTACCGGATATAGGTATAAAACCAGCGGAACTGTTTTTCAAACGTTGAATGGATTCTGAAAAGAGTATCTGTTTCCCGATCAAGTTCCAGGTTCACTTCATCAACGGAGGTAAAATTCTTTTTGAATTCGATGCGGTATTTATCATCACCGCTATCCAGTTTTATAACCTGTGCGGTCCATCCGGTTTGTTCATTGATTCCGAACATATTTTCTTCCGCCTGGTGCAGGCCTGTCTTTTCAAGGATGATTGTTTTTTCCAATGATCCGTCCTCCTGAACCAGTGTTTTCATGGTAACCTGATTCTCGCAGGCTGAGAATAATAACAGGCCAATAAGCAGGACGGCAGGATACAGTATCGATTTCATAATGGTTATAATGAGGTGGAAGAATATTTACTTTTAAGACATTCGAGGTAAGCCAGCCGCTCCATAAAGGGAGTTTTGCATGCAGCAAAGCCAGATGTATGTTGTTTTCGTTCCGCTGGATTATCGTGTATCATCTCCGAGTCTAGAATAACCTCAGCGTTGGATTGCGGGAAATCCAGCCCAGTAGCATGATTCCGCGTATTTTGAAATTCTATGCTGAAGAAAATAATCTGAAAAAGCGAAACTGTGGCCAACGAATAGCGCAGAATATTTTTCTGGAGCCAGTTCATCACCTGGACATGTATGGTTGTTCCGGATTTCTGCGCTTGGACCGCTGCCATAATCGATGCTGTAAACGCTGCAGCATTAGTTGGTTTAACTTCCTGGCTGGCAATACTGTTCATTCTTTCCTGGAATAAACGAACCTCTGATGCAAGCTGAGTACAGGATGTACAGGTTGCCAGATGCTGCTGAAGGGATAGTAAATCCTGTTCAGAAAGTTCAGCCTTCAGGTACATCAGGTTATGATAATGATTGCAGTTCATATCAGTCGATTAATGTGTTGGATCCATTGAAAGACGCTTCTTTTCATTGTAATACTCTTCAAGCAGGTTTTTCATCTTCATGCGGGCATAGTAGAGGTTGCTTTTCAGATTTCCTGCGCTCATAGCCAGTATCGTGCAAACCTCATCAGGTTCCAGTTGCTGGAGATCACGCAGGATGAAAACGGCACGTTGTTTTTCAGTTAGCGAAGCAGCCAGTTTGTGAATGATTTCTTTAAGCTCCTCGTGTTCAAGTTGCCTTCCGGTTTCATTGGCATCACTTGCACTTTGCGTAGTTGTAACATCCACAGGATTGATGAGCATCTTCCTGTAAGATGACTTCTTTGTATCCAGGCACAGGTTGGTAATGATTTTCCCAAGCCAGGTTTTAAACCGGAAATCATGATCATAGCGGTGTAAATTCTTCCATACTCTTATATAAGCCTCTTGAACAATATCTTCAGCATCAGCCATGTTGTTTAAGAATTTATAGGCTATCGACAGTGCAAAATTCTGCGAGTCCTCAACCAATCTCCGAAAAGCAATAGCGTCTCCCTTCGCAGATTGGTTGATCAAGGCTTGTTCTGAATCCTTATCCATGCAGAAATTTGGTGCTTATACGACTGACACGGTAAATGGTCAAATGTCAGTTAGAAAATTAGCTAAGTATTATTGTGAAAATGATGTTACGAAACCAAAACCATGGGAATTTGTTATTTTTGCGACCTTTGATATCGCCTAATTTGATACAATCCTATCCCGATCAATTCCGCGTAGCAGTGCTTACAGCTCAGAATAATGCCGATCTGCTGATTGAACAATCGTTGCGTTTCCGGCCGGAGGCAGTCGTAATTTGCAATGAATCTCAGTACCAAAAAGTAAAATCCGCACTGGTTCCGAACGGAATCAAAGTTTATGCAGGTGATGAAGCATTAGCAGAAGTTGTTCAATGGCCATCCATTACCATTGTACTGACAGCATTAGTTGGCTATTCGGGACTCAAACCGACCATCAAAGCAATAGAAGCCGGCAAGCATATCGCCTTGGCCAATAAGGAAACGCTGGTCGTAGCCGGTGAGTTGGTTACTGAATTGGCGCGTAAAAAGGGTATTCAGATTCTTCCCGTGGACTCAGAACATTCTGCCATTTTTCAATGCCTGGTTGGCGAGTTTCACAATCCCATTGAGAAAATAATACTCACGGCATCTGGCGGCCCTTTCCGCGGCAGGAAGCGTGATGAGTTACTGCAGGTCACTAAGGCACAGGCGCTTAAGCACCCTAACTGGTCAATGGGGGCCAAGATTACCATCGACTCGGCCTCACTGATGAACAAGGGCCTGGAAGTAATTGAGGCCAAATGGCTCTTCGGTTTGAATGCGGAGCAGGTAGAGGTGGTGGTTCATCCTCAATCCATCATTCATTCCATGGTACAGTTTGAGGATGGCTCCATAAAAGCCCAGCTCGGTCTGCCCGATATGCGCTTGCCGATTCAATTTGCCCTCACGTACCCGGATCGTTTTAGGAACAATTTTCCCCGCTTTGATTTTGCCAATTACCCGGCTCTCACTTTTGAAAAGCCCGATATGGAAACTTTTCGTAATCTTGCCCTTTCTTTTGAAGCGTTGAAACGAGGCGGAAACATGCCCTGTGTGCTGAATGCGGCAAATGAAATCGCGGTAGCTGAATTTTTACAGGACAAAATCGGTTTCCTTGCCATGTCGGAAATCGTGGAGCAATGCCTGGAAAAAATAACCTATATCGCACATCCAACGCTGGAAGATTACGTACAAACCGACAAACTGACACGAATTAAAGCTTTAGAACTGATTAACTGATGGACTGGATGGTATCGCTTGCTCAGCTGCTGCTGAGTTTTTCAATTTTAGTAGCCGTGCACGAAATGGGGCACCTGCTGGCAGCAAAGTATTTTGGAATGCGGGTGGAACAATTCTCCATCGGTTTTCCGCCAAAACTTTTATCCTTTAAGAAAGGGGAGACGGAATACGCCATCAGTGCTATTCCGCTTGGTGGCTACGTGAAGATCTCCGGAATGATTGATGAATCGCTGGATACCGAAGCGATGAATAAAGATCCGCAGCCGTGGGAATTCCGCTCCAAGCCTGCCTGGCAGCGACTCATTGTGATGCTGGGTGGCATCATTGTAAATGTGTTAGTTGGAGTTCTGATTTTTATCGGGGTGACCTTTGCCTTCGGTGACATGTATTTTCTTAAAGATGTCATCAACCAGAACGGTGGCTTTCAGGTCGGACCGGTAGGGGAGAGCATCGGCCTGCAAACCGGTGATAAAATTATCCGCATCAACGGAAAGAATTTTGATTATCTGCAGGATATTCTGAAACCGGAAACACTGCTGTCAACCAATGCCTATTATACCGTTGACCGCAACGGAGAATTGATCGATATACCGATTCCGGCAGACTTCATTCAGAAGTTCAATCGAAAAGAAGGCGCTGGCAGTTTTATTTCCTTCCGCGTGCCTGCGGTGGTAGGCGAGGTAGCCAAAGGATCATTGGCTGAACGCATTGGCATGCAAGCCGGTGATCAGTTGATCTCTATAAATGGACGTGATGTGCAGTACATTGATCAGGTGAACACAGCTGTTAAAGAAGCCGGTGATTCTATTCACCTGAGTGTTCTGCGCAACGGTTCAATACTGACTTTCCATGAAGGCTTTGCCGAACAGTCAGCCATCGGTTTCCGCGCTGATACCGAAGGCATGTTCAATGCGATGTCGCAGCGCATGACGTACAGTTTCCTGGAATCAATACCACTGGGCACTGAACGCGCATTCACAACACTGGTTGTGCAAGTAACAGCTTTTGGAAAAGTAATTTCCGGAGTGCTTTCACCGCGCGAATCACTTTCCGGTCCGATTGGCATAATGCAAGCCTACGGACCTACCTGGGACTGGGAACGCTTCTGGTCATTGACTGGCGTTTTATCTCTCGTGCTGGCCTTTATGAACCTGCTGCCGATACCAGCTTTGGATGGCGGTCATGTGATGTTCCTTAGTTATGAGATGATCTCCCGCAGAAAACCTTCTGATAAATTTCTTGAAACAGCACAGAAGATTGGTATGGTCTTTTTGTTGACACTGATGGTCCTGATCTTCGCTAACGATATTATTAAGTTATTCTGATCGCACGCTAAGAAGGATATCAAAAGCCTCGCCTGCATGGCGGGGCCTTTTAGTTTTTACGGGGCATGCGCCCGATCTCGAATTCTACTCTGCGGTTTAACCTGCGGTCTTCTTCTGTACGCTCGTCCACAATCGGCCTTGTGCCTCCGTACCCGATGGCGATGACGCGCTCAGGCTGAATTTTGTATTCATTGATGAGGTAATCGCGGATGGCATCTGCCCGTGCCTGCGACAGACGCAGGTTGGCATCTGCCCGTCCTTCCGAATCGGTGTGTCCGCTGATCGTGATACGCATGCCGGGGTGATCCACCAGGAAGTTGCCGAGCTTGCTGAGGTCATCATACATGGACGGAAGGATGTTAGCCTTGCCGCTCTCAAATTCCAGCGACTTAAAGGCAATCTTGCTTTCGATCGGTTCAGTTTCCCTGTTGATCTCCATGTCTCCTTCCAGAAAAAACATTTCTTCAATGCGGAAGAAATCATCTCCCTGGATAATGAGCAGGTAGTTGCGCTGATTGATTAGGTTGAAATCAAATGTACCGTCAGGCCGTAAATATTTCGGGGCCACCTCAACACCCTGGTCAAGATCGATGATGGATACAATACCTTTCATCGGTTGCTTGGTCTGGCGGTTGGTGAGTGATCCGCTCAGACGGGCAATGGCTTCGGGTTGCGCCTCCATCGGTACGGGAAAGGAATGTAAATCCAAATCGGCCGGAGTGTTATCTTCTGATCGCGCATAGTACAGTAATGACGATTTGGAGTCGATGGTAAAATAATATTCACTGCCCGGTCCGTTTACCAGGGGGCCGATGTTTTTGGGTTCTCCCCAAACCTTTCCGGTCTTATAGGATTTATAGATATCGAAATCGCCAAAGTTCAGCGGGTGGCCGTTCGAACTGAAATACAGCACCCGGAACCGCTGGTGAAAGAAGGGGCTCACTTCCTGCCCACGGGTGTTGATGATAGGCCCGATATTTTGTGCCGGCTGCCAATCACCCTTTTTATTTTTTACAGAATAGTAGATATCTGTCTGCCCGAAGCCGCCCCTGCGATCTGACGAAAAGAAGAGTGTATCTCCGGTGTGCGACAAAGAAGGATGGGAATCCCAGAACACCGTGTTGATATTGTCGCCAAGGTTGCGCACGTTTCCCCACAGGTTGTTAGGCAGCAGGTCGGCTACAAAAATATCGCAGTTGCCTTTTGAATCGGGCGAGTTGCACCGTGCAAAGAAAAGCTGTTTACCGTCTTTGCTGAGGCAGGCCGAGCCTTCGTTGTATTCGGTGTTGATGGTGGTGAATTCCTGCGCTTCATTCCAGAACCCCATATCGCTTACACTGAAGAACAAGTCTTCATCATAGGTGCGGTTCAGGTTCATCGGATTGATGTTTCGTTTCGAGGTGAAAAGTAGAATCGTATCGACATTGCCGATGGTCGGGGCATAGTCAGCACGGGTAGAATTCACATTCAGCCCCATGTTCAGCAGTACGCCATGAGGCGGGCGAAGGGTATCAATTTCTTTGCGGTAATTTACCAGTTCATAGTACTGTTCCAGTGGTACATAGTAGTCGCGTTCATTGCGGGAAAGCTCATCATACTCCTGGCGCACTTTACTGATGTCAATACCTTGCTGATGATGTTTCAGTACCAGTTTATACAACAAAAGCGATTCACCGGGTGGTCCGTACTTTTCCGACAAACGGGCCAGGCGCCAGATCATGCCCACATCACGGGTGAAATTCTCGATGCCGAAGTTCTTGACATAGGCACGTAATGCGGGATAGAGTGATTTTTCATTTTGCTGGGCGATCAGCTGTTCAATTTTCTGATACTTCCCTTTATCGGAATAGTAGGCAACCCGGTTGATGTTCGGGAAATCAAAAATGTCAGATTGGCTGTATGATGTCAGCGTATCGTTAAACCGGATAGTACCCCCCGATCGGAATTTCTTTTCAGGTTTCTGAGCCACTGCAGAAATGACTAAAAAGAGGAAAAAAACGAGTAAATAATTAATATTCTGCTTTTTCAACGTGGCTGGATTAGCGTACTCTTTTAAGCCGGATAAAGTTCAAATAAAATCGTTTCTTTTACAACCTGCTTGGCACTACTATTGTCCGACTAAGCCACATAACTGATTTAGACGAATTCTTACTTCGTGCTATGTCAAATTGACACGCAGACTACATGTTTAAAGCAATACCTATACAGATGGTTCAGGATGAGACCGATGATCTTATCCAGCTAATTAATCCAGAACAAGATAGCGACATCAAGGCCTCTGACCTTCCCGAAGCAGTTTCCATTCTTCCTATAAAAAACACCGTTCTGTTTCCGGGTGTGGTCATTCCTATTACTGTAGGCCGGCAGAAGTCCATCAAGTTGGTCAAGAAAGCCTACCAGGGAAACCGCATCATTGGTGTTGTGGCCCAGAAAAATGCCCAGGCAGAAGAACCGTCATCAGAAGATATTTATCATACCGGCACGATTGCCCGCATTATCAAAATGCTGGTGCTGCCCGATGGCAATACCACCATCATCATTCAGGGTAAAAACCGGTTTGCCATTCGTGAGTTTGTGCAGGAAGATCCGTTTCTGACAGCACGTATTGAACTTCAGCCTGAGCCTATACTGGAGTTGAACAGCCGGGAAACCCAGGCTCTGGTTGCATCGTTAAAGGAGGCGGCCTTCAAAATTCTTAAACTGAATCCGGAGATACCGCAGGAAGCCCAGGTTGCTCTTGATAATATTCAGAGCACACCATTCCTCATCCATTTTCTTTCGTCCAACCTGAACGTTGAGGTTGCTGAAAAGCAACGCATTCTCGAAACGCAGAATATCATCGATCGCGGCACGTTGTTGCTGCAATTCATGCTGCGCGAAATACAGATGCTGGAACTCAAACAGGAGATTCATAAAAAAGTACATACCGATATCGATCAGCAGCAGCGTGATTATTTTCTACGACAACAAATCAAGGTATTGCAGGATGAGTTAGGCTACGATACACCTGATAAAGAGATCGAAGCGTTGCGAAAGAAGGCTGAAACGAAAAACTGGCCGAAAGCGGTAGCCACACATTTTAACAAGGAGCTGGATAAGCTGCTGCGCACCAACCCGGCTGCACCAGACTACCCGATTGCCATGAACTATGTGGAGTTCATGCTCGAACTTCCCTGGAATGATTTTACCATCGATAACTTCGATCTAAACCGAGCCCGTAAAGTACTCGACAAAGATCACTTCGGTCTGGAGAAAGTGAAGACACGTATCCTGGAATACCTGGCGGTGCTCAAACTGAAGCAGGATATGAAGGGACCTATCCTCTGTTTGTATGGCCCTCCCGGAGTTGGTAAAACGTCATTGGGAAAATCTATCGCGAAAGCACTGAACCGAAAATATGTACGCATGTCGCTGGGTGGTGTACATGACGAAGCAGAAATCCGTGGACACCGTAAAACCTACATTGGCGCAATGCCGGGCAAAGTGTTGCAGAACATCAAGAAAGCGCAGTCAGACAACCCGGTATTCATATTGGATGAGATTGATAAAGTTCGTTCAGATTTCCGGGGCGATCCATCTTCGGCTTTATTGGAGGTGTTGGATCCTGAGCAAAACAGCACGTTTGGTGACAACTACCTGGAAGTAGAGTATGATCTCTCAAAGGTGTTATTTATTGCAACCGCCAACTCCCTCGATACGATTCATCCTGCCCTTCGCGACCGGATGGAGATCATTGAAATAACAGGATATACCCAGGAAGAAAAAATTGAGATTGCCATGCGCCACCTGGTGCCCAAGCAACTGGCTGAACACGGACTGAAGGCAGCCGATGTTCGATTTACACGCAAGGCAATTGCTAAAGTGATTGATCAGTACACGCGTGAATCGGGTGTGCGTAACCTCGAGCGAAAGATCGGCACCATTGTGCGTTCAGTTGCCAAATCAGTGGCGATGGAAGAAACGTACGACAAGCAGATCACAGAAGAAACCGTGCGCAAAGTGCTGGGGGCAGAAATTTTTGATGAAGAACTTTACCAGGGCAACGAAACAGCAGGTGTAGTCACCGGCCTGGCCTGGACTCAGGTGGGTGGTGAA
>JALOMI010000190.1 GCA_025455465.1 Cyclobacteriaceae bacterium | reverse complement strand
GAAAATCAGGCCACTTAACTTCGGTGGCGGGGCCGTCCGCCACGTAGCTTTTGATGAAACCCTTCTGTTGGATTATCCCTATCACCTTGAAGCAGGCACACAAAATATCAGTGGTGTCATCGGCTTATCCGCTGCGATTGATTTCATCGAAACATTATCAGTGGATTCCCTGCTTAATGAATTATCGGATCTTCGGTTACGTCTTGAAACTGGCTTAAAACAGGAAGAATTTCGGATTATTGGTGAAGCTCCGGAGAAGAGTCCGATTGTGTCTTTCATCCATGATCATATTCACCCTCACGACATCGCCACTTTTTTAGCATCAAAAAATATTGCTGTGCGCGCAGGACATCACTGCACACAAACCCTGCTCGACTACCTGGGAATTCCGGCAACGGTACGAGTGTCTTTTTCGGTTTATAATACACAGGAGGATGTTGATCGCATACTGGAAGCTTTACATGATATGAAGAAATTCTGGTCATGAGTGATCTCCGTAAATTATACGATCCGGTCATCAATGCCCATCAGGCCAACCCGTATCACTTTAGTAAAATCAGAAATCCTTCTCATGTGGTTAAAGCATACAACCCTGTTTGTGGCGACCGGTTTGATTTCTTTCTGGAAATGAAGGAAAATAAAATCGATTCATTTCATTTTCATGGCTACGGTTGCGCTGTTTCGATGGCTGCAGGATCCGTGCTGGTAAAATCACTGGAAGGAAAAACGGTAGATGAAGCAATGGGCTTATGCACCTCCTACCTGGATACTTTAAAAGGAAAATCCGAACCATGCCACGAAGAATGGAAATCATTTACTGCTGTGCGTGATTTTCCTTCACGTTACGATTGTGCCGCAATGGCGTGGGAAGCAGTAAGAATATTCCTGAACACAATCAGGAAATCATAAATCACTTTTCAATCCACCATCAATGCGTATTTTTGCCAGATGAAGATTAAGCTAGTCGCGTACGGAATTGCTAAAGAAATTATTGGTGGAAAACAGCAGGAACTGGAAATACCGGAAGGAAGCACCATTCATCAACTGAAGGAAATTCTGATCAGCAAGTACCCGTCTTTCGCTACACTACGCTCACTATCATTTGCAGTGGGGGAAGAATACAGGTACGATAGTTTTCAGCTCAGATCCGGATCCGAAGTTGTGCTGATTCCTCCTGTGGCAGGCGGATGAATTGGACTTAAGTAGTAAGACTTAAGACGTAAGACGTTAGATGTTAGTCTAATTAACTCGTTCCTGTGTATTGTTAAGTGAATTACAGGAATTCATTTTTGGCGCGTATGATGTCACCCATGATGCTCAATGCAATCTCTTTTGCTCCTTGCGCATGAATGTCGATGCCGATCGGTGCGTTGATCCTGGAAATTTCTTCTTCTGTAAACCCTTTTTCCTTCAGTCGTGCTATTCGCTTTTCGTGATTCTTGCGGCTGCCAAGGGCACCGATATAGGCCACTGGCGAGCGCAGCAATACCTGAAGTGCATCATCATCAATTTTCGGATCGTGTGAAAGAATGACGGCATAGGTGAAGGGATCAAGTGCTATTTGCTCTAACACTTCCGAAGGATATTTTTCAACCAGCTGATCAGGTTTTACCCGGAAGGTGGTATTCCGGGCAAACGTACTTCGCGGATCGATCACGATCGTTTCAAAGTCAAAATCCTGCGCCAACTGAAGCAACGCTGCCGTAATATGTGCGGCACCAATCATGATGACCTTGCTACGTGGCGGAAATACCTGGATAAAATAATCATTACCATTCACGCTGACCGTCCGGTGAATGCGCTGCGCGTAGGCTGCTTCCGCTTTCGCGTTAATACCCTGAGAAAAGTTTTCTGTTGCAGTTCCGGATTGTATTTCCGTATGATCAACGCCATCTGCCAGTAGCGTAACCATAACACAGCCCTGGTTTGAAGACAAATGGTCCATCAAGAAACTGCCCCACTGCTCATTCCACGGCTGAAGGTATACCTGTAACTTTCCTCCGCAACTCAAACCCACGGCCCATGCGTCTTCATCAGAAACTCCGTAAGTAACCCGCTTGCATTGTCCCGTTTCAAAAACCTGTTGTGCTTCCTTCAGCACAGCACCCTCCACGCAACCACCGCTGACCGAGCCGGACATCTCCAGGTTTGATGAGATCAGCATACAGGAACCAACCGGTCGCGGTGAAGAACCCCAGGTCTGTATTACCCGAGCGAGGGCTATTTTCTTGTTTTCATGGTGCCATTGACGAATTACCGGAAGAAATTCTTTTATCATAAGTTCAAGGTATTAACAGTTGGACTACTTCACAACGGCTATAAGACCAAACCCTATAAGTTCGTCCACAAAATCGAACAGTAACCTCGCTGGAAAACAAGTTCTATAGTATTCAGGCAATTGATATATTGCCTTTCAGGATAAACTTATAGAAGATACTGCATGCCCCGAGTTAAGTTTACTTCAGCCCTAAAGCGATTCTTTCCCAACCTCACCGAAACCACGGTGCCTTCCGGAAATATCGGGGAGGTCTTGCAAAAACTGGAAAGCGATTATCCGGGAATACTGCACTACCTGGTTGACGATGCAGGCGTGTTGCGCAAACATGTCAACATCTTTATCCGCGGAGAATTGATCAAAGACCGGCAAGAATTAAGTGACCGTGTCAGCGAACAGGATGAGATCATGATCATGCAGGCGCTTTCAGGAGGGTAATATACGTATGGCCGTTCATCAATTACTGGTAGGAACATCAAAAGGTTTGGTCGTTTATGAGCTGACCGACAGGCAAGTCACTGCTGTGCAGGTATTTTTTACCGGCATACCGGTGTCTATGATCTTTGTTGATGAACGCAATGGCACCTGGTGGGTGTCGCTTGCCCACCGTCATTGGGGTGAAAAACTTCACTACAGCACTGACCAGGGTAAAACATGGGAAGTTGCCGACATACCCTCCTACCGGGGTTACGAATACCGGCCAGGAAAGCCGGCATCGCTACGGAAGATCTGGGTGATGCAACAAGGTGGTACCGACAGGCTAAATGAACTGTGGGTTGGCACTGAACCCGGAGGTTTGTTTTATAGCGATGATTATGGCAAATCCTTCCGTCTCAATGAAGCCTTGTGGAATCATCCCAGCCGACTGGATGATCAACAGTGGTTCGGCACCGGAAAAGATTACCCTTTTATCCATTCCATTCAGGTAGATCCACGCGACAGCAATCATATTTATATCGGTATCAGCAGTGCCGGTGTCTTTGAAACAACCGATGGCGGTCATCACTGGATTCCCCGTAACCGGGGTCTTATAGCTGCTTATCTTCCCAACGAAACCACCGATGTCGGTCATGATCCGCATCATCTGCTGCTATGCAGGCAACAGCCTGATGTGTTATGGCAGCAAAATCACTGCGGCATTTTCAAGAGCATTGATGGGGCACAGTCGTGGATTAATGTCAGTGGTCAGTCCGGGTGGCCGGTCTATGGTTTTGCCCTGGCGATTGACGATTCCGATCCCAACCGTGCATGGGTAGTTCCGGCTGAAAGCGACCTGTCGCGTATACCGGCCGGCCTGTCGCTACAGGTGGCTTACACACGGGATGGTGGAACAACGTGGCATTCTGTTTCGCAAGGATTACCGGAAAGGCACTGCTTTGATCTGGTTCTGCGCCAGGCCCTGGAAAGGAAGAACAATCTGATCGCCTTTGGCACCAATAACGGCAATCTCTACTGTTCTTTCGATGACGGTGGTGACTGGATTACACTTTCGAATAACCTCTCCCCCGTATTTGTGCTGGCATGCAGCAAAAAGGCTTAGTGCCTGATTTTTGTCCCCTGATTTATATCATTTAAATGGTGTGATTCCTGTCATACGACAAGGCAAAAAACAGAGGTATACTTCGCTAAGATAATTGTACGTAATACCCTTAACTATTTAACGTCATGGAAACTATAGCAACACCCACCGAAAAAGTTACCCTTCAGCCCAGCTTGATTGGAATGCATCGCGAAAGCCTCGAATGGCTCTCAGCAACTGCCCTTTGGAAACGTGAACTGGTTTTCTTTCAAAACTTACTGGATCAGCATGCACCCAAGGTAAACACGGTGGAATTCAAGAAGGAGATTGACCACTACCAGAACCTGATAACTTACTATGATGGAGAATTGGTAGACGTACTGCATAAAAAATTACGGAAGCATGAAAGCCGCCTTGCGGCCATACTGCAGGAGCCGAAAGAATCGGATGTAGAATATTATACTGAACATAACGGCCTCATGGAAGAGGCTTCTGCGTTCCAGAAAGTATTTACCGAATTCAAGCACGGATTTTTCACCTTCATTGAAGATGGTTTTACCCTGAAATAGATTGACAAGTATTCAAAAACCCGGAGCGTAATGCATTACAACTGCATGATGTTCCGGGTTTGTTATTTTTAATTCCTAACCCTTTAAAGTTATTCAGCCAGCCAGAGTACTGACTTTCCGATCACCTAACACCCATTAGCTTTTCCGTAACAAATACTTAACTTCAGCCCGTTTTTAACCATTCTCACCTTATGCGTTATTCCAGAATTGCCGGCATCGGCCATCATGTACCTGAAACCGTAATCACCAACGAATACCTTTCATCCATCATGGAAACCAACGATGAATGGATTGTAGAACGTACCGGTATCAAGGAGCGCAGGTATGTTGACCCCACCAAAGACACGGTGGCTAACATGGCGGCTAAAGCCACACGCATGGCTTTGCAACGGGCGAACCTGACCGAAAAAGATATTGACTTCATCGTGTTTGCCACTATCACACCGGATTACTTTTTTCCGGGATCAGGCGTGTTGCTTCAACGCGAGCTGGGCCTGGAAAGCATTGGCGCACTTGACATCCGCAATGCCTGTTCAGGATTTATCTATGCATTGTCAGTAGCTGATCAGTTTATCAAAACCGGCATGTATAAAACCATCCTGGTGGTAGGTGCCGAAATCCAGTCCACCGCGATTGACATGACCACTCGGGGAAGAAATACTGCCGTAATATTTGCGGACGGTGCCGGAGCTGCCATCCTTCAACCCTCTGACAAGCCCGGCATCTTGTCTACCCACCTCCACTCCGATGGACGCTTTGCGGAAGAACTCTATGTACGCGACCCCGGCTCCAGCCGACCGCGTGAAGAACGCCAGCCTGAGCAAATTCTGGACACCACCACGTATAAGGTAGTGATGAACGGAAACCAGGTATTCAAGCACGCGGTAGTTCGTTTTATGGAGGTAATCAACGAAGCTCTGGCCTCCAACAACATGACCCGGGAAAATATTGACTTACTTATACCCCATCAGGCCAACCTACGCATCAGCCAGTACATCCAGGAAAAAATGGGACTCAGCGATGCACAGGTTTACAACAACATCATGCGTTATGGAAACACCACGGCAGCATCAATACCCATTGCCATGAGTGAGGCCTGGGCAGAAGGTAAAATCAAGGAAGGCACCAATCTGTGCCTGGCCGCTTTCGGCAGCGGTTTCACCTGGGCATCGGCAATGATTCGCTGGTGATTCGTGATCCGTCAATACATTCAATAATCCACAAACAACCATGAAGACCCCTTCGTATAACCCAAGTCCGTTTGAAGTCGCCATCGCGCAAGCACTGGTGAATTCAATGCCATCATTAGAATCACTGCTGACAGGCAAGAAAATAGAGTCACTTAAAATCGACAGTGCCAGCGATAACCCGGTGGTAAAGTTCAACCTGGTCGATGAAGACGGAGATCCTCACCACATGGTGGTGAAAATTATCCAGCTTCCGGATACTTTTTGATTTCAATACAGTTTTATCAGCAACAGGCTTTAACATGCAATACTGCGGGAAGAAAGTATGCTGCTGCTTATGAATAGCCCTTTTACTTACTCAAGGGACTTCTCAACTTTTATTTTCTGCACCCTTTTATAGCCAAAGGCTTTGCCCAGACAAAGTTCATTCACTATTCCGTAATTACTGTAATCTTTAAGATTGAGTTTATCCCTGCATCCCGGTACTACCACGTTATAGCAGGCATACGGAAGGTATTGCTGATGGAATTTTTACATGGCATCCAGCGGAAACTACCGTTCATCGGCTTTCACTGTCGGGCGATCCATGTAAAAACCGTAACTTTCCGGATAGAAATCAGTTCTTAGAGTATGAAAATCTTAGCAGTGCGTTGGAAAATCCTGGTGGCGATTGTGGTGGTAAGCGGATTTACCCTGGCATTTACCACACCTGCCGACCGTTATTTTGAAATCGCTAAAAACCTCGACCTGTTTGCCGCGGTCTATAAGGAGGTAAACAAGAATTTTGTGGAGGAGATTGTTCCCGGAAGGTTGATGCAGACCGGCATTGATGCTATGCTGGAAACACTTGATCCTTACACGAATTACATTCCGGAAGACCGCATTGAAGATTTCCGCACCATGAATACGGGGCAATACGGTGGCATTGGTGCTGTGACACGCGAGATTGGCAACCGCACCGTAGTGGTGATGATTATGGATGGCTTTGCAGCCG